>NZ_CP086111.1:550000-850000 GCF_016806835.2 Skermanella rosea | reverse complement strand
CGATCTCCTCGCCGTCGCGGGCCAGCAGGTGGAGGTCGGGGGTGAAGACGGCGACGTCGAACCGGGTGGCGTCGAGATCGACGCCCAGCAGCACGCCCAGCCCGCGGTTGATGCGGATCGTCTCGGCGCGCCGGCCGCCGGTCGATTCCTGAAGGCCGATCTCCTCGACCAGGCCCTGCTCGATCAGGCCCGCGACGATGGCGTTGGTGCGGGTCTTGGAGAAGGCGGCGCGCGTCGAGATCGTGTCGCGGGACAGGCCCGGGGACCAGAACAGCAGGTCCAGCACGGCCCTTTCGCTGGCCGACAGGCCGGACCATGCGGTCGAAGACCCTGGAATCAAGACAGCCACACCGGAACGCTCCCCACGACAGCCGTCTGATCGCGGCTTGCAGGGAACGCTACGGCGGGAGCTTCAAACCGTCAAGCCCGAAGATCGAACCGACCCGCGGCCACTTCGACCCGTTTCAGGAATAAGTCGGCAGTTTCCCACCCAGTTCGTCCTCGACATGGACCCGGATGATCTCGTCGAAATTCTTCTCCGCCGTGAAACCCAGGGATTCCGCCCGGCTGGTATCGAAGTCGCGCGACCAGCCTGCCACGATCTTCATGATGAAGGGATCGGGCTCGTGCCGGATCAGCTTCACGGCCTTGTCGCCGGCGACCCGGCGCAGCGCCTCGATCTGCTCCCCCACCGTCGCCGACAGGCCGGGCATCGACAGGTTGCGGCGCCAGCCCAGCCGCTCCAGGTCCATGGTCGCGGCGTGCAGCAGGAACCCGACCGCGGAGCGCGGGCTGGCGTGCCAGTGCCGGACATCCTCGCCGACCGGCAGCACGGCCTCCTGCCCGGCCAAGGGTTCGCGCAGGATGTTGGAGAAGAAGCCCGACGCCGCCTTGTTCGGCTTGCCCGGACGGATGCAGATGGTCGGCAGCCGGATGCCGATGCCGTCGAAGAAACCGCGCCGCGAATAATCCGCCAGCAGCAGCTCCCCCATGGCCTTCTGGGTGCCGTAGCTGGTCAGCGGCGTGGTGAAGAACTCGTCGCCGATCTTCTCCGGGAACGGCGCCCCGAACACCGCGATGGAGGAGGAGAAGACGACGCGCGGCTTGTAAGGCTCCCGGGCGGATTCGAGCCGGATCGCCTCGAACAGGAAGCGCGTTCCGTCCAGGTTGATCGCGTAGCCCTTCTCGAAATCCGCCTCCGCCTCGCCGGAGACGATGGCCGCGAGGTGGAAGATCACGTCCGGCCGCGCGGCGACCAGCTTTTCCACCTCGCCCGGTTTGGAGATGTCGAGGGCGACCTTACGAACCTCGCCCGTGAAGCCGGCCGGCGCCTCGGCCTCGACCATGTCGGCCAGGGTCAAGACGTCCACGCCCTTCCCCCCGAGTTGGCCGTCAACCGCCAGGCGCCCGGCCAGTTTGCGGCCGACCATGCCGGCCGCGCCGATGATAAGGATATGCATGCTCTTTCCCCCTCCGCCGCCTTCTTGTCGCGGCTTGTCAGACGACGCTATGGCGCGAGCCGGAGACCGTCAACCCCGGGATGAGGTCATCCGGCGTCGCCCGCGGCGCGGCGGGAGCCTCGCCGGCGCGGACCCGGAACCAGATCGCGTAGAGGGTCGGCAGGAACACCAGGGTCAGCACCGTGCCGGCCGCCGTGCCGCCGATCAGGGTATAGGCCATCGAGCCCCAGAAGACCGAGGTGGTCAGCGGGATGAAGGCCAGCACGGCGGCCAGCGCCGTCAGGATCACCGGCCGGGCGCGCTGGACGGTCGCCTCGACCACGGCGGTGTAGGGATCCTGCCCGTCCCGCTGGTTGGCGTGGATCTGGCCGATCAGGATCAGCGTGTTGCGCATCAGGATGCCGGACAGCCCGATCAGCCCCAGGATCGCGTTGAAGCCGAAGGGCTGCTGGAACAGCAGCAGGGCCGGCACGGCGCCGACCAGCCCCAGCGGCGCCGTCAGGAACACCATGGCGGTCGCCGACAGCGACCGGGTCTGCACGACGAGGACCAGCAGGGTCAGCAGGATCATGACCGGGAACAGCGGGAGCAGCGCCGCGTTGGCCTTGCCCGCGTCCTCGATGTTGCCGCCCGCCTCGATCCGGTAGCCGTCGGGCAGCCGCGCCGTCAGCGGCGCCAGCGCTTCCAGGATCTCCAGCGAGACCTCGGGCGGCTGCAGGGTCTCGTCGATGTCGGCCTGGACGGTGATGGTGGGCGTGCGGTCGCGGCGCTTCAGGATCGGGTCCTCCGGCCGGATCTCGACGCGGCCGACCTGGGAGAGCGGGACCGGCCGGCCGTCGCGCGCGGTCAGGGTCAGCTCGCCGAGCCTGGACGGGTCCAGGCGTTCCGGGCCGGCGCTGCGGGCGACCACCTCGACCGCGCGGATGCCGTCCCGGACCTGGGTCACCGGCACGCCGGCCAGCAGGAACCGGAGCTGCTCGCCCACGTCCCGGGGCGTCAGGCCGATCAGGCCCAGGCGGTCCTGGTCCAGGACGAAATGCACCGTCGGCGCGCGATCGCCCCAGTCCTGGTTGACCTGCCTTGTGTGGGGATTGGCCCGCATCACCGCCTGGACCTCGTCGGCGATGGCGCGGAGCCGCGCCGGATCGGGACCCATCACCCGGAAATTGACCATGAAGCGGGAATAGGGGCCGAACACCAGCTGGGTCACCCGCAGCCGCGCCTCCGGGGCCAGCCCCTCCGCGATCCGCTGGCGCAGGCGGAGCTTGAGGCGGTCGCGCGCCTCCGCGTCGGGGGTCAGCACGACCAGCTTGGCGAAGGACGGATCGGGCAGTTCCGGGCTGTAGGACAGGAAGAACCGGGCGGCGCCCTGGCCGATGTAGCTGGTGACGATCTCCGCCTCCGGCTGGAGCTTCAGCCAGGCCTCGACCTTGGCCGTCGCGGCCGACGTGGCGGCGATGCCGGTCCCTTCCGGCATCTGCACCTCGACCAGCACCTCCGGCCGGTCGGAGGCCGGGAAGAACTGCTGCTTGACCGTGCCCAGGCCCAGCCCGGACAGGACCAGCAGGCCGACCACCGCGCCCGCGACGGGGAACTTGCGGCGGACCGACCATCCCACGATCCGGCGCAGCCGGCGGTAGTTGGGCGTCGCGTAGATCGCCGCGTGCCCGCCCGGAACCGGCTTGATGTCGGGCAGCAGCCTGACCCCGAGATAGGGGGTGAAGATCACCGCGACGAACCAGGACGCGACCAGGGCGAACCCGACGATCCAGAAGATGTTGCCGGCATACTCGCCCGCGGTCGACCTGGCGAACCCGACCGGCGTGAAGCCGATGACGGTGATGAGCGTGCCCGACAGCATGGGGGCGGCGGTATGGCTCCAGGCATAGGCGGCGGCCTTGGCGCGCTCGAAGCCCTCCTCCAGCTTCACCACCATCATCTCGATCGCGATGATCGCGTCGTCCACCAGCAGGCCGAGCGCCACGATCAGGGCGCCCAGCGTGATCCGGTCGAACGCCCGCCCGGTGTCGAGCATGACCACGAAGACGATCGCCAGCGTCAGCGGCACCGCCGCCGCGACCACGATGCCGACCCGCCACCCCAGGCTGGCGAGGCTGACCGCCATGACCACGCCCAGCGCCGCGAAGAACTTGAGCATGAACTCGTCCACGGACTCGCGGATATTGACCGCCTGGTCCGTGATCTTCGTGAGCGCGAGGCCGGCCGGCAGCTCCGCCGAGATCCGCGCCCGCTCCGACTCCAGCGCCGCGCCCAGTTCCAGGCCGTTCCAGCCGTCCTGCATGACGACGCCGAGCATCAGGGCCGGCTCGCCGCCGTGGCGGATCAGGAAGGTGGCCGGGTCCTCGTAGCCGCGCTCGACCGAGGCGATGTCGGACAGCTTCAGCACGCGCCCGCCGGAGACGATCGGCGTGTCGCGGATCTCCTGCAGGTCGTCGTAGGCGCCGTCGAGCCGGACGAAGACCTGCGGCCCGTCGGTCTCGATCGATCCGGCCGGCGTGACCGCGTTCCGGCGCTGGAGCGCGTCGAAGATGTCCCTGGCCCCGATGCCGAGGGTCGCCAGCCTCGCGTGGGAGAACTCGACGAAGATCCGTTCCGGACGCTCGCCCAGGATGTTCACCTTCTTGACCCCCGCCACTTGCAGAAGCCGCTGGCGGAGCCGTTCGGCCTCCCGCGTCAGCAGCCGCGGCGGCATGTCGGGCGCCTGGACCGCGAAGAGGGCGAACGTCACGTCCGAGAACTCGTCGTTGACGAAGGGCCCCAGGACGCCCTGCGGAAGGTTGCGGGCCTCGTCGTCCAGCTTTTTGCGGGCCTGGTAGAATTCGGCCGGCACCTCGGACGGAGGCGTGTCGTCCCTCAGCGTGACCGTCATGAAGGCCAGGCCGGGACGGGTGAAGGTCTCGACGCGGTCGTACCAGCGAAGCTCCTGAAGGCGCTTCTCCAGCGGATCGGCGACGAGGTCCTGCATCTCCCGGGCGGTCGCTCCGGGCCAGATCGCCGAAACCGTCAGCACCTTGATCGTGAAGACGGGGTCCTCGGCGCGTCCCAGCTTCACGAAGGCGTAGCCCCCGGCAAGGATGATCGCGACGATCAGGAACAGGGTGACCGAGCGCTCGCGGACCGCCAGGGCGGAAAGGTTGAAGCCCGTCATCGCAGCACCGCGAGATCCTCGGCGACGCGGACGCGCTGCCCTTCGTGGAGGAAGCGCCCGCCCAGCGCCACGACCCGCTCGCCGACGCCGACGCCGCCGTCCAGGGTGACGGTTTCCCCGCCGACCGCGCCGATCCGGACCGGCCGGAACGAGACGGTCGCCCCGCCGGGCTCGGAGCCGGGGTCTAGCACCCAGACGCCCGGCCCGTCGCCCCGGTCGGCGACGGCGCCGAGCGGGACCGTGCCGGCGGCAGGTGCTGCGGCCCCTTCCAGGTATACCGTGACGGTGGCGCCCAGCGGCGCCCGCGCCGCCTCGCCGTCGAGGACGTACCGGGCGTCAAAGGTCCGGGTGACGGGATCGGCGGCATCCGAGAGCAAGCGCAGGCGGGCCGGCCACTCCGCGCCGCTGCCGTAGAGGCTTGCCCGCGCGGCGGAGCCGAGGGCGGGGCGCAGGGTTTCCGGCAGGCTGACCGCCGCCTCCCGCGGGCCGGCATGGGCCAGCCGGACGACGGGCTGCCCTGCGCCGACGACCTGCCCGGGCTCGCCCAGGGTTTCCACCACCGTGCCGTCGGCATCGGCGACCAGGGTCGCGTAGTCGGCCTCGTCCCGCGCAATCTTCAGGGTCGCCTCGGCGGCGGCCAGCAACGCCCGCGCGCTGTCGGCCGCGGCCTTCGCCTGGTCGTAGGCCGCGGTGGAGACGGCGCCGGACGCCACCAGCCCGCGCAGCCGGGTCTCGTCGGCGGCGGCCTGGATCAGCCGCGCCTTCGCCGCCGCGACGTTGCCGAGCTGCGCCGCGATGGCGTGCTCGTACCCGGTGCGGTCGATCCGCATGAGCGGCTGGCCGGACCGGACCACCTGGCCGGCATCGACCAGCCGCTCGACGATCTTGCCCGGCACGCGGAAGCCCAGGTTGCTCTGGATGCGGGCGGAGACGGTGCCCGTGAAGCCGCGGACGGCGGGGCCGGCGGGCTGCACCGCCGCGACGCGGACCAGTTGGGGACCGGTCCGGGGATCGGCCGGCGCCTCTTCGGCCGACTGCGACGGGGTGCAGGCGGCGAGCGCGAGCGCCAACGCCATGAGGGGGAGGGTCGCCGGGATGCGGCGGGTGGCCGGAAGAAAGGAGAGCGGGGAGAGGGCGAGCGGGGAAAAGGCGGTGGAGGTACTGGACCTGCTGGAACGCGTCATGGCTGGCCTCCGTGGGACATTGAAGACCACGCTAATTCACGAGTGATGAATTTGTCAATCCGTCACTTGTTACTCATCACCCAAAGGATAGGGGGTACGCCGCCGCCCCGTCGGTCATGCGCTCAGCCCCCGCAGGACCAGGGTCGCCACGGCGGTCGTATTGTCGTCCAGGTCGTCCAGGGTCCGCTCCAGGATGAGGGGATGCCAGAACGGCAGCATCGTCTGGATGATGGCCCGGCAGGTCTCGTCCAGCGGTGTCTTGCGCTCGAACTCCCCGGCGTCCCTGCCGTCCCCGACCACCTGCCGGACGATGTCCTGCAGGGCGGCCTTGTGGGTCATGGGCGCCTGCCAGTCCTCTTCCACCGCGGCCTGGACGATGTCGTGGAGCTTCCGGTCGTTGAAGAACAGCTCGGCGCTACGCTTGCCCAGCGTCTTGTAGATGCGCCGCAGCCGGTCGGCCGCCAGTTTCGGCTCCCCCGCGATGGCGCGCAGCTCGGCCTCGATGGAGCCGAGGCACCGGCCGCAGACCGCCTCCCCGATCGCCTGCTTCGACTCGAAGAACTTGTAGACGTAGGCGGTCGACAGCCCGATCGCCTTCGCCAGGTCGGCGACCGTGGTCTTCTTGTAGCCGTAGTGGCGGAAATGCTCGTCCGCCGCGGCAAGGATCTGCCCGCGCCGCTCGTGCTCCGCCGGCCCGCGCCGGCCGGACGGCGGCGACTGCGGGCTCTTGTCATCGATCATGCCGGTCATGGTCGCTGGGTTCTCCCGAACGCTCAGAAAGGGCCTGGGCGGCGGGCCGGGGTGGTCGCCGGCCGCCGGCCCGGCTGCTGGCCGTTATGGGTGATGATAGCGTTGATTCGTCACCGGCGCTACCCCGTGACCTGGGCCGGGACTGGGCCGGGATGTGAACCGGTTCATAGCGGGCGGGCCGGATCGGCCTTAACCAATCCCGAACAAGGCGTCCGGGCCCTCGGCCCCGGCTGCGCAGAACGCGGAACTCCGGAACGCGAGGCATCGGGATGGCGACGGCGCGGACTACATCGGTTGGGGTGCCCTCGGTCGGGACGCGGCACCCGGGCGGCGGCCAGGACGGCGCCCCAGCGGATGCCGGGGAGATCCTGAACGCCGTGCTTCTCTCCGCCATGGCAGGCCGCAGGGCCCTGGCCGTGACCGCCGACCGGGAGGACGACGCCGCGCTTCTGGCCCAGGCCGTCGGATCGCGCCTGGAGGCGGCGGGTGCCGTGGTCATGACCGCCGTCGCCCAGGCCGGCACGACGCTGGAGGATCTGCTCGACCAGGCGGCCCCCTCGCGGACCGTCCCGGCCGGAGGGCAGACCGCCGGCGGCCCCGCGGCGCTGGCCTCCCGCTTGCTCCGGGGGGAGGATGCCGGGCTTCTCGTCGTCCTGCAGGCCCATGCTCTGGACGCGGACCTGCTGGGCAGGCTGGTGGCGCTGTCCCAGGCGGATTTGGGAGAGGGCCGCGTGCTCCAGGTGCTGCTGGCCGGGACCGCAGGGTTGGACCTGGATCCGGACGGCCCGGTGTCCCGATGGCATCTCGCCCCGCTGCGGGAGGCGGGCCTTCCGCAGGCATCCCCCGGCGAACGGCCACCCCCGGCCCCTTCCCGTCCGCACCGCCTCCGCATCCCCGCCCTGGCCTGCGTCGCTGCCGCCGCCGCGGCGTACTGGCTTGTCGCCACCGGGCCGGAGCCCTCCCCGGTCCGCCCGGAAGCAGTCCAAACGGCGCAAGCGATACAAGTGACGGAAGCGCCGGAACCGGCGGAGGCGGCTGTCGGCCTGCTGGTTTCCAGCGACCACGGCGCGGCCCCGGTCCTGCCCGCCGGGGAGACCATCGTTGTGCGGGTGGAGACCACATCGGACAGCTTCGTCTATTGCTACTACACGGACGGGCTCGGCCAGGTGGCGCGGCTTTTTCCCAACCGGTTCCAGCCCGACGCCCTGGTTCCGGCCGGCAGGGTCGTGGAGGTGCCGCCGGGACCGGAACGGCCCTTCCACATCCGCCTGGACACGCCGGGACGACCGGAGGTGGTCGCCTGCCTGGCATCCCCGACCGAGGTGGACGGCACCATGCTCGACGGGATCGACGGCGTCCGCACCGACGACCTGCTCCCGATCCCCGGGCTGGAGTTGCAGGATATCCTGGGCGCCTTCGCGAGGCTGTCTGGTCCGGGGGTGGACAGCGACACCATGCCCATCACCGTCACGGCAGCGGCACGCCTTTCCCCCTATCTTCAGAACGCCGGTCTGTCGGCGGGCAGCGAGTAGCCGGGCGGCGGGGTGCCCGCCATGCCGCTCACCCCCTGGGAGCCTGTCAACAAACGTGATCATCCGTTCGCCTTGGTGTGACTGTCAGGAGTTGCCGGCGCGTTCCGGGGATGGGTGCCCGCAGTAATCTCTCCCCCCGGGGATGTCAGCGAACGTCATCATGCGTACTCCTTGGTGTGACTGTCGGGAAGCGCCATAGATGCCCGGGCCACGGGTGCCGGCGGTGGCTACGCCCCACGGGGATGTCAACAAACGTCGTTATGCGTACTCCTTGGCGTGAATGTCCGGCGTTGCCGGAAACGGCACAGGCGACCGTATCGGTGATGGCTAACCCCCTCCGGGATGTCAACAAACGTGGTCATTCCTATCTGGAGACCTTATGTTGCGCAGCCCTCCACCAGCACGCGAGGCATCAGCGTGCGCCGTTGGATGAAGAGAAGGATAGCGGAGTTTTCAAGGTTTTTTGTCCTGATGTTTTCAGGATTGCAATCCTCAATCCCAGCGCGGAGCCGGAATGGATCGCTTCCCAGGACCGGAAGTGGTTTGACGTGGCTGTACTTCTTCTTGAAGACCGCAGCACCGGTGGCATGCCTCAACTCATCGTATTGCCTGAGGGTAGCTCAGGCTTCAGCTAAGACGTGCACGTAGCCGACCAGCGCCACCACTGTACCCCGCCCTATCAGGCGGGCCGCCGCGGACCCTGCTCCGCCGTCACAGGACCAGCCAATCAACGGACGTGTCCAAGGCCTCTGCGAGCGCCTTGTAGGCCTCCACCGACCCGGGCTTCTTGCCCGCCTCGATCTCGGACAGATAACCCGCGCTCACACCCGACTTGGCGGCGAGCGCCCGCAGCGACAGCCCCCGGAACTCGCGCCAGACCCGGATGGCGCTCTCCCCATTGATGATTCGCCCGGCCCACTCCAGCGGCATCGGCTGACCACCGCGCGCGTTCATCGCAGCCAGGATATCTTCCAGGTCCTCGACCCGCTCGGTGAGCGCGTCGTACTCGGCGCGGGAAATGGTGAGCGTCTCAGTCATAGGCTTCTCTCCGGTGTCGAACGCGGTGGACCAGCAGGACAGACACGGTGCCGTCTTCGTTAACGGTGAAAAGGATCCGATAATCCCCTACGCGCAGGCGAAACAGGTCAGACCCCTGCAATGCCTTGACGTTGTTGACCAGCGAAGCGGGGTCGGCGGCGTACTGCTCGATTTTGGAGACGACGCGGGCTCGGTCCGGCGGCGCCAGCGCCTTGAGGTCCTTCGCCGCTTTCGGGAGTATCTGGATCTGCACGGTCGTTCTCCCAAGAATGCCCGATGTTCTCTCATGGAGAATGCCGCGTCAAGCGCAAGTTCTCCAATGGCGAACACCCGCAGGGACCATCGAAGCTTCTTTTCAATTTTCAGGAAACGTTCCGGCGCTTCAGCCTGCGCGCGATCAGGCTGGTTGGGGCGGCAGGATTCGAACCTGCGTATGGCGGTACCAAAAACCGCTGCCTTACCGCTTGGCGACGCCCCAGCCTTGAGGTGGGGCGGACCATAGCCACAAAAGCGTGCTTCCGCAAGCGGCTGCTTGGCACCATCTCCGGGTGCGGGAAGCCCTTGTCCCGAAGAGATTCCGGAGGAATTCCGGAGAGAGTCCGGAGCGGACGCCTGCACAAACCACATGGGAGATGCGTCGGAAATTCCATTTGACGCAACGCAGCATGTGATTATATAGCAATTCACAGCGCCGATTTGAGCACCAGATTGCGGGCGCTTTATAAATGCAGCTAAAGAGCGTGGGGATCCGCCCGGCGTAGCTGCTGTGGGCGGATTTTTGTTTTTGCGGGGTATGGGGATGATCGAGTTTCACGGTGTCGAGAAGGTGTTTCCCGGGCGGGGCGGCGGTCCCGAGGTTCGGGCGCTCGACGGGATCGACCTTTCCGTCGGCCGCGGCGAGATCTTCGGGATCATCGGCCGCAGCGGGGCGGGCAAGAGCACGCTGATCCGCGTGGTCAACATGCTGGAGCGGCCGACCGCCGGGCGGGTCACGGTCGATGGCGTCGACATGGCGGCGCTGGACGGTTCCGGCCTCCGCGCCGCCCGGCGCGGCATCGGCATGATCTTCCAGCACTTCAACCTGCTGTCGTCGCGCACCGTGTACGACAATGTGGCGCTGCCGCTGGAACTGGCCGGGCTGCGCAAGGCGGAGATCAAGGCTAAGGTGGAGCCGCTGCTCGACCTGGTCGGCCTCGGCGACAAGCGGGACCGCTATCCCGCAGAGCTGAGCGGCGGCCAGAAGCAGCGGGTCGGCATCGCCCGCGCCCTGTCCAGCGAGCCCAAGGTGCTGCTGTGCGACGAGGCGACCTCGGCGCTCGATCCGGAAACCACCACGTCGATCCTGCGCCTGCTGGCCGACATCAACGAGAAGCTCGGCCTGACCATCGTCCTGATCACCCACGAGATGGCCGTGATCAAGGAGATCTGCCACCGCGTCGCCGTCATGGAGGCCGGCCGCATCATCGAGCGCGGCGACGTGTTCGACGTGTTCACGGCGCCGCGGCACCCGACGACCCGCAGCTTCGTCTCGGCCGTGGCCGGGGCCGAGCTGCCGGAAACCCTGGCCGCCCGGCTGGTGGCGGAGCCGCTGCCCGGCGGCAACCCGGTGCTGCGCATCACCTTCAAGGGCGCCATGGCCAACACGCCGATCATCAGCCAGATGACCCGGCGCTTCGGGCTCGACGTGAACATCCTGCACGGCCGGATCGACCATATCCAGGGCGCTCCGTTCGGCATCCTGGTGGTCGAGGCGGTCGGCGGCGCCGAGGCGGTGCAGTCCGCCATCTCGTTCATCCAAGTCAACAACCTGTCGGTAGAGGTCCTCGGACATGTCCCCGCAAGTCTACGCGCTGCTGGTTAACGCCACCGTCGAAACGCTCTACATGGTGGGCCTGGCAGCGCTGCTGGGCACCCTGCTGGGGCTGCCGCTGGGCGTGCTGCTGGCGACCACCGGCCGGGGCGAACTGCTCCAGAACGTGGCGTTCAACCGGATCGCCGGCGTGGTGGTCAATGCCACCCGCTCCACCCCGTTCATCATCCTGGTCGTCGCGATCATCCCCTTCACCCGGTTGGTCGCCGGCACCTCGATCGGGACCTCGGCGGCGATCGTGCCGCTGACCGTGGCGGCGATCCCGTTCATCGCGCGCCTGATCGAGGGCGCCATCCGGGAAGTGGACCGCGGCCTGATCGAGGCGGCCGAGGCCATGGGCGCCACGCCGCTCCAGATCATCGCCAAGTTCCTGCTGCCCGAGGCGCTGCCCGGCATCGTGCTGGGCCTGACGCTCGCGGTGGTCAGCCTGATCGGCTACTCGGCCATGGTCGGCGCGGTCGGCGGCGGGGGCCTGGGCGACCTGGGCATCCGGTACGGCTACCAGCGCTTCCTGCCGGAGGTGATGGCCGCCGTCGTCCTGGTGCTGATCGTGCTGGTCCAGATCGTCCAGAGCCTGGGCGACCGCCTCGCCCGCAAGCTCAACAAGCGGGCCATCGGAACCCGCTGATCAAGACGAACAACGAATTCGACAGCTTGAAGTACAACAGCCTGAAGCCCAACAGCCTGAAGCCCAATAGCCTAAAGAAAGTGGGACCCTCATGAACATCCCCTCCGCCAAGATCCTGTCCCGGCGCCTCGGTGCCGCCCTGGTCGGCGCCGCCGCCATCGCCCTCGCGGGTGCTGCCTCCGCCGAGACCGTCCGGGTCGGCGTCTCGGCCGGCCCGCACGCCCAGATCCTGGACGCGGTCAAGCCGATCGCCGCCAAGCAGGGCCTGGAGATCAAGATCATCGAGTTCACCGACTACGTCATCCCCAACGCGGCCCTGGCCGCCGGCGAGATCGAGGCGAACTCGTTCCAGCACCAGCCCTACCTGGACAACCAGGTCCAGGACCGGGGGTTGGACCTGGTCTCGGTCGGCAAGACCGTGGTGTTCCCCATGGGGATCTACTCCAACAAGGTGAAGAGCCTGGCCGAGCTGCCCGAGGGCGCCACCGTCGCCGTGCCGAACGACCCGACCAACGGCGGCCGGGCGCTGCTGCTGCTGGAGGCCGAGGGCGTGATCAAGCTGGCCGAGGGCGCCGGGCTGAAGGCCACCCCGATCGACGTCGTCGAGAACCCGAAGGGCATCCGCATCGTCGAGCTGGACGCGGCGCAGCTCCCCCGCTCGCTGGGCGACGTGACGGCGGCGGCGGTCAACACCAACTATGCGCTGGAATCCGGCCTGAACCCGCTGACCGACGCCATCGCCCGCGAGAGCGCGGACTCGCCCTACACCAACATCATCGCGGTGCGCGAGCAGGACAAGGACAAGCCCTGGGTCAAGCAGCTGGTCGAGTCCTACCACTCGCCGGAGGTCAAGCAGTTCGTCCAGGACAAGTTCAAGGGCTCGGTGGTCGCCGGCTGGTGACCCTCCCGGTAGACAGGCGGGCGGACGGGCGGGTGATCCGTCGGGCGGTTCAGCTCCGCCGGGTCATCGCCTTGACGATGTAGACGGCCTTCACCGCGTCGGCCCCGACCACTTCGCGCAGCAGGGCCAGGATACGGCTCTTCATCTCGGTCAGCGTCTGCGCCGAAACGTTGCTGCTGCCGGGGATCGGCGCCGGCGTGACGCGGGTCAGCAGCAGGTCGCGGATGCGGGGGAGCTGCTCCTCGATCCGGGTCACGGCGGCGGCATCGGTCGCCTGGACATCCAGGACGAGGTCGAGGCGGCCGACCATGCTGCGGTCCTCCAGCAGCAGGGGCAGCGTCAGGTTGGTGATCGGCACGCTGAGCGAGACCGGGCCTTCCTTCTTCTCGGACGCCTGGGCCTCGGATGCGGGGGCGGCGCAAGCCAGGATGCCCGCGAGGACGAGGCCCGCGCGCAGGAACTTCACGAAATCGCTCATGGACGCACCGTCGTCGGAAGGGATCGGGTTACCGGCCCCCTCCATACACCGGCACGGGCTTACCAATCGTGAAGAACCGGGCCAATCGTGAAGAACCGGAAAAGAAAAGCCTCTCAGGCCAGCAGCCCGCCCGCCCGCACCCACCATCCGGGATGGTCGCTCTCCAGGCCGGCGGCCGCCGCGGCGGCTTCGTCCCGGTCGGCATAGAGCGCGAAGCAGGTGGCGCCGCTGCCCGACAGGCGGGCGAGCAGGCAGCCCGGCGTCCGGTCCAGCGCTTCCAGCACCTCGGCGATGGCGGGGACCAGGGTCCGCGCCGGGGCGGTCAGATCGTTGCCCCGGGCGGCCAGCAGCGCCACCAGGGCCGCGGCGTCGGCCGGCGGCTCCCCCTCGAAGCGGGCCGGGAGGGAGAACGGGCCGCTCCGGGCCTTGAACACCGCCGGGGTCGCCAGCGGCGTTCCGGGATTGACCAGCACCACGGCGCAGGACGGCAGCGGCGGCGCCGGATCCACGATGTCGCCGATCCCGCCGAAATAGGCGGGCCTGCCGCTGAGGCAGACCGGCACGTCGGCCCCCAGCCGGGCGGCGATCGGTGCCAGCCGGGCATCGTCCGCGCCGATGGCCCACAGCCGCGCAAGGGCGCGCAGGCAGGCGGCGGCGTCGGCCGATCCGCCGCCGATGCCGGACGCGACCGGCAGGCGTTTGGTCAGGGTGATCGCGGCGCCGGGCTCGTCCCGACCGAGCGCGCGCGCGAGCAGGACGGCGGCCCGGGTCACCAGGTTGTCGCCGGCGGCCTCCCCGGCCAGGGCGGGCGCGAAGGGGCCGTCGATCTCCAGCGTCAGGCGGTCGGCCGGGCGGATCGTCACGGTGTCCCGGATGTCGGCGAAGGCGACCAGGCTGTCCAGTTCGTGGTAGCCGTCGGGGCGGCGGCCGAGCACATGCAGGTACAGGTTCAGCTTCGCCGGGGCGTGCTCGACGATCGAGGATTGGTCGGAGTTCATCGGGCGGCGGGCTGGCCTTGCGCGGGACCCTGGGGAGCCGGGGACTGCGGAGCGGGCGCGTTCAGGTCGGCGGCGGTCTGGTGCCGGGGCAGCCCGTTGTCGAGCTTGGCCTGGATCGTCTTGGCCAGTTCGGGCTCCTCGGCGTTCTGAAGCGCGCGGCGCCACTGGAACCGCGCCTCCGCCCGGCGGCCTACCTGCCAGTAGGCGTCGCCCAGATGGTCGTTGATGGTCGGGTCGAGCGGCTTCAGCTCCACCGCGCGCTCCAGGTGGGTGACGGCGCCGCCGAAATCGCCCAGGCGGTAGAGCGCCCAGCCCAGACTGTCGATGATGTAGCCGTCGGACGGCTTCAGCTGCACCGCCCGCTCGATCATGGACCGGCCGCGGTCCAGGTTCACGCCGCGGTCGATCCAGGAATATCCCAGGTAGTTGAGCAGCAGCGGCTGGTCGGGGGACAGTTCCAGCGCCCGCTGGAGGTCCCGCTCGGCCTCGGTCCAGCGCTTGGTCTTGTCGTAGGAGATCGCGCGCGTGTAGTAGAGCAGCCAGTGGCGCGCCTGCGGCTCGCCCAGCCGTTCCAGCGCCGCGTCATAGGCGGCGATCGCCTGGTCGAACCGCTCCGCCCCGCGCTGCACGTCGCCCAGCTCGATCAGCGCGTCGGCCCGCTCGGGCCGTTCGGCGGCCATGGCGTCCAGCAGGGCCACCGCCTCGTCGGTCCGGCCCAGCTTCTCCAGCAGGCCGGCGCTGCGCAGCCGGGCGGTCCAGCGCAGCCCGTCGCCGCCGCCGACCGCGGAATATTCCGCCAGCGCCGCCTCGTAGCGGGTGCGCTGGGCCAGGATGTCGCCGATCATCAGGCGGGCCAGCGGCAGGTCGGCGCGCAGATGGACCGCGATGCGGCCGTACATCAACGCCAACTCGCCGGCCCCTTCCTGGTTCAGCGCGCTCCCGATGTCGAACAGCGCCTCGGCGATGCCCTGGCGAGGGTCGGCGACGGTCGGCGCGGGCTTCTCGCCGCGCGCCAGCCGGTCCAGGTCGGCCTGGAGCAGCAGGGTGCCGGGATTGTCGGCGATGAATTTCCCATAGAGGGCGCGGGCCTCCTCCGGCCGTCCGGCGCGCTCGAAGAAGCCTCCGACGGTCTGGACGATCCGCAGCGGCGCCCCGGCGCCGATCGCCTTCAGGAACCAGCTCTCGGCGGCGACGGCGTCGCCGGCATGCTCCGCGATCAGGCCGGCGTGGAAGTTGTGGAGGACTGCGAAGCCCTGGGCCTTGGACATGGGTTCCAGCGCGGACCAGGCGGCCGACAGGTCGCCCCGGCCGACGGCGATCCAGGCCAGCATGATCGGTTCGACATAGCGGGCCAGCGCGTCGTCGGTGCCGCCGGCGAGCCGCGCCTGCGCCTCCGCGAAGCGGCCGGCGATCACGTCGTCCGCCGCCAGCAGGGTCGCCGCCAGATGATTGCCGGGTTCCACCGAGGTCAGCCGGCGCGCCAGGTCGGCGGCGTCGCCGATCCGTCCGTCGCCCAGCTGCAGCAGGTAGGTCCGCCGCAGCAGCGCCAGGTTGCCGGGATCGCTGGCGAGCGCCCGCCCCATGAATTCGGCCGCGGCGGCCCAGTCGTCGGTCTGCTGCGCGTGCCGGCCGGCGAGATAGCTGCCGGTGACCGTCGTCACCGCTGCCAGGGTCTCGGCGGACAGGCGGGCATCGGTCCCCGCCTGCGCCGCCGTCGCCCGGGCCGGAAGCCCGCCGACGGCGAGGAGACCCGCGATGGTACCGGCGAGAAAGCCGCGCTTCAGAGCGACGAAGAGAGTATCCATGCCGTCCTCATCCTGCCCCGGCCGAGCCGGTCCACCATTCCTGATGGACTATACCGTAGAGGTCAACTCCTTAAGCCATCAATAACCACGTTGCCGCCCGAGGCCATCGCCTCGATCGGATCGGGGACCGGCTGCACCGCCGTGGCGAAGCTCGACCGGAACTCGGCCAGGGTGGCACCCTCGAACAAAGCGGCGCCCTCGGCGAAGACGGCATCGATGTCGGCGTAGAGCCGCTCGATCGCCTCGGCGTCGCGGAACGTCGGGCTGCCCCCCGGCATGAACTCGGAGGAGTGCAGCATGAATTCCACATGGGCGGCGCCGACCGCAGCCTCGGACCGCACAAGGCTCACCATGTCGGCGCCGTTCCGGCCGTTCGGGCGCAGCCAGTGGTTCTTCATCATCCGGTTCAGCAGGCGGACCGGAAGGCCGCCCTGCTGGAGGTAGCCGTCGAAGACGTCGCGCAGCGCCAGGGGCAGGCGCTTGGACACGGTCATCGGCACTTCGAGAAGCTGCGACTGGCCCGGCCGGCCGAGATCGGCGGGATCGACGAAATAGGGAACGCCGGGATAGCCCTGGTAGTTGGTGCCGCCCTTGCCGGCCGGATTACCCGCGGTCCCCCTCCAGTCCACATGCGGCGTCACCGAGCAGTCGGCCAGGTAGCCCTGGTCGATCAGGATGCCGGCATAGGTCTCGTTCATCGCCCACCGGCCGGCACGGTGGCTGGTGATCGGCGTGTCGAAGACGTCCTGCAGCAGCTTGGTCATGTAGTCGATCTTGGCCCTCATGACCTCGACCGGATACTCGATCAGGTACGGCTTGTACTTGTGGTCGTTCTCGGTGAGCGGCACCGACGGCGGGGAGTCCCACGCGTGCAGGTGCATGCCGATCTCGCCCTGGCCCCGTGCCAGGACGTCCCGGCCGAATTCGACGAAGGCCGGGGAAACGGCCATCTCATGGTTCACCAGGTATGTCGGCTTCAGCCCGTGCCGCTCGCAAAGGTCCTGGAAGCGCGGAAGGTACGTCGCATTGCGCGTCGTGGTTTCACGCGGGCCGTTCCATATGTTGTCGCCCTCTGTATCTATTGTGATGATGAATTTACCCAACGAATGTTCCCCTGGGCTGAAAATGCCTGCCTAGACAACCACGAAAACAGCTTTCTGTCCCCCCTCCATGAGGCAATACATTGCTTTCGTAGGAGGAAATGACCAAGTACCCATAATTTCACTTAAAGCGCCAACGTGGCCCTACCAGGGCCAACAGCCGGAAGAAATTCGGTTACCCCGATCGCCGAAAACGTTTGCTCCCGCTGCTCATGCTTTTTATTTCGGGGGAGCAAGCCACAAAGTTTACTTCGGCCGGAACATAATTTTGATACAAAATATTCCAATACGCTACCGTTCTCTGAGTAATAGGTGGAAAGCACCAAGCAGCATTAGCCTTCGGCGCGACGCGTTCCCCTTGCGCGCGGAACGCGGGCACGGGTCTGCACGAATGACATGAAGCATCCGTCCTCGATTCATCTTTCGATAGAACGGGTTCTATCAGCCAAACACTTGGTTCGATGATGAAAAAAGCGGCAGAACTACTTCGGGTATGCCGCGACCGCCATCGTCACCAGGAGCGGACCGGCCCGACATCCAGATGGACGAAATCGCTTTGGGGATAGAAGCCGACGCCCCCTGCCCGCAGGCGCAGCGCCGCCCGCCTGACCATCCGGGTGTCGGTCCCCGGCACCCGGATGTCGATCGCCATCCCGCGCATGTGGAAACTGCTCCGCGCGACCCCGCCGCCGCCGGTTTCCCGCAGCATCTCGTTGGTTTCGGGCGAGCGGTAGCCGGAGATCACGTGGAGCGGCGCGCGGGCGCCGAGCCGGGAATGCAGCGCATGGATAGTGTCCAGCAGCCCGGGATCGATCGGGTGAACCGCATCGGTGCGGTGGTCCCGCAGGATCCTGTCGATGGCCCGCAGCGCGTCGCGCTGGTAGCGCCCCCGGTTCCAGTATTCCGCGGTGAGCCGCTCGCCGGTGTGGGTGTTCAGGAGCGACACCCGCCGGGGCGGGGCGACCCGGCTCGCGGCCAGGGCCTGCACGGGATCCAGGATGACGGAAGCGGCGGTGGCGACACCGAAGCAGAGGAATGAACGACGCCCGACCATGCTTGCCCGGCCCTGCTCCGCGCGCTCATCCCGCATCATCCCGCCCCCAGCGAAAACACCTGCAAATCCAAATAAAACCCGGCGACCGCATCAATATGTTGGCGCGACGGCCCCAGCATTGCCGGGGCGGGTTAAGCAAAGGTTTACATACACGGGATAAGCCGCTGATACCGCTATATTCCAGCGGCCGCGGAGTGACCATTTCGAGACATGGCGGCGGCGCCGCATCTTCCGGCGCGGGCGGGACGCGCCGGGGCGGCCGGCGCGGGGCCGATCAGTCCACCGCCTGCGCCACGGTCTGCTGGGTCGGCAGCCGCTTCATCAGGGCGTTCATGAAGGCGCCGTCGCGGTCATAGATATCCTCCCGGAACTGGGTCCGGCCGGCGTCATCGACGAAGACGGTCTGGTACGTCAGGTGGACCGGGATCGATTGCCGCAGCCAGACGGTCTTCGTCTCCCCGGCGTCGAGCACCTGCCGGCGCCGCTCTTCCGTCCAGTCCGCCATGCCTTCCATCAGGAACCGGGCCAGGGCGTCGGGGTCGCCGACGCGGACGCAGCCCGACGACAGGCCGCGGGCGTTGCGGCTGAACTTGTCGCGCGCCGGGGTGTCGTGCAGGTAGACGTCGAAATCGTTGGGGAACATGAACTTGACCTGTCCCAACGAGTTCTTCGGTCCCGGATCCTGGCGCATCCGGTAACGGGTGATCCTGGACCCGACGCTCCGCCAGTCGATCCCCCGGGCGTCGAGCTTCCGCGCGCCGGCCGCCCAGCTCTCGTACAGGGTTATGTCGTGCTCCTTCAGGTAGCCGGGATTGCGGATCAGCTTCGGCAGGATGTCGTTGCGGGCGACCGTGGGCGGAATCGTCCAGGTCGGATTGAACACCAGATGGTTGATGCGGTGGCTGAACACCGGCGTCGGCCGCTCCACGGTGCCGACGATCACGGGCATGCGCAGCGGCTCGACCCCCGGCGCCACGCCCTTGAGGGTGTAGCCGGGTATGTTCACCATGACGTGCCGCTCGCCCAGGTCATCCTCCATCCAGCGCCAGCGCTCCATGTTGGCGATGATCTGGCCGACCCGCCGGGCCGCCGGGACGTTGAGAGCCGCCCGCGTCGAGGCGCCGACCACGCCGTCCTGGCTGAGGCCGTTGTAGGACTGGAACCGCTTCACCGCCGCCTCCAGGGGAGCGTCGTACAGCGTGGAGGAGAGGTCCTTGCCGGCATAGTCGCCGGTCGCGGCGAGGCGCCGCCGCAAGGCCGGCACGCCGGCGTCCCGCATGCCCGGCTTCAGCACCGGTCCCTCGCCCGCCGCGGGCCAGCCGCCCGCCGCCGCGACCGTCCGGTACCGCTTCAGCACGTCGCGCAGGGCCGCGTACTGCGGATGGGGCGGCGTGAAGCCGGTCAGGAACGCGGCGAGGTCAGGAGCCGCCAGGGCGGCCCGGGCGATCTCCTGCGGGTCCAGGCGGGGCGGCACCGCGGCAAGCTCCGCGGCGATCTGGCGGGGCGTCAGGCGTCCGGCGCGCAGGTCGACGGCGTATTCCATGACCGCGTCGGTGATCAGCAGGTCCAGTTCGGCCAGCGTCGCCACGTCGGCCATGCCCTGCCGCCGCTCGATCGCGTCGGGATGGTAATGCTGCGGCTCCAGCCCTTCCCGCTCCGCCTGCCGGACCAGCGCTACCAGCCCGGGTGCCGCGGGGGCAAGGCCGGCGCCGTCGGTCCAGGCCGGATCGAAGCCCCTCTCGGCATAGAAGCGGCGAAGCGCGGCAAGATTGCGCAGCCGCTGGCCGTCCACCTCGAGCGGGCCGTCCTTGCTGAGCCGCCGCGCGATCGCGACATCGGCTTCGGTCGCCTCGGCCAGCGCCGGCAGGAACGGCTCGACCGCATGCGCGGGAGCCGCGCCGGGCCAGCCGCCGAGGGCGCAAAGGACCAGGACTCTACGGAGAAGGACTCTCATCGACTTTCCACCACGCCTCTTTCGGGACGACTATACACCTAAATGAAGTGGTAGGCACCTTGGTTCCAAATTTGTCCCGCCCCGCAGCCCGGCGGCCACGGGGCGGACGTCGCGGGCAACCCTGGAGTCATAAGGGTTTATTGTTCTGTAATGAATTACGGCCATCCTGCACGCGAGGCATGAGCGGCCACCAGAATGCTCGCCTGGTGCCACGATCCGCCGACGGAAGATGATGACGCCCGAATTCTTGCAGGATGTTCTGGACAGGCACTCGCGCTGGGTCAGGGGGCTGGCGGGCGGGACCCGCGCCGATCTTTCCTTGTCGAACCTCGAGGGACTGGATCTCTGCCATGTCGACCTGCGCGGCGCCCTGCTGCGCGGCGCCAAGCTTGCCAGGGCCAACCTGGCGGGCGCAAGGCTGTCCGGCTCCGACCTGTTCTGCGTCGACCTGCGCCACTGCGACCTGCGCGGCGCCGATCTTTCCGGTGCCGACCTGCGCGGCGCCCGGCTGCATTCGGCGGACTGCGCCGGGGCCAATTTCCGGGACGCCGACCTGCGCGAGGGGAACCTGATGGCTCCCGCCGACGGCCCGCCGGATCCGCAGGCCAGGCCCCGCGCGCCCTGGCATGGCCTGCCGGTGCCCGCGGGACTGTGCTCGCGGACGGACCTGACCGCCGCGTCGCTGCGCCGGGCCGACCTCACCGGGGCGGACCTGACCGGCTGCAACCTGCAGAATGCGGATCTCAGCGAAGCCAACCTGACCGGCACGAACCTGTCGGAATGCCGCCTGTGCGGCGCGAACCTGGACGGCGCGGCGCTGGCCGGCACCCGGTTCCACAACGCCGACCTGGTCGGCACCCGCCTGTCCGGCTGCGACCTGACCCATGCCGACCTCGCGGGCGCTCATTTCACCAAGATGCTGGACACCCTGGGGCTGGAGATCCAGCGGGTGATCAACAACCACGAGCGCTGGATCGAGAGCGGCGGCGCGCGGGGCGCCCGGGCCGAACTGGACGGCGCCGACCTCAACCGCGTCGACCTGCGCAACGTCAACCTGAGCGGCGCCACCCTGCGCGGAGCGTCGCTGGTCAAGGCCCTGCTGGCGGGCGCCAGGATGATCATGGCCGACCTGTCCGGCGCCGACCTGTCCGGCGCCAACCTCAGCGGCGCCGACCTGTCCGGCGCCAACCTCAGCTACGCCCGCCTGAACGGCGCGGACCTGCACGACGCGCTGCTGTGCCCCGCGCAGATCCTGGACGGCAACGGCAAGCCGAGCGGCCGGATCTGGGCGACGTCGCTGCTGGGGGCGGACCTGCGCCGGGCCCATCTCGTGGGCACGCAGCTGGCCTCGGCCAACCTCAGCGAGGCGAATCTCGACCTCGCCGACCTCGCGGGCGCCGACCTGACCGGCGCCAAGCTGCCCGGAGCGCCTTATTTCCGCTGACCGGGCCGCTGCGGCATCCCGGCGGTTGCAATCGTATTCCGATCGCGTCTAAATGGGAGCAATCCTCAAGTCCGCTCCCGGTCTATGCGCGTGTCGGCAATGGTTCCATCCACCGGGTCATGCCGGCACGGCCTCGTCGGCCTCGGGGCGTTCCTGGCCGCCGCATTGGCGTCCCCCGCCGGTGCCGGCCCCTCGTTGACCGACACCGGCGGGACCGGCCTGCTGCAGGTCCCCGGCGCCCGCATGCTGCCGCCCGACACCTTGGCCGCCGGCGTGGCCTGGACGCCGCTGTACCGGCACGGCTTCGTCACGCTCCAGGCCCTGCCGGACCTGGAGGTGACCCTCCGGCAATCCACCGGGATCGCGACCCATGAGCGTCCCGGCGGGCAGTCGGGCGGACTGGACCTGAAGCTCAGGCTGCTTCGCGAGGATGCCGGCCGGCCCGAGGTCTCGATCGGCGCCCGCGGCCTGTTCCAGACCGGCGGACAGGCGGCCGGCTATCTCGTGATGAGCCGGCGGTGGTTCGACACCGACTGGACCCTGGGCGTCGGCTGGGGCCGCTTCGCGCAGGGGAGCCCGTTCGGCTCCCGCGTCTCGCCGATCGGCGGGGTCGAGGTCCGGACCCCGGTCGACGGGCTGTCGCTGAAGCTGGACTATACCGGCGACCTGCTGCGGGCCGAACGGGCGGCCCACCCCGGCCTGTCCCGCCCGTTCCCGGTGAATGTCGGCCTGGCGTGGCGCCCGCTGCCCTGGATCGAGGTCGGCGCCGGGCTCGAGCAGGGGCATTACGCCATGCTGCGCGGCGCGTTCCTCCTCGACGCCGCCGGGCTGGACCGCCGTCCCTCCGCAGCCCCGCCGGCCAAGGCCGCGCGCCCTGCGCCGGTTGCCCGCCCGGCGCGGACGACTCCGCGCACCGCCGAACGGCGCATCCTGGCGGCGCTCCGGTCCGCCGGGATGGCCGCCCGGGCGGCCAGGATCGACGAAGAAGAAGCGACGGTCTGGCTGGACGAGATTCCCGACGGGCCGCCGGCACGCACGGCCGGTCGGGCGGCCCGGATCATGGCGGCACGCGCGCCTGCGGAGGTCGAGATGCTGACCGTGGTGCTCGGCCCGGCGGAGCTGAACGGGACCGCTGTGTCCATCCTGCGCGCCGACCTGGAGCGCGCGGATCGCCATGCCGGTTCGCCGGCCGAGATCTGGCGGACGGCGGAGCTGGAACGGGCCGGGAGCATCGACGCCCCGCCACGGCCGCCGGGCGAGCGCTGGGACTTCACGCTGACCCCGCGGCTCGACCTGTCGCCCGCCTTCCGCTCCGGGTCGCCGGCCTACCGCGCGACCCTCGACGCGGCGGTGGCGAGCGGGCTGGCGGGCGGGTTCGTCACCGGCGCCGGGCTGCGCTTCAACCTGGGCAGCGATCTGGCACGGCGATCGGCCGGCGGGCGGGACGCCGGCCTGCCGACGGTGCGCGGCGACCTGGCCCGGTACGCCGAGGGCGTCGCGGTCACGGCCGACCACCTGTACACCGCGTGGCTGTGGAACCCCGTCTCCGACTGGCACACCCGCCTGTCCGCGGGACACCTGGACGAGATGTTCGGCGGCTGGGAGGCCGAGGTGCTGTTCCGGCCGTTCGGCGCCCGCTGGGCCGCCGGGGCCGATGCCGACCTGGTGGCGAAGCGGGTACCCGGCAACCTGCTCTATTTCGAGGCGCAGGGCTACGCCTCGGCCCATGCCAGCGTCTATTACGAGAGCCGCGACGGCCTGACCCATGGGACGATAAGGGCCGGCCGCTACCTGGCGGGCGACCTCGGGGCGACGCTGGAGCTGAGCCGCGCCTTCGAGGGCGGCGTGCGCATCGGGGCCTATGCCACGGTCACCGACGCGGGAACCGGGGCGATGGACCAGGGGATCAGCATCCGCATCCCGCTCGGGCTGCTGCCGGGCCCCCTGTCCGGTTCCGGGCGCGGGCTGGCATCGGAAGTCGCGGTCAGGTCCCTGGGCCGGGACGCCGGCCAGCGGGTCGACCAGCCCCTGCGCCTGTACGACCTGACCGGAGGCTCCGGCGTCGGCCGGATCATGGGAACCTGGAACCGCCTGCTGGAGTGAGCCGGCCGGACGGCGGCGCCCCCCGGGGAACCGCCTATTGCTGGACGGTGACCGCGCCGGTCGCGGGATCGATCACGACGTTGATCCAGACGCCCTCGACGGTCCGCACCTCCGCCGCGTAGTTCTCGCCGATCTTGCGGAAGTTGCGCATTTCCGCGAAGCCCATGCCGCCGAAGCGGTTCAGCAGGCTGGTCTGCACCAGCTCCATCTCGCGCTGGTCCCTGCCCATGCGGTCGGTGACGGACGGGCGCCCCTGCTCCAGGCTGAGCTGGGTCCCGGACGAGGCGCCGGAAGAGGGAGCCATCGGAGCCGCCGGCGGAGCCTGGGTGCGGCCGGTGGCGGTCGGCTGCATCTGGCGGTTGGGAGTCGCCGTGACGGCGGGCGCGGACTGCTGGGCCGCCAGGGGTCCGGCGGCGCCGAGGATGGCGGCCCCGAGGATCACGGCACGGAGCATGACGGGGATCGCCACGACCGGAGCGCGGTTCGTCTTCATGATGGATTCCTCCTCATTTCTTTGCGACAGGCTCTATGCACCGGGGCGGAGGGCCGGAACGGCCCCGGACGCTGCCGGAGATCCCGCCCCCCGGATCCCGGTACGCTAGCCGCCGAGCAGGACCTTGCCGGGACGGCCGGAAGACTCCGCGGCAAGGACCGCGTCGCGGATATCGGCCAGATCATAGACGGCGGACACCGGAAGATCGATCTCCCCTTGGGCCAGCAGGCCGAACACCTTGGAAATCGCGGCGCGGCGCGCTTCCTCCGGCGCCGTCCGGGCCCAGTCTGCCAGCCAGAAGCCCCTGATCCGCAAGCTCTTGAAGATCATGTCGGTGACCGGGACCGGAATCGGCTCGCCGGACATCAGGCCATAGACCAGCATCGTGCCTCCCGGCGCCAGCGCGCCCGCCGCCGCCGCCCCGACCGCGCCGCCGACCGCCTCGATCGCGCCGTCGGCGCCCCGGCCGCCGGTCAGTTCCAGCACGCGCCCGCGCAGGTCCTCGTCGGCGGTCGAGACGACGGCGTGGGCGCCCAGCGCCATCAGCTCGTCGGCCTGGGCCGCCCGGCGCACGGTGCCGATCACCTTGAACCCGAGGCGCCGGGAGAGCTGGATGACGATGCGCCCCAGGGCCGAGCCGGCCGCCGTCACCAGGACCGTGTCGTCCGGCTTGAGCTTCAGCTCCTCCACCGTCATGAGCCATGCGGTGACCGGGTTGACGAAGGCCTGCGCCGCGACCGGGTCGGGCATGGCGTCGGGGATCGGGAGCAGCGCCGCCGCCTTGACGCAGGCATATTCCTGCCAAACCGGGCTCCCCAGCGGCATGACCCGGCTGCCGACCGCCGGGCCGGTCCCTTCCCCGACGCCTTCGCCCAGTTCCTCGACCACCCCGACGCCTTCCATCCCGGCGGTCGCCGGGAGCTGCGGCAACTGGCCGTAGAGGCCGCGGACCTGGAGCAGGTCGGCCGGATTGATCGAGCGCAGCCGGAGGCGCACCAGCGCCTCGCCGGGGCCGGGCCGGGGTTTTTCCCGCTCCTGCAGGAAAAGGACATCCGACGGCTCGCCGAAGCGCTCGTATCGAATACTTCGCATGGCCTGGCTTTCTCTGTTGGGGTTGATTCCAATACGTTAACGACGACGGGCGAAAGCGGTTGCGAGTCGTTCGGGAGTACCGCCGCCGTTTCCGCAATTTCGGCGAGTCCTTGGGGGAACACAGCGGCATGGCCGGCGTTAATCAGCCGAATGGGCAGGATTGCCCTGTCCGGGCGGACACTGAGGAGCCCCCACCGATGAGCATCAGCGAGCGTGCAGACATCCACAGGATGGCCACGAAGATCGCCTTGTCGTATGCCCGATCCCACAACGAGACGTTCGACGCCTTCCCGCAGCTTTTCCGAACCGCCTACCACGGGCTGCTTTCCTGCGCAGAGCCGCCGCAGGAAGCCGCCGTTCCGGCGCGGAGAACCGCCGGCCCCGCCAAGGCGGCACCCGCACGGACGCCGGTCCCGGCAAGGCCGGCGCCGGCCCGGGTGGCGGCCCCGCCCAAACCCCAGGCGGTAGCCAAGGCCACGCCGCAGCGCACCGGCATGAACGGGACCGGCCGAGGCCGGCCGACCTGGACCCCGGCCAATGCGCTCGGCAAGGCGAAGGCTGGCACGAGGCGGTGAAAAGAAAATTTTGAACCGCCAAGGGAACGTGAAGCCCGCAGCCAATGTTAACCGGGTATAACTTCGGCAGTCGCTGGATCAGGGTCGGAGGTTCAATAGTTCTCCGACTACCGAGGATAAAAGCGGAAGGTATCGACCGTGGATCCTCCATCCTTGATCGACACGATTGCCGTCGTACCGTGGATGACGGTCTGGATCGGCGTCGCCGGACCGTCGTTACTGCAGTACCCGGCGCCGGGTCCGGACGAAGTGGGGTTCGGGCCGTTTCTCTATCCCAATGCCTCTCGATGTTTAGCCTCGCACTGGCAAGGGCGGTGTCCCCCGAAGGGGACGCCGCCCTCTTTCTTGGGCGCGTTCGTCGGAGCCATGGACGTGCCCCGTCGTCGCGCGGCATAGTGACCGCTGGACAGATTGGCGGACGGGGCCGGCGCGCAGGCGGGCCGATCCGCGGGTTTCAGCGATCAGTCAGGTGATGATGAGCGAAATTCAGCCGAACCGCGCCCTGGACGGCGTGGCCCCGGAGAGAGTCGATTGCGTGGTGATCGGCGCTGGAGTGATCGGGCTGGCGGTGGCCCGCCAGTTGGCCCTGGCCGGCCGGGACGTCGTCCTGCTGGAAGGGTCGGACTGCATCGGCAGCGGCACCAGCTCCCGCAACAGCGAGGTCATCCATGCCGGCCTCTATTATCCCAAGGGCAGCCTGAAGGCGCGGCTGTGCGTCCGGGGCCGCGACGCGCTCTACGCCTACTGCGCCGACCGGGGCGTTCCCCATCGCCGCTGCGGCAAGCTGCTGGTCGCGACCGACGAGGGCCAGCGCGGCAAGCTGGCCGAGATCGACGCCAAGGCGCGGGCCAACGGCGTGACCGACCTGGAATGGCTGAGCGCCGCCGACGTCGCGGCGCTGGAGCCGGCGCTGCACACCGTCGGCGCCCTGCATTCCCCGTCGAGCGGCATCGTGGACACCCACGGGCTGATGCTGGCCTACCAGGGCGAGTTGGAGGACCATGGCGGCATGGTGGCCTTCAACAGCCCGGTCGCCGGCGGGCGGGTCACCGACGACGGCATCATCATCGAGACGGGCGGCCCGGAGCCGTTCCGCCTGATCGCCAACCTGGTGGTCAATTCGGGCGGGCTGTTCGCCCAGGAGATCGCGCGGTCGATCCAGGGCATCCCGGCGGACTCGATCCCGCCGATCCACTTGGCGAAGGGCAATTATTTCTCGCTCGCCCGGCGGGCGCCGTTCAGCCGGCTGATCTATCCGGTGCCGGAACCGGGCGGCCTGGGCGTCCACCTGACGCTCGACCTGGCCGGGCAGGCCCGGTTCGGACCGGACGTCGAATGGATCGACCGGATCAACTACGACGTGGACATCCGCCGCGCCGACAAGTTCTACGGAGCGATCCGCCGCTACTGGCCGGACCTGCCCGACGACGCGCTCCAGCCCGGCTACGCCGGCATCCGGCCGAAGCTGGTCGCGGCCGGGGTGGCCGACGCCGATTTCATGATCCAGGGACCGCGCCAGCACGGCGTGCCGGGGCTGCTCAACCTCTACGGCATCGAATCGCCTGGCATCACCGCCTCGCTCGCCATCGCGGCGGAGGCGGAGGCGGTCCTGCTGGAGCGCGAGACGGCTCCCCTCCAGGCTTGATCCGGCCCGGCCCGCCAGCAGGGCCGCCCCGCTTCGCCGGGTATCGACCGGAGAAGCGGGGGCGGCCATGGCGGGCATCGGGGTGAACCGGATGGGCTTCCCGATAGCCGAAAGTTGCTCTTGGGCGACGAGACGCCCTGTGTTACTTCGAACAGGTCAGTCTTGATCAAATGAAAGTCGCTCGGCAATGAAGGCAATCCGACGAACGTTGATTATTTTCGGCCTTTGCTTCAGTACTATTCCCGCATATGCCGCAACGCCGGATCGCACTGTACTTGCCCTTGAGACCTTGGCCAATTCCGGAAGCACCCGGGCCCAGTTCGAATTGGGCCGGCGGTTCGAAAACGGCGTCGGCGTCGCCCTGGATCATGGCCGGGCCTTCAGCCTGTACTGCCAGGCGGCGGCGAAGGGGCATCCGATCGCCGCGTACCGGCTCGGCCAGTTCTACCTCGCCGGCAAGGGCGCGCCGCGCGACCAGGCCATGGCGGCAGCCTGGGTCCGCCGGGCGATCGAGCTTGGCCATATGGAAGCCCGCGAGCTGATGCCAAAGGTGGCGAGCGTCAAGCAGGTCCAGGCGCCGGGCTGCTACGTCCCCGGCGTCCGCGGCGCCGGCCACCTGCCCGCCCCGGCCAAGATCGAGAAGATGGTGCGGTCGATGGCGCCGGGCTACGGCCTCGATCCCGACTTCGTGCTGGCGATCATGCAGATCGAGTCCGGCTACCGCGCCGACGCGGTGTCGCCGCGCAACGCCCAGGGGCTGATGCAGCTGATCCCGGACACCGCGGAGCGCTTCGGGGTCAAGGACCCGTTCGATCCGAAGGAGAACATCCAGGGCGGAATGCGCTACCTGCGCTGGCTGATGGCCTATTTCCGGGGCGACGTGGCGCTGGTCGCCGCCGCCTACAATGCCGGCGAGGGCGCGGTGGAGCGGTACCGCGGCATTCCCCCCTACCGCGAGACCGAGGCTTATGTGAAGCGGCTGAGCGGCGTCTACCCGCGCAAGCGCCATCCCTACGAGCCGAGCATCGCCAAGGCGTCCGGCGTCTTCGCCTCCTCCGAGGTGGCGGAACTGGACTGATCCGCCGAGTCGCCCGGGATTGGGGCGAAACCAAGGTATTTCCCTTGCCAAGCGGACAATCCGCGTCGCGGCCCTATGTATCCGATCGTGCCTTCCCGAACCTGGAGCAGATCCGATGCGTGATGGAGCGTCGCCGTGGATGTCCGCCGCGCGCCATGCCGTCCTGGCCGGTGCCCTGTGCCTCGCCGCAGTCCCGGCCGTCGCGGACGTGGCGGCCACCGAGGCGCTCCGGAACGCGGTGACGGAGGACGGCCTGCTGGGCCATCTCCGCTCGTTCCAGCGGATCGCCGAGGAGAACGGCGGCAACCGGGCCGCCGGACGGCCCGGCCACGAGCGCTCCGCCGACCATGTCGCCGCCCTGCTGGAACAGGCGGGATACACGGTCCGCTTCGAACGGTTCGAGTTCCCCTTCTTCGAGGAGACCGCGCCGCCCGTGCTGGCCGCGCCGGGCGTCGCGCTGGAGCGGAACCAGGTCCGAACCCTCGCCAATTCCGGCAGCGGCGACGTGACCGCCCGCGTGGTCCCGCCGTCGGGCTCGTCGCTCGCCTGCGAGGCGTCCGACTTCCAGGGCTTCACCCGCGGCGCCATCGCCCTGGTCCGGCGTGGCACCTGCACCTTCCAGACCAAGGTCGGCCATGCCGCGGCGGCCGGGGCCAAAGGCGTTGTGATCTACAACGAGGGCACGGAGGGGCGCACCGGCGCCTTCCGTGGCCAATTGGGCGATCCGGCGCCGGTCCCGGTGGTCGGCGTTCCGGCGGAGATCGGCCTGAGGCTGCGCGAGGCCCGGCCGGAGGTGCGGCTGGCGGTCGATGCCCGCACCGGCACCAGGTCGAGCCGCAACGTCGTGGCCGACGGGCCGGAGGGGACCACCGGCAACACCGTGCTGGTCGGCGCCCACCTGGACGGCGTGCCGGAAGGGCCGGGCATCAACGACAACGGCAGCGGCGCCGCGGTCGTGCTGGAGACCGCGCTCCGCATGGCCGAACTGGGCGGCGGAGAGCAGCCGGCCAACCGGGTCAGGTTCGCCTTCTGGGGCGCCGAGGAGGTCGGGCTGGTCGGCTCCCGCCACCATCTGCAGTCCCTGCCGGAGGAGGAGCGCGGCAGGCTGGCCGCCGTGCTCAACTTCGACATGCTGGGCTCGCCCAATCCCGGCCGGCTGATCTATGACGGCCCGGCCGCGATCGAGCGGGTGTTCAGGGACTATTTCGCCGCGATCGGGCTGGAGGCGGGGTCCACCCCGATGCGCGGCGGATCTGACCACGCGCCCTTCGCCCGGGCGGGCATCCCGACCGGCGGGCTCTATACCGGCGCCGGGGAGATCAAGTCGGAGGAGTCGGCCGCCCGGTTCGGCGGCACCGCCGGACAGCCGTTCGACCCCTGCTACCACCAAGCCTGCGACGACCTGACCAACATAGACGCCGCCGTGCTCCACCAGATGGCCGACGCCGCGGCCCATGCCGTCCTCACGCTGGCCCGCGATCCCGAGGCCGGGAAGGAGCGCGAGCCCTCGTGAGCGGCACGGTTTTGTTGATCGGTTTATCGTAGGTCGGCCTCGGCCGAAGGCCGACGCCGACAGCATGGCCGGAGCGTCGGCGCAGGGTGTCGGCGTTCGCCCTTGCGGGCGAAGGCTGACCTACGGTTGCGCCGAAACACCAGGGCGGCTGGGCCGGTCAGGACACCCGGCGCGGCATCAGCACGGTGTAGTCGAGGTCGAGCACGACGGACGGGTCGGTCTTCCCGTCCGCCCCGGTGCCGGGGAAGTCGGCGCAGGGCCGGTCCTTGGCGGCGACGGTGCGCAGGCGCAGCACGCCGATGTCGTGGCGGCCGGGCAGTTCGTGCTTCTCCAGCACCTCGCTCCAGGCATAGATGGTGTCGCCCGCGAAGGTCGGGGCGACGTGGCGCCCGCCGTTGATCGCGGCGATGCGGACCGCGTTGGCCAGCCCGTTGAAGCTGAGGGCGCGGGCGATGCTGATGATATGGCCGCCATAGATCAGCCGCCGGCCGAACCGCCCGTCCTTCTCGGTGTGCTGGTTGAAGTGGACGCGCGCGGTGTTCTGGTAGAGGCGGGTCGCCATGGCGTGCTCCGCTTCCTCGATCGTCATGCCGTCGGCATGGTCGATCCGCTCGCCCTCCTCGTAGTCGTCCCACAGGTGTGGGGAGCCCGCCGCGACCGTGTCGTAGACCGCGAAGCCGGCGCCGGTCGGCACGATCAGGTCGTGGACCGCGACGGCGTCGGGCAGCTCGGGAACCACCGGGTCGGGCGCCGGGGCCGATTCGTCGCGCTTGCGGACCATCACCCAGCGGCAATAATCCAGCACCATCTCGTCCCGCTGGTTGACGCCGATGGAGCGGACATAGACCGTGCCGGTCTTGCCGTTGGAATTCTCCTTCAGGCCGATCACCTGGGAGACCGAGGACAGGGTGTCGCCGGGATAGACCGGCTCCCCGAAGCGGCAGGCGGCGTAGCCCAGGTTGGCGACCGCGTTCAGCGAGACGTCGGGCACGGTCTTGCCGAACACCACGTGGAAGGCCAGCACGTCGTCGATGGTCGCACCCTCGAACCCGAGGTCCTGGGCGAAGGTGTCCGCCGAATGCAGGGCGAAGCGGGAGCCGGTGAGCGCCACGTAGAGCGCCATGTCGCCTTCGGTCACGGTGCGCGGCGTGGCGTGGACGATCTCCTGGCCCAGGCGGAAATCTTCGAAGTAGTTGCCGGGATTGGTCTTGGTCATGGCCTTGGCTCTCTCCTGACGCGGGAACTGGGATGGGGGTGTCAGGCGGCCGCGGCGTCGCCGTCCATGGCCTCGATCGCTTCGGCGAGCGCCACCAGGCGGCGGGCGTTCTCGACGTGCAGGTTCTCCACCAGCTTGCCGTCCACCAGAACCACGCCCTTCCCCTCGGCCACGGCGGCCTGGAAGGCGTCGATGATTCGGCGGGACCAGGCCACCTCCTCGGCGGACGGGCCGAACACCGCGTTGGCGGCGGCCAGAGTCTTGGGGTGGATCAGGGTCTTGCCGTCGAAGCCCAGCTCCAGCCCCTGCCGGCAGCTGGCGGCGAACCCCTCGTCGTCGTTCAGGTCGAGATAGACGCCGTCCAGGATGGCGAGGTTGTAGGCCCGCGCCGCCAGCAGGCACAGGCCCAGGCTGGTGATCATCGGCAGGCGGTCCCGCGTGTGGGCGGCGTGGAGGTCCTTGGCGAGGTCGGAGGTGCCCATCACGAGACCGCCCAGCCGGGGGGAGGCGCCGGCGATCTCCTTGACGTTGAGCATCGCCAGCGGCGTCTCCATCATGCACCAGATCCGCTGGTCGGCCGGAGCGCCGGACGCCGCCAGCACCTGCTCCGCCTGGCGGACCATGTCGGCCGACTCCACCTTCGGCAGCAGCACCGCATCGGCGCCCGAGGTGGCGGCGAACACCAGGTCCTCGTAGCCCCAGGGGGTATTGAGCCCGTTGGTCCGGACGATCAGCTCGCGCCTTCCGTAGCCGCCGCCCCGGATCGCGTCGCCGATCTGGGTCCGGGCCTGCGCCTTGGCATCGGGAGCGACCGCGTCCTCCAGGTCGAGGATCAGCCCGTCGGCCTGCAGGGTCTTGCCCTTCTCCATGGCCCGCGGGTTGGACCCCGGCATGTAGAGGACGCTGCGACGGGGGCGGACAGTCATTGCCATGGGTGTTCTCCCGAAGATGCCGGCTTGATTCGGCCGGGACCTTACAGCGCGGGTGCGGCAAAGGGCAATCGGCGACATGGGCGGAGGTGCAGCACAATGACGCGCCACGCTTAGGTGGCGGATTTTGCGTCCGATCTCCCCCGCAATTTGATATGATATCGTCGTTTCCACCGATGAATCGCCCATCCCCGGGAGGCTCCGTTTCCCCTGGCGGACGGCGGACCGCAATCAGAATGTTCGCTCCCGCAGGCCATACCGCCGAGATCATCAGCGTCCTGCTCGTCGAGGACCAGCCGGGCGACGCCGATCTGGTGACCCGGACGCTGGGCGGCCGACGCGGCCAGTTCGGGGTGACCTGGGTCGAGACGCTGGCGCACGCGCTGACGCTGCTCGCCGAGACGCGCTACGATGTCGTCCTGCTCGACCTGTCGCTGCCGGACAGCCAGGGCTTCCAGACCATCGGCGCGGTGCGCCGCGCCGCGCCCACCCTGCCCCTGATCGTCCTGACCGGGCTGAGCGACAACGACATGGCGCTGGCCGCGGTCGAGGCCGGCGTCCAGGACTTCCTGGTGAAGGGCGAGTTCGAGGACGCCATGATCGAGCGCGCGGTGCGGCACGCGATCGCGCGCGGCCAGCTGGAGGACCGGCTGCGCCGGTCGGAGGCGCGGCTGAAGAACATCCTGGACCTCGCCCACGACGCCGTCGTGTCGGTCGATGCCGGCCAGCGCATCGTCCTGTTCAATCCGGCGGCGGAACGGATGTTCGGCTACCGCACCGACGAGATCCTGGGCGAACCGCTGTCGCGGCTGGTCCCCGAGCCGCTGCGCGCCCGGCATTCCGCCCATTTCAGCGAATTCCTGCGCAATGCCGTGACCGCGCAGGTCATGGCCGACCGGCCCGAGGTGAGCGGCCGGCGCCGCGACGGCACCGGCTTTCCGGTCGAGATCTCGCTGTCCCGGTCCGAGGGGCCGGAAGGCCCGATCTTCACCGCCATGATCCGGGACATCACCGGCCGCAAGCGGACCGAGGCGGAGCTGGTGCTGCTGGCGACCACCGACCCGCTGACCGGGATCGCCAACCGGCGCCACCTGCTGGACTGCGCCGAGCGCGAGTTGGCGCGTCTGCGCCGGTCGGGCGCCCCGTTCAGCCTGATCATGGCCGATGTCGACCACTTCAAGCGGATCAACGACACCTACGGGCACGCGGTCGGCGACGAGGCGCTGATGCTCCTGGCGTCCGCCTTCCGCCCGGTGATCCGGGAGAACGACCTGGCCGGCCGCATGGGCGGCGAGGAGTTCGCCATCCTGCTGCCGGAAGCCCGCGAGGACGAGGCCATGGCCGTGGCGGAGCGGGTCCGCCACCATGTCGCCGGCCTGCGCCTGCCCGCCATGTCCGGCATGTCCGCCGCGGGCGCGCCGGGCACCGGGATCCGCTTCACCGTCAGCCTGGGCGTGGCGGAGGGCCGGCGCGACGACAGCCGGATCGAGCAGCCGCTGGCCCGGGCCGACCAGGCGCTCTACGAGGCCAAGGCCGCGGGGCGGAACCGCGTGATGCGGGCTGGTGCGGCGCGCGAGCTTGTGGCACCGTTGGCGGCGCCATGAAACAGATCCTCAGCATCCAGTCCCACGTCGCCTTCGGCTATGTCGGCAACCGTGCGGCCGTGTTCCCGCTCCAGCGCCTCGGGTTCGACGCGATGGCGGTCAATACCGTCCAGTTCTCCAACCATACCGGCTACGGGTCCTGGACCGGCCAGGTCTTCACGCCCGAGCACATCGCCGACGTGATCGACGGCATCGGCCAGCGCGGCGGCTTGGACCGTTGCGGCGCCGTGCTGTCCGGCTACATGGGCGGGGCGGCCCTGGGCCAGGTGATCGTCGAGACGGTCCGCCGGGTCCAGGCCGGCAACCCCCGCGCGGTCTATTGCTGCGACCCGGTGATGGGCGACGTCGGGCGCGGCTTCTTCGTCAGCGAGGACATCCGCAGCTTCATGCGGGAGCACGCGGTCCCCGCCGCCGGGATCATCACCCCCAACCAGTTCGAGCTGGAGTTCCTGACCGGGCGGGAGGTCCGCTCGATGGAGGACGCGCTGGCCGCGGCGGCGGCTGCCCGCGCGCTGGGGCCGAAGCTGGTGCTGCTGACCAGCCTGACCCGTGCCGAGGCGGCCCCCGACACCATCGAGATGCTGCTGGACACGCCGGACGGCGCCTATGTGGTGGCGACGCCCCGCCTGCCGCTGGACCCGCCGCCCAACGGGGCGGGCGACTGCGTGGCCGCGGTGTTCCTGGCGAAGTACCTGGAGACCGGCGACGCGGCGGCGGCCCTGGGGCATGCCGCGGCGGCGATCTACGGCGTGTTCGCCGCGACGCTGAAGGTCGGGACGCGGGAGCTTCAGCTGATCGCCGCCCAGGACGAGCTGGTGCGCCCGGGGCGGCTGTTCGACGTCGCCAAGGTGCGCTAGGGGGAAGGGATTCTTGCCACAGATTACGGCGATGGACAGGGATGATCCACGGCGGTGCGGCGCCTGATCTCCCCATGACCTCTTCATGGTCTCATCGAGGTCTCCTCATGATCTCCTCATGCCCGGACTTGATCCGGGCATGATGAAGGAAGCGTGTTGCCGCCCGTTACTTCCGCAGATAGCTGCCTGCCAGCAGTTCCGCGATCTGCACCGCGTTGAGGGCGGCGCCCTTGCGCAGGTTGTCGGCGACGACCCAGAGGTTCAGGCCGTTCTCGACCGAGAAGTCCTCCCGGATGCGCGAGACGAAGACGGGGTCGTCGCCGGCGCATTCCACCGGGGTGACGAAGCCCTCGTCGGCGCGGTGGTCGATCACGGTGATGCCGGGGGCTTCGCGCAGCGCCTCGGTCGCCTCCTCCGCCGTGATCGGCCGTTCGAACTCGACATTGACGGCCTCGGCATGGCCGATGAAGACCGGCACGCGCACGCAGGTGGCGGTGACGGTGATGCGGGGGTCGAGGATCTTCTTGGTCTCGACCATCATCTTCCACTCCTCCCGGGTGGTGCCGTCCTCCATGAAGCTGTCGATGTGGGGAATGACGTTGAAGGCGATCTGCTTGTCGAACTTGCGCTTCTCGACCGGGTCGTTGACGTAGATGGCGCGGGTCTGGTTGAACAGCTCGTCCATGCCGTCCCTGCCCGCCCCCGACACCGACTGGTACGTGGAGACCACGATGCGCTTGATGCGGGCGAGGTCGTGCAGCGGCTTCAGCGCCACCACCATCTGGATGGTCGAGCAGTTGGGATTGGCGACGATGTTGCGCTTGGTGTAGCCGGCCAGCGCCTCGGGGTTGACCTCCGGCACGACCAGGGGCACGTCCGGCTCCATCCGGAAATGGGACGTGTTGTCGATCACGACGCAGCCGGCGCCGGCGGCCTTTGGCGCGTACTGGGCGGACACCTTGCCGCCGGGCGACGAGAGCGCGATGTCCCAGCCCCGGAAGTCGAACTTGGCGAGGTCCTGGACGTCCAGGATATCCTTCTCGCCGAAGGAGACCTGGGTGCCGATGGAGTTTTCCGACGCGAGGGCGGCGACGGCGTCCACCGGGAAATTGCGCTCCGCCAGGGTGGTCAACATCTCGCGCCCGACATTGCCGGTGGCGCCGATGACCGCGACCTTGTAGCCCATGATGCGTTCCTGTTTCTTTTCTGGGTATCGGACCGGGCGCGCCTTTTGGGACGGCGCCCGTGACTATCCGTCAAGGGTACTTGACTTATGCCCCGCGCCGCCCGTTTGCAAGGACGGGGGTGATTCGACATGATGAGTCCCCGGAGGACGCTGCTCCTGGAGGATGGACATGGCGCGCGACTATTCGACATATCGCGAGTTCTGGCCCCATTACCTGGCCGAGCACAGCCGGCCGGGCACCCGGGCCTTCCACTTCGCCGGCACCGCGCTGGCGCTGGTCCTGCTGGGGGCCGCCGCCGCGACCGGCAACGGCTGGCTGGTCGTGGCGGCCGTCGTCTCCGGCTACGCGTTCGCCTGGATCAGCCACATGGCGATCGAGCGGAACCGGCCGGCGACGTTCACCTATCCGCTCTGGTCTTTGGCCAGCGATTTCCGCATGTTCTACCTGTTCGTGACGGGGCGGCTGGATGCCGAACTGCGCCGTCACGCGGATCAGCACTCCAGACGGGAGCCGGCGTGAGCACCAATCTCTTGCGCGACACGATCGCCCTGGCGATCAAGGACGCGGACAAGTCGTTCTTCAACGAGGACTATGTGAAGCAGGCCACGGCGGTGATCATCGCGCTGCGCAAGGCCGGGTTCGAGATCGTGCCGACCAAGGCCTCGGACGGGCTGGTCGATTTCGCCTGCGACAACCTGCCCTTCGGCCGGCTGAAGCAGCAGGACTTCATCAAGGAACTGTATGTGCTGCTGGTGGAGAACAGCCGGAAATTCCCGTGAGGACCCCCCGGGGTTTGGCCGCATGTGTCAGCATCCGTCATCATGGGGACCCGAACGGGGTGACGGCGCCGGGCTCGGCAGGGAATGCGGGCATGGCCGGAGGTTTCGCGGAGAGGTGGGATTTTAGGTATTTTATCCTTGAACGGTTAAGGATTGCTTTCGTGCCCGCGCCGGCCATGTTACCGGTCTCCATCATGGGTTAGGTATAGCCCGCTGTCGGAGTTCGCCCTGCGGGCGAAGTCCGACCTACGGGGATGGGGCGCTTTGCCGATCAGGGCGGTGGTTGTCCAGGAACTGCATGTCAGTTTGGACGCAGATCGAGGATCGCGTCGAGTTCGGCGGCAGTCAGCTTCCGGCTATCGTCGATGGCGTCGAACCAGCGGTCGAGATCATCGGCAGATCCCTGGCGGACGCGCTCAGCCACATGGCCGGGAACCGATCCGATGCGGCGCTCGATAAGGCGCAGCAGGCTTTTCACCTGTCCCTTCGCGAAGGCCTCGTCGTACAGCGGGTACTCTTCCAGAGTGAACTGCACTGCCATGTTCCTGACCTCCTCCACTACGACCGGGGCGGCTTTCCGCAGTTTCGACAGGGTCAGGAGCCGGTTGGCCGCGTCGTTCCGGTCCCGCCTGCCGAGTGTCGCGAGCCGCGCCAGGATCGCGCGCACGCGCTCTCGAATATCGTCGCATTTGCACTGGATTGCCAGTACCGCGTCGTCGGGCGACGGGCTGTCGAGCAGCGGGCCGGCGTCGAAGTCGGCGATGTAGCGGACCTCGAAGCGGAAGTTCAGGTTGGGATGGAAGATGCCGACGGGCTCGTCGGCCCGGCGCTCGCCGAGGCGCAGCACGAGCTGGGTGACCGGCGCGTTGCCGTAGCGTTCGGAGATCAGGCCGTAATACTCGTACATCCGCCAGACGATGTCCGGAGAAGTGCCTGATTCCAGCTCCAGGTGGAAGACGCCGCCGCCGGCCAGTTCGGCCACCATGTCGGGGCGGCGCAGGCGGATGCTGGCGAACTCGGTGGGGACGAAGCGCTCGACGTCGGCGCCGGTCAGCATGCGCAGCAGGGCCGGGGTGCCGGTCCAGACCAGCGCCTTGATCGTCGCGTCGTAATCGTGCCCCACGAGCCGCCCCTTGCATGCCTGTGCATGCATCTCATGGCGGTTTTGCGCGCGATGGTCGATGCGGCGCGGTGACGCGAGGCGTATCGGGATATCGGGAAGCGCGGGCCGGGGCCGGCCCGCGCTTCGGATCGGTTCAGGACGCGATCTTGTCCAGCACGCGGACGATCGAGTCGCCCATCACCGACGTGGAGCAGCGGGCCATGCCCGGCGCCATGATGTCGGAGGTGCGGGTGCCGCCGTTCAGCACGGTCTGGACCGCCTTCTCGATCAGGTCGGCGTCCTCGTTCATGTCGAACGAGTAGCGCAGCATCATGGCGAAGCTGAGCAGCGTCGCGATCGGGTTGGCGAGGTCGCGGCCGGCGATGTCCGGAGCGGAGCCGTGGACCGGCTCGTACAGGGCGCGGCGGCGGCCGGTGTCGTCCGGGGCGCCCAGCGAGGCAGACGGCAGCATGCCGAGCGAGCCGGTCATCATCGCCGCCTCGTCCGACAGCATGTCGCCGAACAGGTTGTCGGTGACGATGACGTCGAACTGCTTGGGGTTCTTGATCAGCTGCATGGCGCAGTTGTCGGCGTACATATGCGACAGCTCGACGTCGGAATATTCGGCCTTGTGCAGGGCGGTCACCTCCTGGCGCCACAGCAGGCCGGATTCCATCACGTTGGCCTTCTCGACCGAGCAGACCTTGTTCTGCCGCTTGCGCGCCAACTCGAAGGCGACGCGGGCGACGCGGTGGATCTCCGACGTGGTGTAGACCTGGGTGTTGACGCCGCGGCGCTGGCCGTCGGGCAGTTCCTCGATCCCGCGCGGCTCGCCGAAATAGACGCCGCCGGTCAGCTCGCGGACGATCATCAGGTCCAGGCCGCGGACGATGTCCGCCTTGAGGGTCGAGGCGTCCACGAGAGCGTCGAACACGATCGCCGGGCGCAGGTTGGCGAACAGGCCCAGCTCCTTGCGCAGGCGCAGCAGGCCGGCCTCGGGGCGCTTGTCGAAGCCGATATTGTCCCACTTGGGGCCGCCGACGGCGCCCAGCAGCACGGCGTCGACGCCCATGGCGTCGGCCATCGTCTCGTCGGAAATGGGAACGCCGTAGTGGTCGATGGCGATGCCGCCGACCAAGCCTTCCTGAACGTCGAACGTCACACGCCTCTTGCGATCCATCCAGTCGATCACGCGCCGCACCTGGCGCATCACTTCCGGGCCGATACCATCACCGGGCAGTATCAGCAGCTTCTTGTTGGCGGACATCGCGTGTTCACTCCATGGATTATGTGCTGCGGAGCTTTGTAGTGCGCCGGGGCGCTCCTGAAAAGCTCCCCTGATGCGCTATGCCCACAGCCAGGGTTGCGTGCCGCGCTGCGATGTCTCGTAAGTGTCGATCGAGCCGGCGTGCTCCAGCGTCAGCCCGATATCGTCCAGGCCGTTCAGCAGGCAGTGCTTCCGGAAGGGATCGACGTCGAACCGGATCGTGCCGCCGTCGGGGCCGGTGATCTCCTGCTTCTCCAGGTCCACCGTGACGACGGCGTTGGAGCCGCGCTCGGCGTCGTCCATCAGCAAGTCCACCTGCTCCTGCGGCAGGACGATCGGCAGGATGCCGTTCTTGAAGCAGTTGTTGTAGAAGATGTCCGCGAAGCTGGGGGCGATGACGCAGCGGATGCCGAAGTCGGCCAGCGCCCAGGGGGCGTGCTCGCGCGAGGAGCCGCAGCCGAAATTGTCGCCGGCGACCAGGATCTTCGCCTGGCGGTAGGCCGGCTTGTTCAGCACGAAGTCGGGCTTCTCCGCCCCTTCCGGGGTGTAGCGCATCTCGTCGAACAGGTGCTTGCCCAGGCCGGTCCGCTTGATCGTCTTGAGGAACTGCTTGGGGATCAGCATGTCGGTATCGACGTTGATGATCGGCAGCGGGGCCGCGACCCCGGTCAGCGTGGTGAATTTTTCCATGATGCGGGACGCTCCTCAGGCGAGTTCGCGGATGTCGGTCAGGTGGCCGGTCACCGCCGCCGCCACGGCCATCGCCGGGCTGACCAGGTGGGTACGGCCGCCGCGGCCCTGCCGGCCCTCGAAGTTGCGGTTCGAGGTGGAGGCGCAGCGCTCGCCGGGGTTGAGCTTGTCGGCGTTCATGGCGAGGCACATGGAGCAGCCGGGCTCGCGCCAGTCGAAGCCGGCCTCCTTGAAGATCACGTCCAGGCCCTCTTCCTCCGCCTGCTCCTTCACGAGGCCGGAGCCGGGGACGATCATGGCGTAGACGCCGTCGGCGACCTTGCGGCCCCGGGCGACCGTGGCCGCGGCGCGCAGGTCCTCGATCCGGCCGTTGGTGCAGGAGCCGATGAAGACCTTGTCCACCTTGACCTGGTTGAGCGGCGTGCCGGGGGTCAGGCCCATGTAGTCCAGCGCGCGCTCGATCGCGGCGCGCTTCGCCTTGTCGGCGATGTCGGCCGGGTTGGGCACGGAACCGGTGATCGGCAGCACGTCCTGCGGGCTGGTGCCCCAGGTGACCTGCGGCACGATGTCCTCCGCCTTCAGCACCACTTCCTTGTCGTAGACCGCGCCCTCGTCGCTGGGCAGCGTGCGCCAGTAGGCCACGGCCTGCTCCCAGGCGCCGGCCTTGGGGGCGTAGGGGCGGCCCTTCAGGTAGTCGAAGGTGGTGTCGTCCGGGGCGATCAGGCCGGCGCGGGCGCCCGCCTCGATCGACATGTTGCAGACGGTCATGCGGCCTTCCATGGACAGGTCGCGGATCGCCTTGCCGGCGTATTCGATGACGTGGCCGGTGCCGCCGGCGGTGCCGATCACCCCGATCACGGCCAGGATCAGGTCCTTGGCGGTGACGCCGAGAGCCAAGTCGCCGTCCACCGTGATGCGCATGTTCTTGGCCGGGCGCTGCTGGAGCGTCTGGGTCGCCAGCACGTGCTCGACCTCGGACGTGCCGATGCCGAAGGCCAGCGCGCCGAACGCGCCGTGGGTCGCGGTGTGGCTGTCGCCGCACACGATGGTCATGCCCGGCTGGGTCAGGCCCTGCTCCGGCCCGATGATGTGGACGATGCCCTGGCGGATGTCGTCCATGGCGTAGTAAGGCACGCCGAAGTCGCGGGCGTTCATCTCCAGCGTCTCGACCTGGATGCGGCTCTCCTCGTCGGCGATGCCCTGGCTGCGGTCGCTGGTCGGCACGTTATGGTCGGCGACGGCCAGCGTCGCTTCCGGGCGGCGCACCTTGCGCCCGGCAAGTCGCAGTCCCTCGAAAGCCTGCGGACTGGTCACTTCGTGCACCAGGTGACGGTCGATATAGAGGACGCAGGTGCCGTCCTCCTGGCGGTGGACGACGTGGCTGTCCCAGATCTTGTCGAAGAGAGTGCGCGGCTTGGCCATTTCTTTAATTCTCTGATTCACGTTCCATCGGGGGACCCGAACTGCCCGGCCCGGGGGCCGGACTCGCCTCTGGGCGTCAACATAGCCCCTGCCCCTCCGCGTCTCAAGGGACTAGACTTTAATGCAATACAGCCAGCGCATTTCGGAGCATCCCATGCGCGGCGCCCCCGGAAAAAGGAAATTTCATGTCGAAACGCATCTCCGACCTCGCCGTGATCGGGGAGACCCCGTCCGAGGAATATGTCATCCGCCCGGACGAGGAGCGCATCCTTGCGGGATCTCCCGACCAGGTGGCGTGGAACCATTTCACCGATGCAACCGGCCAGTTCTCGGCCGGCATCTGGGAGGGCGCCCCCGGCGTGTGGCGGGTGAACTTCACCGAGAACGAGTTCTGCCATCTGCTGGCGGGCGTGGTCGTGGTGCGCGACGAGGCGGGCGGCGAGCGGACCTTCAAGGCGGGGGATGCCTTCGTGATGCCGGCGGGGTTCGTGGGGACTTGGGAGGTGGTGGAGCGGGCGCGGAAGCTTTATGCGAGCTTCGAGGCGGTGGAGTAGGAGGCGGTGATCTGTTGGAGACTGATCGAAAGTGCGCTCCGATCAGTCTCGAAGAGAAAATGCACGGCGCCCATTTAGGCAATGGGGCGGTGCCGGCATGAGGCACCCGCCGAAGACTGCATCAGGGAGGGCACGAGCGATGCTGATGATGGGGCGCCGCGGATTTCTTGCGGCTGCGGGGGCTGTCTCGATGGTCACGCTGGCGGGCGGAGCGGTGGGCCGGGCGTGGGCCCAGGCGCCGTCGGGGCCGTTCAAGCTGGAGCCGCTGGGTTATGCGCCGTCGGCGCTGGAGCCGCACATCGATGCCAAGACCATGGAGATCCACCATGGGCGCCATCACGCGGCCTATGTCAACAACCTGAACGCGGCGGTAAAGGACCATTCCAGGGTCGCGGAGATGCCGCTCCAGAACATCCTGGCGAAGCTCGGCGAGATGCCCGAGGCGGTGCGGACAGCAATCCGGAACAATGGCGGCGGGCACGCCAACCACACCATGTTCTGGCAGATCATGGGGCCGGGCGGCGGTGCCCCGGCGGGCGAGCTGAAGGCCGCGATCGACCGCGACCTGGGCGGCCTGGAGTCCATGAAGGAGCTGTTCAACGGCGCCGGGGCGCGGGTGTTCGGGTCCGGCTGGGTGTTCGTGACGGTGGACCGCCAGGGCAAGCTGGCGCTGGACAGCCGGCCGAACCAGGACACGCCTCTGATGGACGGCAAGCGCGTGCTGATGGGCAACGACGTGTGGGAGCACGCCTATTACCTGACTTATCAGAACCGCCGGGCCGACTACCTGAAGGCCTGGTGGAACACGGTGAACTGGGCCAAGGTCGGCGAGCGCTACGCCGCCGCCAAGGCGGGGTCGCTGACGGTCTGAGGCCGCCGCCGGCGTCGTTTCCGGGGAGGGGCGGCGTCACGCCGCCCATGGTGCGCGGGACGCGCACCCTCCGGGTGTCAGGGCGAGACCTTGGCGTGCGCGTCCAGGAACTTGCGGCAGGCGTCGAAGTCGGTGCTTACCTCCGGGGGCAGCGGGACGCCCTTGCGGGTCGCGAGGCTGTTGGCGAAGGCCAGCATCTTCTCGGTCGGCGGATTGCCGGACGGCTTGGGCGCGGCCTTGCGCGGCGTGGTGGCCCGGCGGCGCTTCGGTGCCGCAGAAGCCTCGCCGTCGGCAGGCGCCGCGGACTTTCGCTTGCGCGCGGTTCCGGGTGCGGCGGCGCGGCGCTTGGACGGGGTCTTGGCGACGGGAGGGGCCGGGGCGCCCAGGTCCAGGGCCGTGCCCCGGCGGGACCGGAGGGCGCCGATCAGGCGTTCGGCCTCGGTCGCGATGCCGTCGATGACGTGGCGGAACTCGGCCCGGCCGGTCACGATCTCGTCCAGCCGCATCTCCCAGACGGCGGTGGTGCCGGGATCGACCAGCACGGGCGCGGAGGTCCGGAGCAGCTCGAACAGGTGGAGGCCGGCCGGCGTCGGCACCACCAGCTTGCCGTCGGTCGCCAGCATGTTCTGCCGCTTGAGCCCCTTGATCACCTCGGCGCGGGTCGCCGGCGTGCCGATGCCCTTGGCTTCCTTCAGCCGGTCGCGCAGCGCCGGGTCCTCGACGAAGCGCCAGGCGTTCTGCATGGCGTCGATCAGGGTGCCCTCGTTGTAGCGGGGCGGTGGCTGGGTGCGCTTGGCCTCCACCTTGGCGTCGGACAGGGTGGCGGGGTCACCGTCGTTGACGGGGGGTAGGGTCTGCTCGTTCTCGGGCTCGGCGGGGGCGCCCGGCTCGGTGCCGCCGAAGACCTGCTTCCAGCCCAGCCGGATCGGCACGCGGCCGATGGTGCGGAACTCCACGGGCTTGCCCGGCGGCATTGAACCCGGCACGGGCACCGGCATGGTGATTGTGGTCTGGCGGTACTCGTAGTCCGGCATCACGATCGCGAGGTAGGAGCGGCAGATCAGCGCGAACAGGCGCTTCTCGTCGTCGCTCAACCGGGCCAGCCGGGGCTCCAGGTCGTTGAGGACGTTGACGTTGGGGACGATCGCGTGGTGCGACACGCCTTCCAGCGACTTGTCGTGGAAATGGCCGGACTTGCCCTTGCGGATCACCGGGCGGGAGATGTCCAGGTGGGCGAAGCCCCGTAATGCCGTGAGCGCGCCGACGACCGCCGGCACGTCGGCGATCTGGTTCTCCGACAGGTAGCGGGCCTCGGCCCGGGGATAGGTTATCAGCTTCTTACCGTCGCCGTCGTACAGCTCCTGGGCGACCGCCAGGGTCTTGTCGGCGTTCCAGCCCCAGCGCTGGCCGCAGGTCTTCTGGAGCGCGGGCAGGTCGAACAGGCGGGGGGGACCCTGCCGCTTCTCCTCCACCGTCACCGCCAGGGGTCCCCGGCAGCCTTCCGCCGCGGCGGCGATCGCCTCCGCCCGGGCGCGGTCCTTGATCCGGTCCTTGGGCGGCGGGGCGTGGCGCATCAGGAAGGTGCCGGCCCCCACCGTCGCGGTGGCCGTGACCTCGAAATAATCCTCCGGCTTGAAGTTCAGGATCTCCAGCTCGCGCAGGCAGACGATCGCCAGGGTCGGCGTCTTGACCCGGCCGATGCCGATGACGCCCTTGACGCCCGGCGCCAGCAGGGTCGTGGTCGCGGTGCGCGTCAGGGACAGGTTGAAGATCTGGTCGGCCTGCTGGCGCGCGACCGCCGCCTCGTAGACGGGGCGCAGCTCGGCGTTGGGCTTCAGCCGGTCGAAGGCGTCGCGGATCGTCTTGGGGTCCTGCGCGGTGAAGATGGCGCGCAGCACCGGCCCGCGGAACCCGACATGCTCCAGGATCTCCTGCCCGATCAGCTGGCCCTCGCGGTCGCAGTCGGTCGCCAGGATCACCCGGTCGCACGCCTTCAGCGCCGACGCGATGGCCTGGAACTTGGCCGGCTTGTTGCCGTTCGGGTCCGGCCGAGTCGGGTACAGCCCGTCGGGCTTGAGCAGGGCCGAGGACCAGCGCTTCCAGGCGGGATTGACCTCGTCCGGCTCGGCCAGCCGCAGCAGGTGCCCCTCCGCCGGCAGGATGCGGCCGAACCGGTCGCCCAGCGCGGCGCGCAGGTCTTTGGCCTGACTGGATTTTTCCGTGATGATGACGGTCGCCATGGGAAGCATGCCGGGCTGTGGGGACAGGTCTACATTAAGGGGTACGCGCAAACAAATCAAGAACATCGGCGGAGGGTTGCAGCCCTCCGCCAGAGCCGCACACGCCGCGGTAGTGCATGATTTGTCTTTTATAATTTATTTATGCTTTCCGCGAAATCTCATGTCCTTTCGGTTGTCAATTTCCTGGAGGCCATCCGTGACGGATACATCGGTCAACAATCTGGTCCGGCTGGCGGCCGCGAACGGTTCGCCCGAAGCGGAATGGGGCGAGGTCACCCTGACCCAGCGGATCGCCCTGGAATGCGACGCCATGGCCCGGCACGCGATGGGCAGCGGGACCGTGATACCGGATCCGCTGATGCAGTCCCTGGACCTGGTCGAGACGGCGGTGAATTCCGGAGGGGTGCCGCTCGCGACGCTCGGCGCGATCCATACCCAGCTGGCCAGGGTGGTGGCGCCGGCGTCGCCCCGGACGATCTACCTGCTCCAGATCGACCGGGCGCGCAACGGCTGGATCTCCTGCCTGGGGCCGCTGCCGTCGATCCGGAGGCTGGTGGTCGGCGCCACTCTGTTCACCCTGCTGTTCGTGCTGACCAGCCTGTCGGACGCCGTCAACCTTCCCAACCTGGCGTCCGACATCTATTCGATGAGCGGGATGGAAAGCTTCCTGGTGCTGGTTTTCCTGATGAGCGCGGCGGCGATGGGTGGGTGCTTCCACGCGCTGTTCATCGCCCACTCCTATATCGGGGCCGGCACCTACGACCCGCATTTCGAATCGTCCTACTGGATCCGGATCGGCCTGGGCGTGATCGCCGGGCTCGTCCTGTCGCAGATGATCCCGATCGGGCCGGAGATCGACCAGGCGACCGGGGCGGTCACCTCGACCTCGGCGGCTGCCACCTTCAGCAAGCCGCTGCTGGCCCTGCTCGGCGGCTTCTCGGCGACTCTGGTCTACACGATCCTGCAGCGGCTGGTGGACACGGTCGAATCCCTGTTCAAGCAGAAGACGGACCCGTCCGCGGCTCCCGCCCGCGGCTCCGCCCCGGCGGCTTCGGACTTCGCGCCGGTTCTTGCTCCGGCTCCCGCGCCTGCTCCGGCTCCCGCGCCTGCTCCCGCTCCCACCTCCGCTCCCGCGGCGGCGGATGCTCAGGCCCCGGCGGAGGGTGCCCCGGGCACCCTGGCGGGCAGCGCCGCGGCGGTAGCGGCGGTCGCCGCCGCGACGACGGCCGCGGCGGCCGCCATGGCCCCCGCCGCCGCGGAGCCAGAGGCCGCCCCGCCGGCGGACGCTCCGCAGCCGGCGGACGCTCCGGATGCTCCGGACGCGGAGCGGAAAACGGCGTGACGGGAAGCGCCGGACGTCAGGAGATCAGGCGGGGCGCCTGGATCTCCTCGGTCCGGTAGCCCTGGGCGTAAAGCAGCGCCGTCAGGTCGGAGCGCTCCACCCGCGCCCGCGCCTGGGCCGCCACCGCCGGCTTGGCGTGGAACGCGACGCCCAGCCCGGCGGCCTGGAGCATCGGCAGGTCGTTGGCGCCATCGCCCACCGCGATGGACTCCCGCAGCGGGATCCGCTGGGCGCCGGCGACCCGGATCAGGGCGGCCACCTTGGCGTCCTTGTCCAGGATCGGCTCGACCGCTCGGCCGCTCAGCCTTCCGTCCGCGATTTCGAAATCGTTGGCCTGGTCCTCGTCGAACCCGACCGTGGCGCGCACCCGCTCGGTGAAGAACTTGAAGCCGCCGGACACCAGGGTACAGTAAGCGCCGTTCGCCTTCATGGTCGCGACCAGCGCCAGCGCGCCCGGCATCAGGTCGACCCGGCCGTAGACCTGGTCCAGCGCCTCGACCGGCAGGTCCTTGAGGAGCGCCACCCGCTCGCGCAGCGCGTCCTTGAAGTCGATCTCGCCGTTCATCGCGCGCCAGGTGATCCCGGCGATCAGGTCCTTGAGCCCGACCAGCTCGGCCAGTTCGTCCAGCATCTCCTGCCGGATGATGGTGGACTCCATGTCGGCCACCAGCAGCCGCTTGCGGCGTCCCTCGGCCGGCTGGGTGATCAGGTCCACCGGACGCCCGGGCAAGGCGGTGTGGAGCGCCGCGTCGGCCTGGTCGCAGTTGAGCCCGTCGAACGGGATGTCGCAGGCGACGCCGGGGGCGAGCCAGTCCGGAGCGCCGGTTTCGGCCCCCAGGTCCTTCAGGGCGGCGCGCGCGGCGCCTACCGTGCTATCGTCCAGGTCGGCGGCGGCGGGATCGGCGATCAGGGTCAGAACATTGTTCATGGAAGTATCCGCGGGCGAGGGTCGGCCGCCTTTATGAAATGTCTCACCAAGCGTTGTCCATGCCAGATAAACCCGTAGTCGTCGTCGGCGGACCTACCGCCAGCGGCAAATCCGCGCTGGCACTCGATCTGGCCGAGGAATTCGGCGGTACCGTCATCAATGCCGACAGCATGCAGATCTACGCCGAGCTGCCGGTCCTGACCGCCCGGCCGACCGCGGAGGACGAGGCGCGGGCGCCGCACCGGCTCTACGGCGCGCTGCCGGCGTCGGAGCGCTGCTCGGCGGCGCGCTGGCAGGCGCTGGCCCTGGCGGAGATCGCCGAGGCCCACGCGGCCGGGCGGCTGCCGATCGTGGTCGGCGGCACCGGCCTCTATATCCGGGCGCTGATGGAGGGGCTGGCCGACATCCCGCCGATCCCCGAGGCGGTCCGGGCTTCCGTGCGGGAGCGCCGGGAAGCGCTGGGTGCCCCGGGGTTGCACGCGCTGCTGGCCGAACGCGACCCCGCCACGGCGGCCCGCCTGAAGCCGGGCGACGGCCAGCGCCTGGGCCGCGCGCTGGAGGTGCTGGAGGCGACCGGCCGGTCGATCACCGACTGGCAGTCCGCCCCGGCGGCCGGCCCGCCGCCCGGCCTGCGCTTCGTGCCGTTCGTGGTCGATCCGCCGCGCGGCGCGCTGTACGCCGCCTGCGACCGGCGCTTCGACATCATGATGGAGCGCGGCGCCCTGGACGAGGTCCGCGCGCTGCTGGAGCTGGACCTCTCCCCCGGCCTGCCGGCCCTGAAGGCGCTGGGCGTGCCGGAACTTTCGGCCTATCTGCGCGGCGAGGCCGCGCTGGAGGACGCGGTCGCCGCCGCCAAGACCTCGACCCGGCGCTACGCCAAACGGCAGGGCACCTGGTTCCGCCACCAGCTCGGCCCGGCGCATGGCAGCCATGTGATTAACGCGCAAGATTCGGAAAGCATGCAACAAACGGTTCGCAACATAATTCGCAAAATGGGTTGACCCTGGAAAATGTTTTGATTAGGTTGCGGCTTCCCGGCCCTCGGCACAGCCCCGGGCCGAAGTGCCAACTTGCTGAAATTCCTGAGAAACAACGGGATTTTCATAGACGGAGACGAGGCATCCGCGGTGCGCGCGGGTGCGCTACACACGAAGGTAGTCAAAGATGTCCGAGAACAAGCTGACCGGTGCGGAGATCGTCATCAAGTCCCTGAAGGACCAGGGCGTAGACGTCATTTTCGGCTATCCCGGCGGCGCGGTACTTCCGATCTATGACGCCCTGTTCAAGCAGAACGACCTGCGCCACATCCTGGTGCGTCACGAACAGGCGGCTGTCCATGCGGCGGAAGGTTATGCGCGCTCGACCGGCAAGGTCGGCGTCGTTCTCGTAACGTCCGGCCCCGGCGCCACCAACGCGGTCACCGGCCTGACCGACGCGCTGATGGACAGCATCCCGATCGTGTGCCTGAGCGGCCAGGTGCCGACGCACCTGATCGGCAACGACGCCTTCCAGGAAGCCGACACGACCGGCATCACCCGGCCCTGCACCAAGCACAATTACCTGGTGAAGGACGTCGCCAACCTGGCGCGGACCATGCACGAGGCGTTCTGGGTCGCGAAGAGCGGCCGCCCCGGCCCGGTCGTGATCGACATCCCCAAGGACGTGCAGTTCGCAGACGGCCCGTACGTGCCGCCGAACGAGGTCAGGCACAAGACCTACCGCCCGCAGGTCAAGCCGGAGATCGCCCGCGTCGAAGAGGCGGTCGAGCTGATCGCCAACGCCAAGCGGCCGATCTTCTATACCGGCGGCGGCGTGATCAATTCCGGCCCGCTGGCTTCCAAGCTGCTGACCCAGTTCGTCCGCATGACGGGCTATCCCTGCACCAACACCCTGATGGGCCTGGGTGCCTATCCGGCGTCGGACCCGCAGTTCCTGGGCATGCTGGGCATGCACGGCACCTACGAGGCCAACCTGGCGATGCACGGGTGCGACGTGATGATCAATATCGGCGCGCGGTTCGACGACCGCGTGACCGGCAAGCTGTCGGAGTTCTCGCCCGGCAGCAAGAAGATCCATGTGGACATCGATCCCAGCTCGATCAACAAGAACGTCCGGGTGGACGTGCCGATCGTCGGCGACTGCGCCCATGTCCTGGAAGACATGATCCGCATCTGGAAGGCCCGCCAGAAGCGTCCGGACAAGGAGGCGCTGAAGCAGTGGTGGGCCCAGATCGCCGAGTGGCGGGGCCGCGACTGCCTGCGCTACATCCACTCCGACCCGGTGATCAAGCCGCAATACGCGCTTGAGCGGCTGCGCGAGCTGACCCGGAACCGCGACACCTACATCACGACCGAGGTCGGCCAGCACCAGATGTGGGCCGCCCAGTTCATCCCCTTCGAGGAGCCGAACCGCTGGATGACGTCGGGCGGGCTGGGCACCATGGGCTACGGCTTGCCGGCCGCCATCGGCACCCAGATCGCGCATCCCGACGCGCTGGTGGTGGACGTGTCGGGCGAGGCGTCCTTCATGATGAACATGCAGGAGCTGGCGACCGCGGTCCAGTACCGCCTGCCGATCAAGGTGCTGATCCTGAACAACCAGTACATGGGCATGGTCCGCCAGTGGCAGGAACTGCTGCACGGCAGCCGCTATTCGGAGAGCTACAGCGAGGCCCTGCCCGACTTCGTCAAGCTGGCCGAGGCCTTCGGCGGCGTGGGATTGCGCGCCACCAAGGTGTCGGAGGTGGACGCGGTGCTTCAGGAAATGATCGACGTCCGCCGCCCGGTGATCGTCGACATGTGCGTGGACCAGAAGGAAAACTGCTTCCCGATGATCCCCGGCGGGAGGGCACACAACGAAATCCTGCTGGGCCCGGCGGACCAGCAGGGCAACGGGATGCAGCGGGACAGCACTCCCGAGGAAGGCATGGTCCTGGTATAAGGCGCCGCTTTCCGCGGTCGAAAGGCCGGTCCCGCGACGGCGCGGGGCCGGTCGTCATGCGCCCATACCAACCAACCCAATGCCATCCCTGCTGGAGCCCGTTCCGTGGAAATCAACATCGAAAAGCACACCATCTCCGTCCTGGTCGACAACGAGCCGGGCGTGCTCGCCCGCGTCATCGGCCTGTTCTCCGGCCGGGGCTACAACATCGAGAGCCTGACCGTCGCCGAGGTGGATGCCGAGCAGCAGGTCTCGCGCATCACCATCGTGACCAGCGGCACCCGCATGATCATCGAGCAGATCAAGAACCAGCTCGACCGGCTGGTTCCGGTCCACCGGGTGCGCGACCTGACCGACGAGGGTCCCTTCATCGAGCGCGAGCTGGCGCTGATCAAGGTGGCCGGCACCGGCGACCGGCGCATCGAGAGCCTGCGGATCGCCGACATCTTCAAGGCCCGCGTGGTCGACGCGACGCTCAACTCCTTCGTGTTCGAAATGACCGGCACGGCGGCCCAGCTGGACGACTTCATCGGGCTGATGCGTCAGCTCGGGCTGGTCGATGTCAGCCGGACCGGCGCCGCCGCCATCTCCAAAGGCGCCGCCAGCCTGTAGAAACGAAAGCGCGGAACTTCCCCCAGCCCCAAACCCGGCCTATTGTGCCCGGAATTAACCGACTGTAGCGAAAACCGAGGAACATCCACCATGCGCGTCTATTACGATCGTGATGCCGACGTCAACCTGATCAAGGGCAAGAAGGTCTGCATCGTCGGCTACGGCAGCCAGGGCCACGCCCATGCCAACAATCTGCGCGACAGCGGCGTAAAGGACGTGATCGTCGGCGCCCGTCCGGGCAGCCCGAGCGGCGCCAAGGCCGAGGCCGCCGGCTTCACCGTCATGACCCCGGCCGAGGCCGCCAAGGTCGCCGACGTGATCATGGTGCTGACCCCCGACGAGCTCCAGGCCGACCTGTACCGCGACCATCTCGCTCCGAACATGAAGGAAGGCGCCGCCCTGGCCTTCGCCCACGGCCTGAACGTCCACTTCAACCTGATCGAGCCGCGCGCCGACATCGACGTGTTCATGATCGCGCCGAAGGGTCCCGGCCACACCGTCCGCAGCGAGTATGTGCGCGGCGGCGGCGTGCCCTCGCTGGTGGCGGTCCACCAGAACGCCTCGGGCAACGCGCTGGAGCTGGCGCTGTCCTACGCCTCTGCCAACGGCGGCGGCCGCGCCGGCGTGATCGAAACGACCTTCAAGGAAGAGTGCGAGACCGACCTGTTCGGCGAGCAGGCCGTGCTGTGCGGCGGCCTGACCGCCCTGATCCAGGCCGGCTTCGAGACGCTGGTGGAAGCCGGCTACGCGCCCGAGATGGCTTATTTCGAGTGCCTGCACGAGGTCAAGCTGATCGTCGACTTGATCTACGAGGGCGGCATGGCCAACATGCGCTACTCGATCAGCAACACGGCCGAGTACGGCGACTACACCCGCGGCCCGCGCGTCGTGACGCCGGAGACCAAGGCCGAGATGAAGCGCATCCTGGACGACATCCAGTCCGGCCGCTTCACCCGCGACTGGATCCAGGAGTGCAAGGTCGGCCAGCCCAGCTTCAAGGCCATGCGCCGCCGCAACGCCGAGCACCAGATCGAGGAAGTCGGCGAGAAGCTGCGCGCCATGATGCCCTGGATCTCCGCCAACAAGCTGGTGGACAAGACCAAGAACTGATCGGGGCGTCCTGCGCCGGTGCAGGCGAAGGGAACCGGGGTCAGCCCCGGTTCCCAGGCTCCGGCCGGCGATCGTCGAATAAAGGGCTCTGTTCGCACCTTGCGTCGGCGTGGCATCGATCCCGGAAGCGGTTCTCACATCTATCTGTGATGCGTGCGGGTGCCATATGCTCAGGAACACGACGCTCAACCTGTCAGACGATCTTATGGCTCGGGCCGAGCCGTATGCCGCCGCGCATGGGACGACGATGACGGCGATTGTCCGAGAGAACTTGGAGGCGGTGACTTCGAATGGCACCGACCCCGTCGCGGACGATCCGTTGCTGGCGTATTCGCAGGGACGCTTGGCCAGGAACGAGGCCATTCGACTTCTCGGGCTGCGCGACTACGCCGAGTTGCTCGTCGCGCTTGGGGATGCCGACCTGCCGCTGCCGCCACCCTATGACGTCGAGAACCAAGCCGTGACTTTCGCCAAACTCTGGCAGCAGTCGTGAAAAGGTGCACCGTCATCATTCCCGCTGCGGGGTCGTTCAACGGCCTCCGGATGGCCGACTTGCTGGATCTGCTGCCGGCCCTTTGACATGCGATTGGTCGTGTCGATGCAGTCGGTGACGGGTTGAACAGCGACCTGCACTATCCCAAGGACCGGGCCGCGAAAGCGTTCATCGACAGCAAGTAGCCGCACTTCGTCATCGAGAACACCGAGATTGGCGAACAGGAGTGCGAAAGGCGGCGCACGTGGATTTCGTCGTAGTTGTTAGGGCTGTGCCTGATCCGGCCGGGGCAGCCGGACCGATGCGTTGGGCCACGGCCCAACCTACGATCGACGGCCCGCGTCACCTCCGCCCTGCACCAAACCGTAGGTGGGGCCGTGGAACAACGCATCGCGGCGAGTGGAACGGCACGCTGCTCTTGCTGCCATCAGCGCCGCCGACAGGCAGCACCTTGCCGCCCCGCTTACGCGGTCTGCGGTCCGGCGGGGCGTCAAGTCGCCGAACCGTCCCGGCGTCGTCCTGAACCTGCAGTCTTGCCTGTGGCAGAGCCATAAGAAAAGGCCGCCGCCCCTTCCGGGGCGGCGGCCTTTCCGGTCTCGGTCCGATGCGGGATCAGGTCCCGGTGCGGCGTTCCTCGAACTCCATGCCCGAATGCACGGTCCGCGCGGCGGCGGCGGCGGAGCGCTGGAAGGCGAGGACGACGGCGGCCATCTCGCGGCTCGTGGCGGGGGTCAGCGGGCGGCCGGGCAACCGGGTCACGCCGTCCTCGCCCACTTCGCCGTCCATCAGGCGGCGGAGCGCCTCGCGGCCGCGGCAGAGGCGCGACTTGACGGTGCCGACCTTGGCGCCCAGCACGTCGGCCGCTTCCTCGTAGCTCATGCCTTCAAGGCCGATGAGGAGGAGCACCTCGCGCATTTCCGGGGTCAGCCGGGCCAGGGCCCGCTCCAGGTCGCGGACGGCGAGGCCGTGCTCCTGGGCGGCCGGCGCCGGCGGGCTCAGGGCCTCCAGCGTCTCGTCCGGCGTCGCGGTGGTGCGGGCGCGGCGCAGCTCGTTGATGTGGGCGTTGCGCAGGATGGTGAACAGCCAGGCGCGCATGTTGGTGCCCGGGGTGTAGCTGTCCAACCGGGTCAGCGCCCGCTCGAGGGTGTCCTGGACGAGGTCGTCGGCCCGCTCGGGGTGACCGACCAGAGCCCGCGCGAAACGGCGCAGAGCGGGAATTTCCTGTTCCAACCGGTCAAGCGTGTTTTCAGACATGGGTGACAGCCTCCCCGGACATTTCCGACTTCGCGCTGTTGAGCAAGGATGGGATGGTTGAGCGCAACACCATTATTCCACTTCCTGACCAGCCGGCCGCCGTCCCGAGACGGCAGCGCCGGCCTGTTTGGGTGAACCACCGCCCGGTCCCGCGGCTGGACGCCAGCGGCGCGCCAAACACACGAACTCCTGGGCAGTAAAACCTTTGGACGCCGCTTTGTTCCCGCGACCCGCAAAAAATTCCGGCTTCGAAAGATTGCGGCTTAGACCGCGTGATTTCCTTCGTCATCATCGGTTTACATCCTGCAGGACTTCCCGGAACCGGATCACCGGGGCGTCGCCGTTACGTCTAGGATATAAGCCCCCTGCCCCGCAACACGACCTATCTTTAAGAAACAGAACGCTACCTCCAACGTCATATTCTGACGTTTTGTAATCATTTACATGTCACAATCCTGTCCTTGGCCTGCCTTCGAGACCCGGATCCCAGTCCGGAACGTCCCGAGGCATCCGGGACATCAGGCGGAAAACGGTTGCGGGACACCCGCCCCTTGCTTTAGACATACCGGGCCTGGGGCCTTGGTCGGGCACGATAGCCGGCCAGACGCCTTAACGCAAATTTAACCATACCGGCGCCACCTTGGCACCAGCAGCCGGTCCCGGCACCCCGGCGGTGCTGACCGATTGACCGAAGGTAGAAACTGGTGATTACGCAGGCTCGCACGTCCGACATCATGAAGGCCCCCCGCGGGGACCGGATCGGTGCGCGCGCCCCGGCCATCGCCAGCACGGGCGGCTCCCTGCCCCTGCCGGAAGTGCTGCTGTCTGCCCGTGGGCTGCATGGGGCTCTCCTTCTGCGACTTATGCGCCCCTGAGCGCCGCCGTCGTCATTGACAGGTGTTCAGGGGGATCATGGCGCTCGCGCCATCCATCGCCGTCGCATCATTGATATCGGTCCTGCCCGCAATCCGGTCCCGTCAAGGGGGCCGCGGGCACCGGTAAGCACAGAAGGATCAAGTTCCATGACCGCCGCCACCGACCAGACCCCAGTCAACGCCGTCCCCTCCTCTTCCGACGCCGGCCGCGTCATCATCTTCGACACCACGTTGCGCGACGGCGAGCAGTCGCCCGGCGCCTCCATGAACCTGGAGGAGAAGCTGCGCATCGCCCGCGTCCTGGAGGAGATGGGCGTGGACGTGATCGAGGCCGGCTTCCCGATCGCCTCCAACGGCGACTTCGAGGCCGTGCGCGAGATCGGCAAGGTCGTCCGCAACTCGGTCATCGCCGGACTGTCGCGCGCCAACCGCCGCGATATCGACCGCGCCGCCGAGGCCCTGCAGTTCGCCGAGCGCAAGCGCATCCACACCTTCATCTCCACCAGCCCGCTGCACATGAAGTACAAGCTGCAGATGGAGCCGGAGAAGGTGCTGCAGGCCGTCTGGGACAGCGTCACCCACGCCCGCAACCATGTGGAGGACGTGGAATGGAGCGCCGAGGACGGTTCGCGCACCGAGCACGACTTCCTGTGCCGCTGCGTCGAGACCGCGATCAAGGCCGGCGCCACCACGATCAACATCCCCGACACGGTCGGCTACGGCGTGCCGGAGGAATACGGCGCCCTGTTCACCATGCTGATCAACCGGGTGCCCAATGCCGACAAGGCGATCTTCTCGGTCCATTGCCACAACGACCTGGGCCTGGCGGTCGCCAACTCGCTGGCCGGGGTCACCGCCGGCGCCCGGCAGATCGAATGCACGATCAACGGCCTGGGCGAGCGCGCCGGCAACGCGGCGCTGGAGGAGATCGTCATGGCGCTGCGCACCCGCGCCGACGCCCTGCCCTACACCACCGGCATCCAGACCGAGCAGATCATGACGGCGTCCCGCCTGGTATCGGCGGTGACCGGCTTCGTCGTCCAGCCGAACAAGGCGATCGTCGGCAAGAACGCCTTCGCCCACGAGTCCGGCATCCACCAGGACGGCATGCTGAAGAACGCCCAGACCTACGAGATCATGACCCCGGAGTCGGTGGGCCTGAACCGCTCGACCCTGGTCATGGGCAAGCATTCCGGCCGCGCCGCCTTCCGCGCCAAGCTGAAGGACCTGGGCTACGCGCTGGGCGACAACGCGATCGAGGAGACCTTCGTCCGCTTCAAGGACCTGGCAGACAAGAAGAAGGACGTCTTCGACGAGGACATCGTAGCACTGGTGGACGACAGCATCGGCAGCACCAACGAGCGCATCCGCTTCGTCTCGCTGGCGGTGGTCGCCGGCTCCAAGGGTCCGCAGCGGGCCGAGCTGGAGCTGGAGATCGACGGCGAGACGGTGAGCACGGTCGCCACCGGGTCCGGCCCGGTCGACGCCACCTTCAACGCGATCTCGGCGCTGTTCCCGCACGAGGCCAAGCTGCAGCTGTACCAGGTCCACGCCGTCACCGAGGGCACCGACGCGCAGGCGGAAGTGACCGTCCGGCTGGAGGAGAACGGCAAGACGGTCAATGGCCAGGGCGCCGACACCGACACCCTGGTGGCGAGCTGCCGCGCCTATGTGCACGCCTTGAACAAGCTGCTGACCAAGCGTCAGAAAACGGCGCCCGAAGCACTCTCCGCTTGAGTGGTTTGCGGCGTTGCTCTATTCAAACGGATGGTGGTTCGTACCCCGAGCCTCCATCCAGATTACCTCCGACGGCGGCTCGCCAATGAGCCGCCGTTGTCTCGGATGGGCCGCGTCAACCGGATGAAGAGTTAATCAACTCCATGTTTTCCAAATTGCTCGGCGTCCTGTCGGCCGACATGGCGATCGACCTGGGTACGGCCAACACCCTCGTGTACGTCAAGGGGCGGGGAATCGTCCTGAACGAGCCGTCGGTCGTCGCCATCGCCACCATCCGCGGCAAGAAGCAGGTGCTCGCGGTCGGCGACGAGGCCAAGATGATGCTGGGGCGCACGCCCGGCAACATCCAGGCGATCCGGCCGCTTCGGGACGGCGTCATCGCCGACTTCGAAGTCGCCGAGGAGATGATCAAGCACTTCATCCGCAAGGTGCACAACCGGCGCAGCTTCGCGAGCCCGCAGGTGATCATCTGCGTGCCGTCGGGCTCCACCGCGGTCGAGCGCCGAGCGATCCAGGAATCGGCCGAGTCGGCCGGCGCCCGCCGGGTCTTCCTGATCGAGGAGCCGATGGCCGCCGCGATCGGCGCGGGCCTGCCGGTGACCGAGCCGACCGGAAGCATGGTGGTCGATATCGGCGGCGGCACGACCGAAGTCGCCGTGCTGTCGCTGGGCGGCATCGTCTATTCCCGCTCGGTCCGCGTCGGCGGCGACAAGATGGACGAGGCGATCATCGGCTATATCCGCCGCAACCACAACCTGCTGGTCGGCGAAAGCTCGGCCGAGCGGATCAAGAAGGAGATCGGCTCCGCCTGCCCGCCGGAGGACGGCGAGGGCCGGATCATGGAGATCAAGGGCCGCGACCTGATGAACGGCGTTCCCAAGGAACTGATCATCAGCGAGCGCCAGATCGCGGAGTCCCTGTCCGAACCGGTCAGCGCCATCATCGAGGCGGTGAAGGTGGCCCTGGAGCACACGGCGCCGGAACTGGCCGCCGACATCGTGGACAAGGGCATCGTCCTGACCGGCGGCGGCGCCCTGCTCAGCAACCTGGACTATGTGCTGCGCCACGCGACGGGCCTTCCGGTCTCCATCGCCGACGATCCGCTGTCCTGCGTGGCGCTGGGCACGGGCCGGGCTCTCGAAGAGATGAAGACGCTTAAGCACGTTCTCATCCAGATGTACTCCTGATATTCATAATTGGCGCGGCAAACTCCCTCCAGGAGGGCTGCCGCCCGTGCAACCTCCTGACATCCGGCTTTCAGCCCCGCAGAGCACAGGAAAGGCCCCGTGAAGACACGTGCCACCGGATCCGTGGTTCGTCTCGCCGCACCCCTGCGTGCGCTGGCCCAGCGGTTCTCGTTCCTTCTCCTGGTGTTCGCCGCCATAGCCCTGATGATGGTCGGCAAGGTCGACACCGTCCTGGTGGACGGGCTGCGCGTCCGGGTGACCGATGCCTTCGCCCCGATCCTGGACGCGATCTCCCGCCCCGCGGCGACGGCGGCCCATTTCGTCGAGAGCCTGCACGAGATCGTCAACCTGCGGGGTGAGAACGAGCGGCTCCGTCAGGAGAACGCGGCCCTGCTGCAGTGGCAGCAGGCGGCCCAGCGGCTCGACGCCGAGAACCGCAGCCTGCGCAGCCTGCTGAACTACAAGCCCGAACTGGCCGCCTCCTATATCACGGCCCGGGTCGTCGCCGATCCCGGCGGCGCCTTCGTCCGGACCGTCGTCGTCACCGCCGGCCAGCGCGACGGCGTCAGGCCCGGCCAGGCGGCCGTGTCCGGCCGGGGATTGATGGGCCGCGTGGTCCAGGCGGGGGAATGGTCGTCGCGCGTCCTGCTGATCACGGACCTCAACTCGCGCATCCCGGTGGTGATCGAGCCGTCGCGCCAGCGCGCCGTGATGGGCGGCGACAATTCCGGACAGCCGCGCCTGCTCTACCTGCCGGGCGACGCCGCGCCGGCGGTCGGCGACCGGGTGGTGACCTCGGGCCATGGCGGCATGTTCCCGCCGGGGTTGCCGGTCGGGCTGGTCGCGGAGGTGGGCGAGAGCGCGATCCGGGTGCAGCCCTTCGTCGATCCCGGACGGGTCGAGCATGTCCAGCTGGTCAATTTCGGGCTTCCCGGCGGCCTTGGCGCCAATGCCCCGGCGGACGCCGCCGGCGGCTTGAACTGACGCCGGCGGGACCCTGCCCATGACCGGCGGCTTCTGGAGCAGGATCGACCAGACGGGGCGCAACATGGCGCCCCTGGCGATCACGGCGGCCCTGATGCTGGTCGGCATGGTGCCCCTGCACCTGCCCAACTATGCCCCGGTGGCCCCCATGCTGCCGCTGATGGCGGTCTATTACTGGGTGATCCACCGCCCCGACCTGCTGCGCCCCAGCATGGCGTTCGGCCTGGGCCTGCTGCAGGACCTGCTGAGCGGCGCCCCGCTCGGGATGACGCCGCTGATCCATGTGCTGGTCTATTGGGTGGTGCTGACCCAGCGGCGTTTCTTCCTGGGGACGTCCTTCGCGATGCTGTGGTTCGGGTTCGCGCTGGTGGCCTTCGGCGCCGGCTTCGTAGGCTGGCTCGCCTGGTCGATCCTGAACCTGCGGCTGCTGTCGCCCAACTCCGCCCTGATGCAGTCGACCATGACGGTGGCGGTGTTCCCGCTGTTCGGCTGGCTGTTCATCCGCATCCACCGCGCCTTTCTCCAGGCCTGACGAGGTCCCTTCCCGCCATGGAGCGCGATACCGATAGATACCGCAGCCTGACCCGGCGGGCCTTGATGCTGGGCGGCATGCAGGCCGGCCTGCTGTCGACGCTGGTCGCCCGGATGTATTACCTGCAGGTGCTGGAGTCCGACCGCTACACGGTGCTGGCGGACGAGAACCGGATCAACATGCGGCTGCTCGCCCCGTCGCGCGGCCAGGTGCTGGACCGGTTCGGCGTGCCGCTGGCGGTGAACCAGCAGAATTTCCGCGTGGTCATGGTGTCGGAGCAGGCGCGCAAGATCGACCGCATGCTGACGCTGATCTCGGAGATCGTGCCGCTGACCGAGGCGGACTGGCGCCGCATCACCCGCGAGATCCAGCGCAAGCGCGCCTTCGTGCCGGTCACGGTGAAGGAGAACCTGACCTGGGACCAGGTCACCATGATCGAAGTGAACGCCCCCGACCTGCCCGGCGTCTCGATCGAGGTCGGCGAGCTGCGCAGCTACCCGTACGAGGCGGCGACCGCCCATTTCCTGGGCTATGTCGGCGCCGTGTCGGAGTCCGAGCTGAACGGCGACCCGGTCCTGGCGCTGCCCGGCTTCCGCATCGGCAAGTCCGGCATGGAGAAGTTCCACGACGCCAGCCTGCGCGGCGTCGCCGGCACCAGCCAGCTGGAGGTCAACGCGGTCGGCCGGGTGATCCGCGAGCTGTCCCGCCAGGAGGGCCAGCCCGGCCGAGACATCACGCTGACCATCGACATCGGCCTGCAGCAATACGCCCAGGACCGGCTGAAGGAGGAGAAGAGCGCCGCGGCCGTCGTGATGGACGTGCATACCGGCGGCATCTATTCCATGGCGTCGAATCCCAGCTATGATCCCAACCTGTTCACGACGGGCATCAACGCGGAGACCTGGGAGGACCTGCTGTCCGACCCGACGACGCCGCTGACCAACAAGGTGGTCGCCGGGCAGTACGCGCCGGGCTCCACCTTCAAGATGCTGGTGGCGCTGGCGGCGCTGGACAGCGGCATCGTCGGCCCGCGCCACACCGTGTTCTGCCCCGGCCACATGGACCTGGGCGACCACCGCTTCCATTGCTGGAAGAAGGGCGGGCACGGCACGCTGGACCTGGTCGGCGCGCTCAAGCATTCCTGCGACACCTTCTTCTACGACCTGGCGCGCCGGATCGGCATCGACCGCATCCACGACATGGCGAAGAAGTTCGGCATGGGCCAGCGGACCCAGCTCGACCTGCCCAGCGAGCGGCCGGGGCTGATGCCCAGCCGCGAGTGGAAGCAGGCCAACCTCGGCAAGTCGTGGACCCAGGGGGAATCGCTGATCGCCGCGATCGGCCAGGGATACGTGCTGGCGACCCCGCTCCAGCTGGCGGTGATGCTGTCGCGGCTGGTCAACGGCGGCTTCGCGGTCAAGCCGCACCTGACCAAGCAGATCGAGCGCGGGCCGGCGGAACAGACCGCCTGGCCGTCGCTGGGGGTCAACAAGGGCCACCTGGACCTGGTGCTCCAGGGCATGAACGCCGTGATGAACCAGCCCGGCGGCACCGCCTACAAGATGCGCATAGCAGAGGCCGGCTTCGAGATGGGCGGCAAGACGGGCACCAGCCAGGTCCGCCGGATCACCATGGCGGAGCGCAGCACCGGCGTCCTGAAGAACGAGCAGCTGCCGTGGCGCCAGCGCGACCACGCGCTGTTCGTCGGCTTCGCGCCGCTGCACGCGCCGCGCTACGCCTGCGCCGTCATCGTCGAGCATGGCGGCGGCGGTTCGGCCGTGGCGGCGCCGATCGCCCGCGACATCCTGCTGGAGGTCCAGCGCCGCGACAGCGCGCGGGGCGTGCCCCAGGTCTCCAGCGCGGTCCCGGCGGAGCCGGCCCAGCCGGCGCCGCCCCCGGGATTGGGCGACAAGCCGGGGAGGATCGGCGGATGAACGGCGATTTCCTGGGCCACCAGCCGGAGCTCTCGCTGGGCGAGAAGCTGTGGCAGATCAATTGGAAGCTGATCCTGCTGCTGACCGCCATCGCCTCGGTCGGGTGGGCGATGCTCTATTCGGCGGCCAACGGCAACGTCGACCCCTGGGCGTCGCGCCAGGCCGTCCGGTTCGGCGCCGGCATCTGCGTGATGGTGGTGGTGGGCCTGATCGACCTGCGGCTCTGGATCCGCCTGTCCTATCCGATCTACGCCGTCGCCCTGGTGCTGCTGATCGCGGTCGAGATCGTCGGCGAGATCGGCATGGGCGCGCAGCGCTGGATCGACCTGGGCATCATCCAGATCCAGCCGTCGGAGATCATGAAGATCGCGATCGTGCTGGCGCTCGCCCGCTACTTCCATGCCGCGTCGCTGGAGGAGGTCGGGCGGCCGACCTTCCTGATCGTGCCGCTGCTGATGGTGCTGGCCCCGGTCGGGCTGGTGATGAAGCAGCCGGACCTGGGCACCGCGCTGATGGTCATGATGGTCGGCGGGGCGATCTTCTTCCTGGTCGGCGTGCGGCTGTGGAAGTTCGCCGTGATCATCGCGGGCGGCGCCGCCTCGATCCCGGTCGCGTGGCAGTTCCTGCACGACTACCAGAAGAACCGGGTGCTGATCTTCCTGAACCCGGAGAACGACCCGCTGGGCGCCGGCTACCATATCACCCAGTCGAAGATCGCGCTGGGGTCCGGCGGCGTGGCCGGCAAGGGCTACATGATGGGCAGCCAGAGCCATCTGAACTTCCTGCCGGAGAAGCAGACCGACTTCATCTTCACGATGCTGGCGGAGGAGCTGGGCATGATCGGCGGCACCGGGCTGCTGCTGCTCTACAGCCTGCTGATCGCCTACGGCGTCATCATCGCGCTCCGCTGCCGCAACCAGTTCGGCCGGCTGGTGGGATTGGGCGTCTCCACCAACCTGTTCCTCTACGTGTTCATCAACATCGCCATGGTGATGGGCCTGATCCCGGTGGTCGGCATCCCCCTGCCCCTGATCTCCTACGGCGGCACGGCGATGCTGACGGTGCTGTTCGGCTTCGGGCTGGTGATGTCGGTCTATATCCACCGCGACGTCCGGATCACCCGCCGCACCGTCGCCGGGGAACTGTGACCGGAGAGCCGTGGCGGACTGGTAAAAAACTGTCATGGAAGCGGTTTTTTGGCATCGACAAGGCGGGTCCGCTTTGCTATCTACCCCTCGTCGCTGGGCAACGGTCGGGAACGAACGAAACACGGCGGCGGACATTGCGGGTGCATAGCTCAGTTGGTAGAGCAGCTGACTCTTAATCAGCGGGCCCAAGGTTCGAGTCCTTGTGCACCCACCAAATTCAGAAGGCCCTGGAGAGCGACGCTTTCCAGGGCCTTTGCTTTTCCGGCTTAATGGCGTTTTGCAGACTGGTCAGAAGGCATTTTACAATTCTGATCTGGCGGCACTGAAGCGATCCTACTATAGGATAGGGACACATCAGATAAGCCTAACCCCGCCTAGCCGGCGCTGCTATACGATCATCCATCTCCTCTCCATAATTGCGAGACGCCCCGCATGGTTTCCCCTGCAAACGTGTTCACGCCGACCAAGGAAATTCAGGATACCGACCGCTTCGCCGGACGGCAGGACCAGTTGCAGGCATTGGCCGATGCGTTGGAGATGGAGGGTGGCCACATCGTAATATACGGGAACCGCGGCGTGGGAAAATCCAGCCTCGCCCGGCAACTCCAACTGATGTCGCAGAATGACCCTGCGGTCATAAAGCGTTTGAAGCGTGAGCCATTCAGTCCTTTCGATTTCATACCGGTCTATCTCCAATGCGATGACAGCATTACCGGAGTGGAAGAGCTTCTGGTGCGGTTGCTAACTAATGCGGATGCACTTGGTGATTGGTTGCCTTTCCGCATTGTCTCTCGCGAGCGGACCGCTGAAGCGTCGGGTACCTTGAAGCTCAAGATTGTGGATGTTGGCGGCAAGGGCGGATCTAAGTTTGTGGAGAAGCGCGAGGAGGTCGAGGCCGACCTGTACGGTTTGTTCGCCACCGCTCTCAAGGAGATCACCAAGGCTGGGGTGGCAGGCTCCGGCGTCTTGATAATCATCGATGAGTTCGATCGTATCAAGGACAAGGCGGGCCTTGCGTCGATCCTCAAAAGTGTTGGGTCTGACATGGTCAAGTTCGCTCTGGTCGGTGTCGCCACGACGCCTCAGGAACTCATCCGCGACCACGAGTCCGTCGCCCGTCAGTTGACAGGTGGCTGCGTACTTGTGCCGCCCATGAGCGATCAGGAAATGCAGGAGATATTCGACCTTGCGCAGCAGGCGCTTGGCTACCGTGTACTTTTTCCCGCGGAGACCCGGGCTTGGATCATCAAGGTCGCCCGTGGACACCCTTACTTCGTGCACCTGCTTGGCCGACATTCCCTGATCGCGTCGATGTCAGCGGGCGTCGACATGGTCACTCCCGAAATGGCACAGCACGCTCTTGAGGAGATCGCCATCCGAGAGTCGGCGCCTATTCAGGAGACACTCTACAAAACCGCCATCGGCCATTCTTACCCGCGCGAGACGATCCTCAAAGAATTCGCTGGAGAGGACGCTGATGAAATCCACACGCAGGCTCTTTATGCCCGCGTGGCTGCTAAACTGGGCGTCGATGCGAGCGTGGTGAGCGTCTATGTCGGCCAGTTGGTGAACGAGAAGTATGGGGCAGTTCTGGAGAAGACACGGGAACGTTACTACCGCTTCAAAGATAGCTTGTTCAAAGCCTACGCAGCCGCTCGCCCGTTTCAACTCCAACCTGGAGCGCGCGAGTCGGATGAGAGCTAGCGCTCCTCGCCTCTGCCGGTCAGAGAATTGGCGATTACCCAGTTTACTTTCCGCCCTTCCGGGCATCGTCCAGCTTGGCGATTGCCAGGCGGGAGCGGCGGCGCTTCTCGGTGTACTTGCGGACCATGGCCACCGTCTCGTGGCCTGTGATCGAGGCGATCGTCTCCCAGTCGCAGCCGATCTCGTGCAGGACCGTGGCGGCCGTGTAGCGGAGGCCGTGGGTGGTGACGTCGTCGGGAAGGCCTGCGGCTTCGATCGCGTCGCCCATCATGTGCCTGAAGGCGTCAATGGTCAGGCGTCGACCGCCGCCGCGTTCGGTCGGTAGCATCGTCAAATGCTGTTGGCTTGCAAGCCACGGGTCGAGAACTTGGCGCAGCTCGGCCGAGGCCGGCACCCAAACCCGGGCGGCGGCCATTCCGGCATGGGGCTGAGGCGGGCCATTTCCCGTTGGGTGGCTATCCTGGAATCAATCCGCCTTTTGGCCGTGCTGTTCCTTGATCAGCGGGCCCAAGGCTCGAGTCTCTGCGCGCCACCAAATTTTGAAGGCCCTGGAAGGCGATGCGTTCCAGGACCTTCGCTTTTTGGCGTCACCGCCGGCGTGGTCGCTGCTACCGGTTTGGCATTCGCTTCATGTTCCACAGGGGATCTCGCTTGTGTAGACTGCGGCTGTGAGCAGGGAAGAGGTCGGTCATGCGGGAAGATGCGAGACTTGCGTTTCCGGTAGACAGGTTGCCGCCAGAGCTGTCCGCCGCGCTGGACGGTGGAGAGGCAGGGGCGATCTACGCCGTCCATATCCGGAAGCTGTCCGCGGAGGACGCGGCCGAGTTCCTTGAAATCCGCGCCAAGGTACAGGAGGGACTGGCGGACATCGAAGCAGGCAAGATTCTGGACGAGGACGAGGCCTTTGCCGAGATCCAGCGAATAATCGACGATAGAGCCGAGTAAGAATGCCATCCGTTCGCCTCACGCGTCGCGCTATCCAGGACGTGGCAGGTGTCGGTGCGTTCATCGCCAAGGACAGTCCGCGCATGGCAGAACAGTTCGTTTCGGGTATGCGCGAAACATTCAAAACATTGGCAAAAAGCCCACTGCTGGGCCGTGAGCGGGACGATTTAGGCAGTGAAATCCGCATGTTCCCGTTCGGTAAATACCTGATTTTCTACCGCCCTCGCGACGACGGCGTCCTTATCGTCCGTATCCTGCATGGCGCGCGGAGTCTTCCTGACCTGTTCAGATCCTAACAGCCCTGCTGGAAGCGACCGGCCAGCGCCGTCAGGACTTCCAGCCATCGCGCTCTCCGGCACTGCCTCGCTTCGCCACCCCCGTGGGAGGGTGCGCGTCCCGCGCACCTTGGGCGGCGGGACGCCGCCCCTCCCCGTGAAGCAGGCGTTGGGCGTCAGGTCACGTTGAGCGCCACGAAGCGCAGGTCGCCGCGGCGGTCGATCAGGAGCAGCACGGTCTTGCGGTTCGCGTCCTTGGCGGCCTTGACCTTGGCGGCGACGTCCTGGGGCGTGGAGACCTCCTCCTGGCCGACCTCGACGATCACGTCGCCGGGGCGCAGGTCCTTCTCGGCGGCGCTGCTGTTGCCGGCGACCTCGGTGACCAGGACGCCGCGGAGCTGCTCGTTGAGGTCGAACTGCTGGCGCAGCTCGGGCGTGATGCCGGTCAGCTTCAGGCCCAGCGCCTCGACCGATTCCGGGGCGGCGGGGGCCGGCTCGTCGGGGATCGCGGCCAGCATGCCGGACTCCTCGGCGGCCTCGAGCTCGCCGACCTTGACCTGGACCGTCTGCTCCTGGCCGCGGCGCCACAGCTTGACCGGCACCCGCTCCTCGACGCCCGTCTCGGCGACGACGCGCGGCAGGCGGCGCATCTCGTTCACTTCCTTGCCGTCGAAGGTCAGGATGACGTCGCCGGCCTGGATGCCGGCCTCGGCGGCCGGGCCGTTCGGGGTCACGCTGGCGACCAGCGCGCCGGTGGCGGAGCGGAGCCCCAGGCTCTCCGCGATCTCGGGCGTGACGCCCTGGATGCGGACGCCCAGCCAGCCGCGCCGGGTGCGGCCATACTCCTTGAGCTGGGCGACGACGCTGCGGGCCAGCGTCGAGGGGATCGCGAAGCCGATGCCGACCGAGCCGCCGGACGGCGAGAAGATCGCCGTGTTGATGCCGATCACCTCGCCCCGCATGTTGAACATGGGGCCGCCGGAATTGCCCCGGTTGATCGAGGCGTCGGTCTGCAGGAAGTCGTCATAGGGGCCGGCGTTGATGTCGCGGGCGCGCGCCGAGATGATGCCGGCGGTCACCGTACCGCCCAGGCCGAACGGGTTGCCGATCGCCAGCACCCAGTCGCCGACCCGCATCCCGTCGCTGTCGCCGAAGGTGACCGCCGTCAGCTTGCGGTCGGTCTTGACGCGCAGCAGCGCCAGGTCGGTCTTGGGGTCGCGGCCGACCAGCTCGGCCTTCAGGTTGGTGTCGTCCTGAAGGATGACGTTGATCTCGTCGGCGTCCTGGATCACGTGGTTGTTGGTCACCACCAGGCCTTCGGCGTCGATCACGAAGCCCGAGCCGAGCGAGGTGGCGCGGCGCGGCGGCGCGTTCTGCTCCCGCCCCTGTCGGTCGAAGAAGTCGCGGAAGAATTCCTCGAAGGGAGATCCTGGCGGGAACTGCGGCATCTCGGGGCCGGGGCGCGGGCCGGCGCCGCGGCGTTCCGGAATATTCTGCGTGGTCGAGATGTTCACGACTGCGGGAAGCAGCTTCTGCGCCAGGTCGGCGAAACTCTCCGGAGCGTTCGCGCGGCCCTGGGCATGGACCATGTCGGGGGAGGCGAAAAGCAGAGCCGCGATCACCGGCAGTCCGGCGGCGAACCTGATCAAGGCGGGCCTGAACCAAGCCGGGCGCCGCCGCCCGCTGTCTATCGCCATGGCGTCTCCTCCGGCATTCGCTGCGGCATTCCTTCGAGCACTGTTCGTCACGGAAGCTCTCTCCTTGCTTCGATTATGCCACCGCCCGCGCCGCCGCGCGCCCGCCCAGGGGCACCGCAGCCGATCGCCGGTGTCAGCCGATATGTACACGCAGACCGGCAACGGCCAGTCCGGGTCATGCCGTCAGCGCGGATAATAAACGCTCTTGCGGTGGGAAAGTAAGGCATTGCATGGGCATCGGCCGAAGGATCTGCGCCCCGGCGGGGATGCCGGCCGGGCCGCGGTCATCCCCGCAGCAGCCAGACCAGCCCCACCCCGCTGATCGCCGCGATCAGGCCGGCGATGCGCAACTGGCCCACGGGGGTCATCAGGGCGATCGCCAGCATGCGGCGCATCAGGTCGGGAAAGAGGGCATAGGCGATACCCTCGAGCACGAGCACGAGAGCCAGCGCCGTCAGCAGTTCAGTGGTCAACGCGATGCCTTGAAGGAGAGGGCGCCGCGGCGCGCCGATTCGGCACCGCGGCGGAAGTCCATGGAATGAACGGGCCGGCACCCGTCAGGTGGGTGCCGGCCCGGGTCGTACGTGGTTCAGTTGGCCGTGCCGCCCGGCTGGACGTTCTCCGCGCCCTGGGTGGCCGACGGAGACGGCGGGCTGATCTGGGCCGCCGGCGGACCGCCCGCGGCGCCGGGGGTTCCGTTGGGAGCCCCGCCCGGAACTCCCGAGGCACTGCCCGGAGCGCCGGTCAGGTTGCCGAAATACTTGAAGAAGTCGCCCGTCGGCGAGAGCACCATGGTGGTGTCGTCGTTGCGCAGGCTGTCGCGGTAGGCTTGGAGCGTCCGGTAGAACGAGTAGAATTCCGGGTCCCGCCCGGTCGCTTCCGCGATGATGCGGAACGCCTGGTTGTCGCCCTCGCCTCGGAGCACCTGCGCATCGCGCTGGGCCTCGGCCAGGATGACGGTCCGCTCGCGTTCCGCCCGGGAGCGGATCTGCTGGGCCTGTTCCTGGCCCTGCGCGCGGAACTCGGCGGCCTCGCGTTCACGCTCCGACCGCATGCGGGCGAAGATGGACTGGCTGGTCTCCTCCGGCAGGTCGGCGCGGCGGATGCGGACGTCCACCACCTCGATGCCGAAGCGCTGGGCCTCGCCGTTGACCTGATCGCGGATGTCGGTCATCACGCGGGAGCGCTCGTCCGACAGGATCGACAGGACGGTGACATTGCCGAGCACGCGGCGGAGCGCCGAGACGACCACGGTGCTGAGCCGCTGCTCGAGGATCTGTTCGGACCCGACCGACTGGAAGAAGCGCAGCGGATCGGTGATCCGGTAGCGGGCGAAGGCGTCCACGTCGAGGCGCTTCTGGTCGGCCAGGATGACCTGCTCGACCGGCGGATCGACGTCCAGCACGCGCCGGTCGTACAGGACCACGTTCTGGATGAACGGGATCTTGGCCTTGAGGCCCGGCTCCTGGATGACCCGCCGCGGCTCGCCGAACTGGAGCACCAGCGCCTGCTGGGTCTCGTTGACGGTGAACAGGCTGGCCGACGCGAGGATGCCGAGGACCACGACGACGATGCCGACGATGGCGAGATTTCTGTTCATGTCTCAGCTCCTCACTGCGCCGTACGGGTGGGGCCGGGAGCGGAATTCTGCCCCCCCGCAGCCGCGGGCCGCTGCATGCGCTGCAGTTCGGTCAGGGGCAGGTAGGGCACGACGCCGTTGGCGCCGCCGTTCTCGCCGTTGCCGTTCCCGTCGATGATCACCTTGTTGGTGCCGCGCAGGACCTGCTCCATCGTCTCCAGATACATCCGGCGGGCGGTGACCTCGCGGGCGCCGGAATAGGCGTCGTAGACCGACAGGAAGCGCTGGGCGTCACCTTGGGCCAGGCTGACGGTCTGCTCGCGGTACGCGGAGGCCTCCTGGATCAGCCGCTCGGCCTCGCCTCGGGCACGCGGGATGATGTCGTTCCGGTAGGCCTCGGCTTCGTTCCGAACCCGTTCGCGGTCGGCGCGGGCGCGCTGGACGTCGTTGAAGGCATCGACCACGGGGGCCGGCGGATCGACCTTCTGCAGCTGGATCTGGGTGATCTCGATGCCGGCCTGGTAGTCGTCGAGCATCGTCTGGAGCAACTGGAGCGTGCTGTTCTCGATCTCCTGCCGGGCCTCGGTCAGGGCCGGCTGGATGTCGGTGCGGCCGATGACCTCGCGGATGGCGCTCTCGGCGGCCTTCTTCACGGTGGTCTCGGGATCGCGGATCTTGAACAGGTACTGGCCGGCGTCCTTGATCACCCACAGGACGGTGAAGTCGATGTCGATGATGTTCTCGTCACCGGTGAGCATCAGGCTCTCGTCGGTCACGTCGCGGTCGCCGCCGGCCCGCCGGCCGTCGCCGACACCGGACCGGAAGCCGATCTCGATGCGGTTGACGCGGGTGACCTTGGGCGTCAGGGCGGTCTCGATCGGGGCCGGGATGTGGTAGCGCAGGCCCGGCTGCTCCGTCCGCACCCATTCGCCGAACCGCATGACGACGCCCTGCTCGTCGGCCTCGACCCGGTAGACGCCGCTGAACAGCCAGATCAGCACGACGACCGCGGCCGCGATGGCGATCCCCTTGCCGCTGCCGAAGCCGCCCGGCATCACCCGGCGGAACCGGTCCTGTCCCTTGCGGAGCAGATCCTCGAGATCGGGCGGTTGGGAACCGCCGCCGCCGGACCCGCCGGGCCTGCCCCACGGGTTGTTTCCGCCCCCATTGCCGGGCGGCGGACCCCAGGGGCCACCACCGCCCCCTCCCTGATTGCTCCAAGGCATGCCTCTCGGTCCCTTTCTCTCTTATTCTCTCGCGTTTACGTCGGACTCCGGGCTCTTTCCAAGCCGCGGGTCCGGTCTTATAACGGCCGGTAGGCGCGGCGCCGTCCGGGCTGACAGTTATCCGCCAATATTGGGAAAAGATCGGAGTTTTCAACCATGGCGCAGGTTACCGAGACGCAGGTACTAGACGCACTGCGGACCGTGATCGATCCCGACAGGCAGGCGGACATCGTGAGTCTGAACATGATTTCCGGGCTGGTCGTCAAGGATTCCAACGTAGGATTTTCGATAGAAGTGGATCCGAAGCGCGGGCCGCAGCTGGAACCGCTGCGCCAGGCGGCCGAAAAGGCGGTGCAGGCGGTCCCCGGCGTCACCTCGGTGACGGCGGTGCTGACCGCCCACCGCGAGGCTCCCGCCGCCCCCTCCAGGCCGGCATCGGCCCCCGCCGCGGGCGGCAAGGCGCTGGTCCCGGGCGTGCGTGCCATTGTCGCGGTCGCGTCGGGCAAGGGCGGCGTCGGCAAGTCCACCACGTCGGTCAATCTGGCCCTCGGGCTGAAGGCGAACGGCCTCCGAGTCGGCCTGCTCGACGCCGACATCTACGGCCCCAGCATGCCGCGCATGATGGCGATCAACGGCAAGCCCAACTCGGCCGACGGCAAGACGCTCCAGCCGATGGAGAACTACGGCATCAAGGTGATGTCCATGGGCTTCCTGGTCGCCGAGGACACGCCGATGATCTGGCGCGGGCCGATGGTGCAGAGCGCGCTCCAGCAGATGCTGCGCGACGTCGCCTGGGGCGAGCTGGACATCCTGGTGGTCGACATGCCCCCCGGCACCGGCGACGCCCAGCTGACCATGGCGCAGCAGGTCCCGCTGGCCGGGGCGGTGATCGTCTCCACCCCGCAGGACATAGCCCTGCTCGACGCCCGCAAGGGGCTGAACATGTTCCGCCGGGTCGACGTGCCGGTGCTCGGCATCGTCGAGAACATGAGCTATTTCTGCTGCCCCAATTGCGGCCACCGCACCGACATCTTCAGCCACGGCGGCGCCCGGCGCGAGGCCGAGGCGCTGGGCATGGACTTCCTGGGCGAGATCCCGCTGGACATCGCGATCCGCGAGACCAGCGACGACGGCCAGCCGATCGTCATGTCCCGCCCCGACAGCGAGCACGCCAAGGTCTACCGCGAGATCGCGGCCAGGGTCTGGTCCAAGGTCGCGGGGCCGCAGCGGGGAACGCCGAAGATCGTGATCGAGTGAGGGGGACATCCTGATTTCCGGCCCGGTACCCGGGTCGGAAATCAGGGGGCGTCCACGAGCTCCACCTTGAGGCGCTTTCCTACCGCAAGCGCCGCCCGGCTGAGGACATCCAGGGAAACCGCGACATTCTCGGGGTGGAGGACGCGCTCCACTTGGCTGCGGCTGGTCTGCATCGCCTCCGCCATCGCGGTCTTCGTGAGATCGGTAGCCTTGCGCGCCTCCTCAAGCTCCCATGAGATCACGCGCTTGATGGCAGCGCTGTAGACTTCCTCCCGGCTGTCTACCGACTCCAGGAACGACTCGAAAGTGTCGCCGATCGGAGAAATGTCTTCCCCCTTCATGATTTCTGCCCCTTCCCGCTGCGCCTCAGGTAATCGGACCATCTGCGGCGTGCCACCGCGATCTCGTGACTCTGATCGTCCTTGCCTTGATGGCCATGCAGGAAAACCGCATGGTTGCCATCGATTCCGAAGTAAACGCGTGCCTCCACTCTGCCGCTTCGGATCGTGGAGCGAACTTTTCAAAGGCCGCCGCCGAAGGATTTGCGGACCGGCATGCCCACCGACCAGCAGAACTCCATATCGGCGATATCGCTGCCGATGATGTACCGTATAAGGTTCACCCGATCAGCAGGCTGTCGTCCGCCAACTGCTGGCCCCTGACGCGGCTGAACATCGCCAGCAGGTCGGGCACGTCGAGGCCGGCGCGTTCCTCGCCGCCGACGTCCAGCACCACCCTGCCCTCGTGCAGCATGATCGTGCGGTCGCCGTGGTCCAGGGCGTGGCGCATGGAGTGGGTGACCATCAGGGTGGTCAGGCCGTGGCCGGCGACGATCCGGCGGGTCAGGTCGAGGACGAAGTCCGCCGTCGAGGGGTCGAGGGCGGCGGTGTGTTCGTCCAGCAGCAGGATCCGCGATCCCGCCAGCGTCGCCATCAGCAGGCTGACCGCTTGGCGCTGGCCGCCGGACAGCAGGCCCATCTGGTCCTTCAGCCGGTTCTCCAGCCCCAGGCCCAGCTCCGCGATGCGGTCGCGGAAGCCGGCGCGCTGGCCCTGCCCGACGGCGGGACCCAGCCCGCGCCGCCGGCCCCTTGCTGCGGCGAGCGCCATGTTCTCCTCGATCGACAGGGTGGCGCAGGTGCCCGCCATGGGGTCCTGGAAGACCCGGGCGACCAGCCCGGCGCGGCGCGGCGTGGGCCAGCGGGTCACGTCGGTGCCGTCGATCGCGACGGTGCCGCGCTCGGCGATGACGTCGCCGGCCAGCGAGCCCAGGACGGTCGATTTGCCAGCCCCGTTGGAGCCGATCACGGTGACGAACTGGCCGCCCGGGATCGTCAGGTCGATGCCGCGCAGCGCGTGCTTCTCCAGCGGCGTGCCCCGGCCGAAGGTGACGTGCAGGTCCCTGACCTCGATCATCGCGCAGTTCCCTGTGTTCCGGGCTCCTGTCTTCCGGCCCGGAGGGGATTGCGCAGGCGCGGCAGGATCAGCGCGCCGGCCACCAGCAGGGCCGTCACCAGGTTCAGGTCGGACGCCTGGAGCCCGATGAAGTCGGCGTTCAGCGCCACCTGGATCGCGATCCGGTACAGGATGGAGCCGACGACGCAGCCGACCAGCGCCCACAGGATCACCCGGCTGCGAACCACCGTCTCGCCGACGATGACGGCCGCCAGGCCGATCACGATGGTGCCGATCCCGCTGGTCACGTCGGCGAAGCCGTTGGTCTGGGCGAACAGGGCGCCGGCCAGGGCCACCAGCGCGTTGCTCAGCGCCATCCCGGCATAGATGTGCAGGTCGGTCGAGACGCCCTGGGCCCGCGCCATCCGGGCGTTGACCCCGGTCGCCCGCATGGCGAGCCCGAACTCGCTGCCGAGGAACCGGGCAAGCAGCGCCACCACGACGGCGACCACGACCAGCACGAACAGCGGCCGGAGCACCGCGTCGGACAGGCCGAGCCCGTAGAACGGCGTCAGCACCGTGTCCTGGATGATGATCGCGACGTTCGGCCGGCCCATGATGCGCAGGTTGACCGAGAACAGCGCGATCATGGTCAGGATGCTGGCCAGCAGGTGCAGGATCCTGAAGCGCACGTTCAGGGTGGCGGTGACGATCCCGGCCAGCGCGCCCGCCGCCATGGCGGTCCCGGTGGCGAGCCACGGGTTCCAGCCCGCCACGATCAGGGTCGCGGCGACGGCGGCGCCCAGCGGGAAGCTGCCGTCCACGGTCAGGTCGGGAAAGTCGAGGACGCGGAACGACAGGAAGACGCCGAGGGCGACCAGGGCGAAGACCAGCCCCAGTTCCGCGGCGCCCAGCAGGGCTACGGTGCTCATGCCAGGGTCATCGATTCGAAATCCTCACTGGCCGACGACCTTGCTGGCCCGGGCGACCACGCTCTCGGGAAGGGCGATGCCCATCGCCGCCGCGGCCTTGGGATTGACGTACAGGTCCGTTCCCTCCGCCGACTTCACGGGAATGTCCCCCGGATTCTCGCCCTTCAGGATCCGGGCGACGATCTGCCCGGTCTGGCGCCCGACCTGATAGTAATTGAAGCCGACGGTCGCGACGGCGCCGCGCTGGACGCTGTCGGTGTCGGCCGTGAAGACCGGCAGCTTGTTCTGCGCGCCCACGATCAGCAGGGCTTCCAGGGCCGAGACGACGGTGTTGTCGGTCGGCATGTAGATTGCGTCGACCCGGCCGACCAGCCCGCGCGCCGCCCCCTGCACGTCGGCCGAACGGGTGGCCGGCGCCTCGACGACGGAAAAGCCGTGATCAGGCGCCAGCTTCTTCACCAGCTCCAGCAGGGTCACCGAGTTCGGCTCCCCCGGATTGTACGGGAAGCCCAGCCGTTTGGCGTCGGGCATGATCTCCCGGATCAGCGCCAGGTGGTCGGCCACCGGCGACAGGTCGGACAGGCCGGTCACGTTCCGGCCCGGCTTCGAAAGGTCGCGGACGAGCTGGGCGCCGAGCGGATCGGTCACCGCGGTGAACACGACCGGGATGTCCCGCGCCGCCGACACCACGGCCTGGGCCGACGGGGTGGAGATCGGCACGATCACGTCGGGCGCCTGCCCGACGAACTGGCGCGCGATCTGGACCGCCGTGCCGGGATTGCCCTGGGCGCTCTGGTAGTCGAACCGCAGGGTATCGCCGGGTTTCCAGCCCTGCTCGGCCAGTTCGTCGCGGACGCCGTCGCGGACGGCGTCCAGCGCCGGATGCTCGACGATCGCGGTGACCGCGACGCTCTTGCTCTGGACTTGCGCCTGGGCCGGGGCCAGGGCCGGCACGGCGCCGAGGCACGCCAGCGCCAAGGCGGCCCCGGCGATGCGGGAGATCTTCATCTTGCTTCCTCCTGGGGACCTTCTATCCCCTTAAAGCTCCGGGGAACGGCCGAGTTGCTCCATCAGCTCGCGCCATTCCCGCTTGCTCAGGCCGCTGTCCGCCTGGGCGACGGTCTCGCCGGAGAGCATGCGCCGGACGATGGCGAGGCCGGTCGCCGACAGGTTCGCCCCGCCCAGCCGGTATTCCCGGAACGCGTCCGCGGTCAGGGGAACCCAGCGTTCCAGGATGTCGATCATGACGTCGGCATAGGCCCGGATCTCGTACTGGGCATGGCTGTCGGCGCGCAGCCGCAGGAAATGCATCAGGTTGTGCAGATCCACCTTCCAGTACCACTGCGTATAGTAGTTCAGGGACAGGTTCATCCGCGCCAGCTCGCGCGCCAGCCCCGAGCGCGACGGGTCGAGGGGAGCCCCGTCCTCGTCCTGGTTCAGCATCTCGGCATAGCCGCGGTAGGCCCGCTCGCTGTCCTCGCGCAGCAGGTCCATGACGCGGGCCGCCTCGTCGCCCTGAAGCACCTCGCCGCGGCCCTGACGGTTGACGGTGCTCTGCGCGGACAGGTGCTGGGGCGCCGGGACGTAGAACTCCTTGTCCAGGATCGAGTAGCGCGCGCTGTACTCGTTGACGTTGGCCGTACGGTGGCGGATCCACTGCCGCGCCACGAAGATCGGCAGCTTGACGTGGTACTTGATCTCGCACATCTCGAACGGGGTCGAATGCCAGTGCCGCATCAGGTAGCGGATCAGGCCGGCATCCTCGCTGACCTTCCGGGTGCCGCGGCCGTAGGACACGCGGGCCGCCTGGACCACCGCCGAATCGTCCCCCATGTAGTCGATCACGCGCACGAAACCGTGGTCGAGCACGGGGAAGGCCTCGTAGAGGATGTCCTCCAGCGCGGGCACGGTGGCGCGCCGGGTCGGCACGGCCTCGCTGCGCAGGTGGGCGATCTCGTCGCGCTGTTCCGGGGTAAGCGGCATGTTATCTCCGGCGTTCGTTGACGGCCGCACTCTAGCGCCTGGACTTGTCCGAGACCATAGCGAGCGGGAATGTCGCGGACCCCGGGGCGGCTCCCCGCAACATCGCCCCTTTATTCTCACGATCGCAGAGCCTATATTCGAACTGTCGGGTAGCACCCGGCTATGGCGATAAACGTCATGTGGAATAAGCGTTGCGGACCCGGGGGCGGCACCCGGCGCCTCCACCAGATCCATCTGTCCGCCGGTACCGGACGGGCAGGCCTACGGGGGCGAATCAGGATCGACGCGCGTGGTAAAGGCATGATTTTCGCCCGGCATGGTACCGCCGTTATCGGGCTGATTTTACAAGTGCCAACGACAACCGTATGGCTCTCGCTGCCTAACCATGGGTAAGCGCGGTCCGGGGGGCGCCGGGCAACAGAAGCCCCCCACTTCATTTGATGCTGTGTCCGGCAGCGATTTGATTAAAGGTTGAGGCGGCGCCCGTAATGGCAACCGAGTACCTGCGATACGACAAGATGGTCGAGAACGCCCTGCGCGGTGTCGTTCGGGAAGCCCTGCGCCAGGCGGCCGAACGCGGTCTGCCGGGCAACCATCACTTCTACCTGACCTTCCGCACCAACGACGCGGGCGTCCAGATCCCCGACTACCTGCGCGGCCAGTATCCCTCCGAGATGACCATCGTGCTCCAGTACCAGTTCTACGGGCTGGAGGTCGAGGACGAGAAATTCGGCGTGACGCTGAGCTTCAACAACGCGCATGAGCGGCTGATCATCCCGTTCGCGGCGATCACCACCTTCGCCGATCCCTCCGTCACCTTCGCGCTCCAGTTCCAGCCGCTGAGCAGCCAGGAAGGCCCGACGAGCATGGAGGAGATCGAGGAGGAAGTGACCGAGGAGGCCGAGCGCCAGGCGGCCAAGGCCGGAGGCGCCAAGCAGGCCGATGACGGCAAAATGGGCCAGGTCGTGGCCCTGGACTCCTTCCGCAAGAAGTAACACCGCGTCGTGGCCGGGCCGCAAGGGCCGGACCACGAAGACATGATCGCGAGGATAGGCAGGGGCACCGCAGCAGCGGTGCCCCTTTCGCGTTTCCACCGCCCGGCACGGCGAAGATTGGTCCCGCTCCCCAAATATCGCGGCGCAAGCGCCCGTACTACCCCTTGAGAATTCCGGGAAGCGACTTTCCCTGGAGCGAAGCAGAGGGTACCCATAGACCGGCAGTCCTCGCGAGGACTGCCGAATACTGTGAAAGTCGTATGAAGAACCCTTTTCCGCACCCGTGCGGAAATCAAATGCGAAAGCCGCCATGCCGCGCTTCGAGACCCCCAGCCCGCTGACCCGTATCCTGCACCTGGATGCCGCGCTGGCGCGCAGCCGCTGGGCACGGGTGGCGGTCGTCGTCCTCGCCCTGACGCTGACCCTGGCCATGGCCTACCTGCTGGCCGGCAAGCGCGAGGTGATCGCCGCGGACACCCGCGACTACCTCGCCTTCTCCCCGCTCCGGGTGTTCGGCTACCCGACGTTCCTGGTGATGATGCAGGCGATCGGCGACGTCAGGATCACGTCGGTCGTGGTGCAGACCGCCCTCTACTTCGCGTCCAGCGTCTTCCTGGCGCTGACCGTGCTTAGCGCGTCGCGCTCGCTGGCCCTGACCCTGGCGCTGACGGTCCTGCTCTACGGCAACATCGTCACCACCACCTACAACTTCATCGCCGTCACCGAATCGCTGATCACCTCCTCGGCCATGGTGGCGCTGGGCGCCCTGCTCCAGTTCTACCGGACGCGCCGGCTGTCCTGGTTCGCCGTGATCTGCGCGGTCGCCGTCTTCAACATCGTGATCCGGCCGGCCGGGCAGGTCTACCTGCCCTTCCTGGCGGTGGTGGCGGTCTATGCCTGGCTGGCCCTGCGGGTCAGCCCGATCCGCATGGCGGCCTCCATCGCGGTCGCCGCGCTGGTCAGCTACGGCTCCATCAACGCGGTCAATTACGCGGTCCACGGCTTCACCGGGACGAACAGCAACCACGGCACCGGCCTGCTGGGCAAGGCCATGCTGCTGGCGCCGAAGCATGTCGACGATTTCGCCGGAACGCCGCTCCAGGACGATGTGGCCGAGCTGGCGGCCATCATGGAGCCGGTCGTCACCCGGCTGGACCGCATGGAGGACCCGCGGGCCCGGACGCTGGTCTCGCAGACCTACGTGAACTACCTGCGCTTCGGCGTCCTGTTCCCGACCTATCGGGAACGCCACGGCCATGCCGACGGCTGGGACCGCGAACTCCATGTCCGCGACATCGCCGGCGCGATCGTGGAGAAGGACCCCCTCGGCTACCTGGAGCTCTCGTTCCGGGAGTTCATGGCGCTGGTGACCCTCGCCCCGATCATGACCGCTTCGGAGGCGGAGGCCGCCCGCGCCGACGTCGAGCGTCAGGCTCCGTGGCCTTATGACGGCGACGAGAGCTGGGAATACGAGGCGGGGCCGCGGCTGCTGAAGATGGAGGTCGGCATCGGCACCGAGCAGCGGGGCACCGCGACGGTGATCGCGTTCCGGGCCGTCTATTACGGCTTCTACGTCATCGGCATCGGCGCAGCCTTGGTGATGGTGGTCACCATGGTCCGGCGCCGGCCGGTCAGCTGGGAAATCCAGATGATCGGCTCCTGCGCGATCCTGTATGGCGGGACCATCACCATGACCGCGCTGGGCGATGTCGGCGGCGTGCGGTACCTGGTGCCGATCTGGCCCTGCATCGCCGTGTCGTGGATCTGCGCCGCCGGCTGGCTCAAGGAGATGGCGCTGGCCGGCGGGCGGAACCATGCCGAAGGCTATGCTCCCGCCGGGCCGTCTACCCGCCGCGCCGTGTCGTAGGGCGGCGGGCCCAAGCAAAAAGGGCGCGGCCATCAAGCCGCGCCCCTTTCGCAGATCCCGGGGAACCGGGATTCGCCCATCAGGAATTGATGGAGATCGACCCGATCTGGGTGTTGTCGCTGACGTCGCCGCCGAGCGCGCCCGCCGCGGTCGAGCCGGAGAGGGCGTCACCGCCGGTGGCCGAGGCGCCGGCCGTGTTGAAGCCCAGGCCGCCGGCCGACGCGATGCCGCTGGCGCTGCCGCCCAGGCCCGTCGAGGTCGAACCCGAGTAACCGAGAGCGTCGCCACCGGCCTTGCCGCTCTGCTCGATACCAACATTGGTGCTCATGTGAATCTCCCGACCTATGAAAGGTTTTGTGGATCGCTGGGCCCAGCGGCTTCTCCGCCGGCATTTCCTATGGAGCAAGCGCCGTGCCAATTCGGGGTTACCCCGTCCGGCGCGCGGGCGGCCACGGGAATCCTCGGGTGGCGTCGGCCGGGAGGCTCCGCGACCGGTCCAGTCGCGTGGACGCCGTCAAGGAAAGCTGGACAGTGCCGCGCGGGCGGCCGGGATTCAGGCCGGGACCAGGGTGCGCAGCCGGTCGGCGAGGACCTTCAGGACATCGGCATCGACCGTCTCGTCGAACTTGCGGGCGAAGAACGCCGGCGAGGCCAGGAGGTCCGGCAGGTCGTCCATGGTCAGGACCTTGGGATTGCCGGAGTTGCGCACCCACTTGATCATCCGCTTGTTGTCCCGGTCCACCGTGCCGGCGAACGGGCTCGACATCATCATGGTCTGGAACCAGGATTCATGCGGATGCTTGACGCGGCGGAACCAGCGCAGGATGTCGTGGGCGACCGGCGCCGCCGCCGCCCACTCGCAGAATGCGCGCGTCAGGATATGCCAGCCGTCGCCGTACCATTCGTTCCGGAATGTCCGGGGCTTGGGATAGGGGATCGGCAGGCGCCGCAGCTTGCCGCCCATCTCGACGCAGACCCACCGGAAGCGCCGCCGGAAATGCGGCTTGGTATCCGCCAGCGGATGCACGCGCATGTGGTTGACGCCCGGCCGGGCCGCCAATCCGGCCAGCATCTCGTCCCGGGTCCTGAGCGGGAAGTCCTGGCCCGTGATGTTGATCATGTGGGTCCAGCCCTTCCGGCCGAGCAGCGCGTTCATCGCTTCCCACTCGGCCTGGCACAGGCCGAAGCCGCCCCAGTACACCGGCACGGGCTTCACGAAGACGATGTTGGAGCGCCCTTCGGCGACGCGGGCGAACTCCCGGTGGACCTCGGGAGGGGTCTTGGCGTCGACATGGATCGCGAAGTGATCGTCGGGATGCCACAGCGCATCGATCAGCCGGGCGAACTGCGACGGCTGCTTGTAGGCGGTGATGACGTAGGCGAGTGACATCGATTAGCTCCGCTGCCTCAGCCCGGCCTGGGGGCTGAAGACCCGCCCCTCCGGCGCCGAGATATCCACCAGGCGTTCGAACCCGTCGGTCATCCTGTCGACCGTGAACAGTTGCGCCCGGGCCCGCGCCCGCTCCGCCATCAGCGCCCGCAGCGCGGGGTCCCGCACCAGCGCTTCGAGCGACCTCGTCCAGGCCCCGTCGTCGTCGAGCGGCAGCAGGTCGCCCACCGCATCCTCCCCCGATCCGCCCAGCGTCTCGACCTGGGCCGGGATGTCGCTGGAGACGATGGCGAGGCCGGCATGCATGGCCTCCAGGACGGCGTTGCTTTGCCCCTCGAACAGCGTCGGCATGGCGAAGATGTCGGCGGCGCGCAGCAGGTCGGGGATGGCGGCGCGGGCGACCTCGCCCAGGAAGATGACCCGGGACGTCACGCCCAGGTCGGCCGCCAGCCGCTCCAGCTTGCCCCGGTCGTTGCCGTCGCCGGCCAGCACCAGATGCCCCGCCGACAGGGACGGCAGGACGCGGAGCAGCAGGGACTGGTTCTTCTGCTCGGCCAGCCGGCCGATGTTCAGGATCAGCGGCCCGCCGGCCGGCAATCCGAACCTGGCCCGCGCGGCCGCGGGATCCAGCTCCGAGGACCGCCAGTCGATGCCGTTGTGGACCACCGTCAGGTGCCGGCGGTAGGGCTGCGGGTAGGCCGCGAAACTGTCCACCACGGACTGGGAATTGCCCACGTTGGCGGTATAGCAGCCGAGCGTTCCCGCCAGCCTGTCGAGCCGCTGCATCCAGGGGGTATAGGTCCAGGAGGGATTGCGCTGGGACGCGACGCGGCGGGGCACCCCGGCGAGCCGGGCCACGGCCTGCCCGAACCCGTTGGCCAGCGGCAGGAAGCTGATCACCGCGTCGGGTCGATGCGCCCTGAGTTGGCGGAACAGCCGGACCATGAGCTGCAGGTACCCGACGGCGCCCGGCGAGCGCACGGGCAGGAGCACCCGGATGTTGTCCTCGTTCCGGTAGAGCGGCGATTTCTCGTACAGAAACCACGTTTCCACGTCATGGCCGCGGCTGCGGAGGCTGCGCCCCAGCCGTAGCAGCGCCTCCTGGGCGCCGCCCTGGTCCATGTGGGTGATCAGCAGGACCAGCCGCAGCCTCGGCGTCGTCGCATTCATCGGCCTTGCTCCCGGGAACCGACCCGCCCGGTTCCGAGCGCCAGGTCGAGGTAAGTGTCGACCGCACGGTCGAGGGTGAACTGCCCGACCTTGCACGCCATCGCGTTCGCGGGAATGGGATCGTCGAGGGTCCGCGCGATCGAGTCGGCCAGCGCTTGGTCGTCGTCGAGGGGAACCAGCGCGCCGAGCTTGCCGTCGTCCAGGATCTCCCGGGTGCCGCCCGGACAGTCGGTGGCCACGACGGGCGTGCCGCAGGCCATCGCCTCGACCAGGACGGATGGCAGCCCCTCCCAGCGCGAGGACTGCACGAACACGGCCGCCCGCGACATCAGCGCGTAGGGATTGGGCTGGAAGCCCGGCATCGCGACATCCGCGGCCACGCCGAGCCGTTCGGCGAGCTGCTCCAGGTCGTCGCGCAGTTCCCCCTCCCCCAGGATCATCAGACGGGCGGGCCGCCGGGCGCGCAGCAGGGCGAAGGCGCGGATCAACGCCGCGAAATCCTTGACGTCGACCATCCGCCCGGCCGCCAGGACGACGGGCGGCTCGCCCGGCCGGAACCAGGGATGGTCGCACGGCTCGCCCGCCTTGGCGTAGAGATCCGGCGTCACGATGCCGTTGTGGACCACGTCGATCCGGCTCCCGGGCATGCCCGAGAACCGGGCGAGATCCTCCGCGACCCCGCCCGAGACGGCGACGATGCGGGACGCCGTGGGGTACAGCCAGGGAACCATCCGGTAAGCGAGCCTGACGGTCGAAGACGAATTGGAGCGGAAATTGCGAGTGATCTGGCTGTGCTCCGTGACGATCATCCGGGTGCGGGTCCGCGCGAACCTGGCCGCAAGCAGCGCCCCGACATTGACATGGACCAACGCCGAGAGCATGGCCGCCGGCCGCTCCCGCCGGAGATAGCGGGCGAGCGACGCGACGCTGTTGAGGGTGCGCCGGGTATTCAGCACCACGAGGCGCACGCCCGGGGGGATCGCGTCGAGGTAGGCGCCCTCCCGGCGGATCAGCACCAGGTCGACGGGGTGGGAGCGTTCCGCGATGCCAGCGGCGAGGCGCAGCATCACCCTCTCCGCGCCGCCTCCATGAAGATCCTGGAGAAACAGGGAAATCTTGGGCGCCACAGGCGCGGATACGGTCATGATGCCAGTCGTCGTTACGTGAGGTTTGAACTGCCCCGGAAATGGGCGATCAGGGACCGTGGAGTCCCAATGATGAATGGTGCGATGGTGCCCATTATTCACCAAAGCGCCACGGCTATTTAGCCCTACCCGGAGTGGGCACCCATTGATGGCACGCCTTCGGCGACCTTTTGCCATGCCAGAGCCATATATAGAAACTAAAATACTCGTATAATGACCAGCTGTAGTGGGGCTGAAACCCTTGCCGCACTGCAAAACGATCTGGACACACCGAATGGATGGCAAATATAATCTATGCAATCGCATTGCGCATTGGTGCTAACCATTTACCCCTTAGGGGTAACGTTTGCCACCATTTTGCGACGTCTTCCGGACGCAATGGAAGACACCCGGCATTTCACTGAACATTGCCTGACAAGGTGATGTTCTTTCTGCAGTGCTGCACGCGCGTGTAAAACTACCGGATATTACCGATGAACAAGCTTTTGACGCCGGACCGCCAAGAGACCGACCGGCATGATTGGACCACTCACGAGGAAGGGCCGTCGCGAAGCGCCCCGACGCTCGGGCTGGGCGACCTGCTCATGGTCCTGTCACGCCGGAAATACCTGCTGCTGGGCACGATCTTCATCGTGACCCTGCTCGGCATCGTCAATGTCTACATGATGACGCCGCTCTATACCGCCGACACCTCGGTCATGGTGGATCCGCGCGAACAGCGGGTGGTCGACGTGGAGGCGCTGGTCAGCGGCGCTCCCGCGGACCAATCGACGATCGAAAGCGAAATCCAGGTCATAAGGTCGGACGAGCTCGCGATGCGGGTGATCCGGCAGCTCGGCCTGGACCGGCTGGCGGAGTTCAATCCCCGCGTCGCGGCGGAGCAGAACGCCGACAGCTTCAAGCTGCCGAGCCTGCGCGACCTGCCGCCCGTCCAGTGGGTCAAGAGCCTGCTCGTCACCGAGGAACCGGTGGTTCCGGACCCGGCCGCGGAAGAGGCGCGCCTGCAGACCTCGATGCTCACCACGTTCCTCAGCCGCCTCAGCGTCTCGGCGGTCGGCCGGTCGCGCGTGCTGACCATCAGCTTCACGTCCGAGAACCCGACGCTGGCCGCCAGCGTGGCCAACACTGTCGCGTCGCTCTACATCACCCAGCAGCTCGAACAGAAGTTCGATGCCCGCCAGAAGGCCAACGCCTGGCTGGGCGAGCGCCTGACGCGGCTGCGCGAGGAGGTCGAGACGGCCGAGCGCGCCGTCGAGACGGCGCGGGCGGGCCTGGGCGTCGTGCAGGGCCGGGACGCCGGCCTGGTCAACGAGCAGCTGACCCAGCTCAACACCCAGCTCGTGATGGCCCGGGCGGAGAACAACACCACCCAGGCCCAGCTGCGCAGCGTCGAGAGCGCGGTCAGGGCACGCGGCGTGCGCGCCGTGTTCGACGTGGTCGACTCGACCCTGGTCAGCGGGCTCCGCGCCCAGGAGGCGACGCTGCGCCAGCGCGAGGCGGAGCTGCTGAACAACCTCGGTCCGCGCCATCCGACGATCGTGGACCTGAAGTCGCAGATCTCCGCGATCGCCGGCGAGATCAACAACGAGGCCGAGAACCGGCTGCGGGCGCTTCGGGCCCAGGCGTCCGTGACCCAGCAGCGGGTCACCTCGCTCGAGCAGTCCATGTCCAGGCTGGAACAGGAGGCGGGCCGCCTGAACCAGTCCGACGTCGAGATCCGGGCTCTCCAGCGCGAGGCGGAAGCCAACCGCGCCCTGTTCGAGAACTTCCTGGCCCGCTCGAAGGAGACCCAGTCGGTCGATCTCGAGCAGCCCAACGCCTGGATCGTCTCGACGGCCAGCGCCCCGCTCGGCCCGTCCTTCCCGTCCAAGCCGCTGTTCGTGGCGGTGGCGCTAGTGCTGGCGATCGGCCTGGGCCTGATCCTGGTGTTCCTGGCCGAGCAGCTCGAACGCGGGCTCCAGACCCAGGAAGACGTCGAGCGCCTGCTGCGCATGCCGTCGCTGGGCATGATCCCGCTGGTCCGCCGCGGGCGTCTGACCCGCAAGGCTCCGCAGGACTACGCCCTGGACAAGCCGGCCTCGGCCTATTCCCAGGCGGTCAAGAGCTTGTTCACCTCGCTGATCATCGCCCACCAGCGCAAGGGCAGCGGCAACATCGTCATGTTGACCTCCGCGGTTCCGGGCGAAGGCAAGTCGTCGCTGGCCGCGACCCTGGCCCGCGTCATCGCCATCGCCGGCCGGCGCGTGCTGATCATCGACTGCGACCTGCGCCGCCCCAACATCCACCGGACGCTGGGCCTGCCCAACCAGCTCGGCCTCGCCGATTTCCTTCACGGGGACGCGACGCTGCCCGACGTGATGCGCACGGACACCCGCACCGGGGCCGACGTGATCACGGCGGGATCGCCGACCGACTATCCGGAGGAGACGATCCGCAACCCGCTGTTCGACCAGATGCTGTTCAACCTGCGTCCGCAATACGACCTGATCCTGCTCGACGCGCCGCCGGTGCTGCCGGTGTCGGACACGCGCATCCTGGCCGAAAAGGCCAGCCAGACGGTGGTCGTCGCCAAGTGGCGCCGGACTCCGCGCAAGCTGGTCCAGCTCGCGATCCGGCAGCTCGGCGACGCCGGGGCCAACATCGCGGGCGTGGCGCTCAACCAGGTCGACACGGCCAAGGCGGCGCGCTACGGCTCGGGCGAGGTCGAGTACTACATGGGCCGGCGCGGCAGCTACTTCAAAAACTGAACCGGCCCGTGATCTCTCACCGGCAAGTATCTTATTCCATCGGGAAAGCGGTATGACTCTGGGCTTCAAGTCGAGCGACATCTTCGGTGTGAAGGTGACGCCGACAACCATGGACGATCTGTTCACCCTGATGGATCGTTCTATCGCCGCGGAGGACAAGGTTGTCATCGCCAGCCTGAACCTCCACGGCATGTACAAGCTGTTCAAGGACGACGTCTTCCGTGCCCTGCACGAGGACGACAAGACCTGCGTCCATATAGACGGCATGCCGATCGTCTGGCTGGGGCGCGCGGCGGGGCTCGACCTCGACGCGAGCCACAGGACAGGCTGGATCGACTGGTTCCTTCCCCTGATGGAGCGCGCCCAGCGCTCCGGATGGCGGATCTACTATCTGGGCGGCACCTCCCGCGTGCTGGCCGACGGGTTGGCGCGCCTGCGCCGGGACTACCCGGACCTGGCGATCGACGGGCACGACGGTTACTTCGATGCCCGCCGCGGCAGTCCCGGCAATACCGCCGTGGTCGAGCACATCAACGCTTTCCGGCCCCATATCCTGATCGTGGGCATGGGGATGGGACGCCAGGAGCACTGGATCTCGGAAAACCGGGCCGACCTGAAGACGAACTGCATCGGCACCTGCGGCGCCTGCATGGAGTATTTCGCGGGAGCCGTGCCGACCGCGCCGCGCTGGCTCGGTCCGCTGGGGCTGGAGTGGCTGTACCGGCTGCTCAGCGATCCGAAGCGGTTCTGGCACCGCTACCTGGTGGAGCCCTGGATCGTCGCCTGGTACCTGGCCACCGGGGCCGGCCGACGCCGCGCCGCGGCCAGGACGGATCGGTAGGCGGCCGGCCCCGTCGGGGCCGCCGACGCCGGGCATCGACGCGAAGGGCGCCGGACCTGCTGGTCCGGCGCCCTTCGTGCGTTCCGGCGGAACCCGGAAACAGGTTCCGGGAAGCCGCGGGTCAATGCCTGTTCATGTCTCGGGGCCTGTTCATGTCCCGGGGCCTGTTCATGTCCCGGGGCCTGTTCATGTCTCGGGGCGGGCGCTTTCGAAGCGTCGGATCAGGCGCCGTCGGCCTTCACGACGATCCACACGGTCCGCATCAGGACGTGGAGGTCCAGCCAGATCGAGTAGTTCTCGACATAATAGACGTCCAGCTCGATGCGCCGCTCGAACGTCGTGCGGTGACGCCCGGACACCTGCCACAGGCCGGTGATCCCCGGGCGCACGCGGGACAGGACCTCCTGCTGGTGCGGATACTTGATCAGCTCGTGCGGCATGTAGGGACGGGGGCCGATCAGGCTCATGTCGCCGACCAGCACGTTCCACAGCTGGGGCAGTTCGTCGAAGCTGAGCCGCCGCAGGATCCGGCCGAACCGGGTGACCCGCGGGTCGTGGGTCAGCTTGTGGTACATCTCGTATTCGCGCCGCAGGACCGGATCGGTGGCGAGCAGTTCCTTCAGGCGCTGCTCGGCGTCGGCATGCATCGTCCGGAACTTCAGCGCCGGGAACGAGCGGGAGCCGCCGGCCCAGCGGGCCTGGCGGAACAGCAGCGGACCCTTCGAGTCGAGCTTGATGCCGACCGCGATCAGGAGGAGCAGCGGCGTCACCAGGATCAGCAGGAGGGCCGAGGTCACGATGTCGAAACCGCGCTTGATCAGCGGCGTGATGCTGGCGCCCAGCGGGCGCCTCACCTCCAGCGACAGCAGGCCGGACAGGTCCCGCACCCGGGTATTGACCGTCTGGACGCCGATCCATTCGGGCACCACCAGGATCGTCGAGAACGGCAGGTTGCCGATCATCTCGTTCAGCCGCTCCGGCTGTTCGCGCGGAACCGCAAGGATGCCGACCGACGCGTAGCGCACCAGGCGCTCGTCGGTCGTCTTCCCGCCGGGGGCGACGACCGGCAGGCCCTCGACCGTGGTGCCCCACAGGTTCGGGTTCTCGTCGATGAAGAGGACCGGATTGTATCCCAGATGCTCGTTCTGGCCGAGCCGGCGGACGATGTCGATGCCGGCCTGGCCGGTGCCGACCACCACGCAGGGGCGGCCCCACAGGCGCAGGCGCATCAGCACGCCGCGGCCCAAGGCATCGGAGATCCAGATCAGTACGCCGAGCACCAGCAACGCCGCGAGCAGGCCGTTATTGAACCAGATCGCCTCGTTGAACTGCAGGTCGACGATGGTGATGCCGACGACGGTCCCGATCAGGATCATGAACTGGCGGCGCAGGCGCTCCACCGGCGACATGCCGTAACCCGGATACAGGCCCACCATGGCCTTGAGGATCGGCACGACGAGCAGGGCGCCCGCCAATTCCTGGGCATGCAGGGTTGGATTGAACAGGAAAGTCGTGGGCGCGGGGCTGATGAGGCCTATGCCGATATGGGCTACGAGTACAGCCAGGAAGACGGTCGTCACGTCCACGAAAAACAGAAACAGGGCGGGCTGCAAGGATCGGAACTGACCCCGGGTCCGCACGGCAGGACCAGATCTAACGGAAATCTGGAAGTCATTGAGCATTCTGAAATTCCCCGCACCGGTAGCCGAGGGTCAGCAAACCGGCTGATTTACGTCGACCCAACGAACATGAGATCGAGAACCTCCGCATAGCGTAGTACTATAATGCACCGCAACAATCACATGATCTCAATAAAGGGTAAACACGAAATGACATCCCCCTTCGGGCAATAAGGATGTAAGCCCGTTGGAAAGCTTCATTTTTGTCTCGAGACCCTAAAATTTGTCTTTCTGTTTGCCCGTTCCGCGCCACTGTACTCTGCGCTGAACTTGATTGGGCAGGCATCTCATACTTATCTAAAAACCGGAAGTCATCCAGTTCCCTTTCCGGATTACGCTCCATTGCGTTGACCTACTGTTGCAACGAAGCCGCTATCGAAGATTTGCATTTTCTTAGAACACCCCGGAGCGAGCCTTGATCCGCGGTAAGGCGGCGGCACTCCCAATGCGTTGTACGTCGCCTGGGAGTACCACCGCGGACGGAGCGTTCCGGATGCCGTGCGGTGCATGGCATCCGGCGGTGCGTACGAGAACGCCCGTCAGGGCTTGTGCCCGACCGTGTCGGCGACATAGGCGTCGCGCTGGCCGAGGGGCTTGACCGCGCCCGTCGTGGTGTCGCGTGCGGTCTGGTGCTCCATCTCGGCGTTCAGCTCGGCGCCGAGCAGGACGGCGTAGGCGGAGAGGTTGAACCACAGCAGCAGGATGACGACGGCGCCCATCGTGCCGTATGTCTCGTTGTAGTCGGCGAAGTTGGAGACATAGACCGAGAAGGCGACGGACCCCAGGATCCACATCAGGGTCGCGATGGCCGCCCCCCAGCTCACCCAGCGCCATTGCGGCGTCTCGCGGTCGGGCCCGTAGCGGTAGAGCACGGCGAGCGCCACCATGACGGCGACCGCCAGGATCGGCCAACGCGCCAGCCGGACCACCCATTCCACCGTTTCGCCCAGGTTGAGATACCCGATCACCGCGGGCAGGCCCACCACGACCGCCAGGGTGACGATCATGAACAGGACCATCGCGATGGTGAGCGCCAGCGCGATCGCGTTGAGCCTGATGAAGCTGCGGCCCTCGGTCTCGTCATAGGCGATGTTGAGCGCGGTTATGACCGCGTTGACGCCGCGCGACGCGCTCCACAGGGTCAGCGCGATGCTCACCAGGACGCTCAGGCCGAGCTGGCCGCCGGACGCCGCGGCGACCGAGCTCAACTGGCCCACGATGATCGAGCGGGCCTGCTCCGGGATCACGCCGGACACGGCCTCGAAGTTACGCTGCACGTCGGCCGGGTCCGCCACCAAGCCGTAGATGGAAACGGTCGCGGCGAGGATCGGGAAGATCGCCAGCATCAGATAGAACGCGACTCCGGCCGCGATCATCGAGATATTGTCCTTGTCGGTCTCCTCCTTGACCCGCCACAGCACGTCGCGCCAGCCGGTGCGGGGCAGTTCCCCGGGGCTCCTGGCGGTCCGGCCTCGGCCGTCCTCGCGTGCCAGCGCCTGGTCCTGCCCGGCGCCGCGGTTGCGCCCCTGGCTGGGGCCGACATAGCGGTCGGCCATGGCCTCCCGATGGGCGCTCTTGCTCAATCCCAACATGCTCTGCCCCTGATCAACTCGTCGCGCCCTTGAGCGCACTCATGCGGTTGTGGATCTGCTGGATGGCGTGGAAATGGGCGCCGACAAGCACGCGGGTCTCTTCCGGCAGGTCGGCGTGGAGCGCCATGCGGAAGGCTTCGAGCGCGGAATCCTCGCCGTTCTCGATGCCGGCGATGATGGCCGAGGTCTCGCCCGTGACCAGGGCCCGGCGCAGTTCGCTCCAGGCCGGATGAAGCCGGCCCGGCGGCGTCGTGCCCGCCTGCGGCATGGCGCCGTGGCGACGGACCTCCTCCTCCAGGGCGGCGGCGGCGCGGTCGTGCTGCTGCGCGATCTCGCGCACCATGGCCTGGACCTTCGGGTCGGCGATCTTCGTCTCGGCCTGCCGAAGCCCGTCGACGCCCTGGAGCGTGACCGCGATCAGCGGCGACAGCACGTCGGAGATGTCGGCCGGCCCCAGCCGGCTGATCCTGCGCCCGGCCGTCCCGTCCGTCTGTTGCTGCTGCTGCGACCGCCCCATGGCCACGGCGAGCCACAGGGCGCCGATGCCGATCATGACGACCGGGATCGGGTTGTTGCGGATCGCGTCGCCCAGGCGGCTCGGATTGCCGCGCATCACGTCCTTCACCAGATCCACCGCCCCGGAGGTCAGCTGGCCCGGCGACAGCCGGAACTCCAGCTCGTCCAGCGTCTGGTCCATGCGCGCGCGGATTCCCGCGATATCGCGCTCGATGTCCTCGGGGCTGCGGTTGGCCGCACCCTGGTCGGAGCCGGACTCCGACCCCGGTCTCCCGGTCGCTCTCAGATCGTCGTTGTCGTCGCTGCGGTTCATCCCGTCAAACTCCATGCCCCATTTGCCGCAAATCAACACCAGCGGAGGGTCAGTGTTCCGGGAGCGGGGCCGCCGGACCGCCCGGAGCGTTTGTCCGGGGCCGCCGATTCCGTTATGGAAGGCCCATCTTCAGCGACACAAGCGATCCGAGGCGGCGATGACTTTCGATGTGGAACGGGCGCGGGCCGAGACGCCCGGAACCCGTCACGTGACCCACTTCAACAATGCAGGCGCCGCCCTGCCGCCGCAGCCGGTGCTCGACGCGGTCGCCGCCCATCTGGACCTGGAAGCCCGCATCGGCGGCTACGAGGCGGAGGCGCAGGCCCGCGACGGCATCGAGCGCGTCTACGACTCGGTCGCCGCCCTGCTCGGCTGCGGGCGGGAAGAGGTGGCGCTGGTGGAGAACGCCACGGTGGGGTGGGATATGGCCTTCTATTCGCTGCGGTTCGAACCCGGCGACAGGATCCTGACGGCGATGGCGGAGTATTCGAGCAACTTCATCCCCTATCTCCAGGTCGCCCGGAAGACCGGCGCGGTCATCGAGGTGATCCCCAACGACGCCCTGGGACAGCTCGACGTGGCGGCCCTGGCGGACAGCGTGGACGACGAGGCGCGCGGACCGGCGAAGCTGATCTCGATCACCCACATCCCGACCAACGGCGGCCTGGTCAATCCCGCCGCGGCGGTCGGGCGGATCGCCCGCGCCCGCGGCATCCCCTATCTGCTGGATGCCTGCCAGACGGCGGGACAGATGCCGATCGACGTGGACGAAATCGGCTGCGACATGCTTTCGGCGACCGGGCGCAAGTTCCTGCGCGGGCCGCGCGGCACCGGCTTCCTCTATGTGCGCAAGGGGCTGCTGGAGCGCCTGGAGCCGCCGATGATCGACAACCACGCGGCCACCTGGGTGGCACCCGACCGCTACGAGCTTCGCCCCGACGCCCGGAGGTTCGAGAATTGGGAAAGCAACGTCGCCGCCAGGATGGGTCTGGGCGCCGCCGTGGACTACGCGCTGAACTGGGGCCTGGATGCCATCTGGGAGCGGATCAGGAGCCTTGCCGACCTGCTGCGCGGCCGACTGGCATCCCTGCCCGGCCACGAGGTGCGCGACCTGGGCGAGACCCGGTGCGGCATCGTCACCTTCACCGCCCCGCGCCCCGCCGCCGAGATCAAGCGCGACCTGGCGGCGCGCGGCATCAACGTGTCGGTGACGGCCGCCCCCTCGACCCGGCTCGACATGGAGGCGCGCGGCCTCGACGAGATGGTCCGCGCCTCGGTCCATTACTACAACACGGAGGAGGAGATCGACCGGCTGGTCGCGGCGCTGCGCTGACGCGGTCTCCGGGGAATCCCCTCAGCCGACCGGCCGCCACCAGTCGGCGACGGCGCGCCGCCGCGCCTCCTCCAGACGGTCGCCGCGGAGCACCAGGCGAAGATGGATCTCCGGCCGGCCGCGCCGGCGCGACTCGACGACCAGGTAGAGATGCGTCCAGGTGCCCAGGCCGCGGTGGACGGCGGCGAAGACCCACTCGTACCGGTCGGGCTCCCGCGCGGTGGCGCGGCTGCCGCCGGTGATCAGTTCGATGCTGTCGTCCGGGCCGCACAGGGGAATGGTCGCGGGAGCGACCGGCAAGCGTTCAGACATGAATAAACCCTCCTGGCTCAAGTGCCGAGGAGGGCTGACGCGGCGGCTCGTTCCCGATTGATTGCCGGTCCAGGCCGCATCGTCCCCCGAAAGGGACCACCACCTTGCCCGGGTCGGCAGGTTGGTGTCGGGCGCCAGCCCAACTCTTGATGCTGGCTCTCCTGTATCCTGCCGATGGCGACATGCGCAACCGTTTTCCCCGCGGCATGGGTATGCGTCAAAACACCCCTTTATAAAGAACTATGGCGAAAACCTGAAAAATCCGATAACTTGGCCGTGTATCGCTGGACCTGGAGCGACGCCGTGGTTTCCACCTCCCCCATCTCACCCGAGCTGATGCGCACCGCGCCCAAGGTGCGGGACCTGACGCCGCAGACGCAGGCGTTCAACCAGGAGATCAACCGGCAGGTCAGCGACACCAACGGCGGCATGAAGGTCAACGCCAAGACGGAGCCGCTGACCGGCATCACCAGTTCGATCGTCGGCGAGGACCGCCGGGCGGTCCAGGAAACCAACGCCTCGACCAAGCCGGGCGCCCGCGTCCCGGCGCTCACCGGTGCCACCAGCGCCTTCGTGACCGAGATGAAATCGGCCGACCAGAGCAACGTCGAGAGCATGGCCGCGGCAGGCGCCCGCGCGCGCACCCTCGGCCAGGGTCCCGGCGGCGGCCGACTCGACCTGAGCGCCTGAGTCGAACCGCCCGTCAAGCCGCCCGCCGATCCGTTCGACCTTCTTGCGCTGTACCCCGGTGCTATTGTCGGGGGAGAATCCGTTTACCATGGTCAGTGCCCTGCAACATGGCAGCGCGGAGAGGAACCGACACGATGGCCCAGCATACGGACACGCCGACCGGGAGCACGCTGCCCCGACGCCTGAAGGCGATGGACCTGATTCCCGACCTGATCCCGCTGGCGGGCGCCCGGATCGTCGATGTGGGCTGCGGCGAGGGCGCACTGGTTCGGGCGCTGGCACGCCGCGGCGCCCATGTCATCGGCATCGAGATCCTGGACGAGGCGCTCTCCAAGGCCAGGGCGGCGGAACCCGTCGCGGGCGAGCGCTACGTGAAGGGCGTGGGCGAGGACCTGCCGCTGCCCGACAACAGCGCCGACGCCGTCGTCTTCATGAACAGCCTGCACCATGTGCCGGCAGCCCACATGGGCAAGGCGCTGCGCGAGACCGCGCGCGTCCTGAAGCCAGGCGGCCTGGCCCTGGTGAACGAGCCGGAACCGACCGGCGGATATTTCCAGCTCACCAGGCTCCTGGACGACGAGACGGAGGTCCGGGCCCTGGCCTATGCGGCGGTGAAGACCGTGGACGCGCTGGAACAGGTGGATGAACTGTTCTACCTGAATCCGGTGAAGCACGAGGATTACCAGAGCTTCGCCGACCGCATGGCCGGCATCGATCCGACCCGTTCCAGGCTGATCCGCACCCGCGACGCGGAACTGCGCGAGCTGTTCGAAACCTTGGGGGAGCGGCGGGAGGGTGCCTGGTGGTTCGACCAGCCGGCCCGGATCAACCTGCTGCGAAAGCCGACACAGTGACTGAACCGCGTACCGAGACCGAGCTGCCTTTCGTCGATTACCAGTATCCCGCCAAGGACCCCGCCGGACGCCGGATCGCCATCATCGGCGAAGCGCCCGGCGCCGAGGAGGCCCGCACCGGCAAGCCCTTCGTCGGCGCCAGCGGCCGGCTGCTGGACGAGAACCTGAAGTCCGTCGGGCTGGAGCGCGCCGCCTGCCTGATCGGCAACACCTTCCGCTACCAGCCGCCGGGCAACAAGGTGACCCACTTCTTCTCGTCCCGCACCAAGGCGCGCAAGATGGGCGTCGAGGTCGCGGAGGACCTGGGTCCCATGGGCACCTCCGACTACTGCCTCGCCCGGTACGCCGGCGAGGTGGAGCACCTGCGCCGGACCCTGGCCGAGGTGAAGCCCGCCGTGATCATCGCGCTCGGCCGCACGCCGATGTGGGCGCTGACCGGCCAGAGCGGCATCACCGCGCTGCGCGGCCAGGAACTCCCCTGCCGCCTGTTCGCCGACGCGATCGTGATCCCGACCTTCCATCCCAGCTACATCCTGCGCGGCAACCGCATCGAGGAACCCCTCTTCCACGCCGACGTGAAGCTGGCCGCGGAGCGGGCGGGATGAGAGTGCCGAGGTGTCGCGGCGGAGCCTGCCGCGGCACCATTTGACTTTTGAATTACCCAAAAAGTGTTATATGAATGATTATCACCCTTGCCGGTGGTGGAGTTGCAAATCTCTGTAATTACCCAATAAACTGATTTCTAGCGAAGCGATGTCCAAGCGCACAGTGAATCCGAAGCGGTCGATCCGACCCGCCCCTCTGACGACCGAGGAAAAATGTTGGTTGGACGGCATTTCGACCAAGGTCGGATACGGCGGCAATCCAATGCATAAGCGCAATCAAGGCGATTTCCGGCTAGACCCACCCAGCGATGGCCGCCAGCACAAGACATTGTGCGACAGGGCGAAAGTCTTTACCAGGGCCGAAGCCACCCGCCTCTTGAAGCAGGGCGCCGCGTACGGGTTGGTCAGCGACGCCATGAAAGGTGACTGGCCGAAGAACATCTGGGCGGTTGCTCAAAACGGTGAACCCGTCGAAGCGATCCTGGAGAATGAAACCCAGGGCATCTATCATGGCTATTCCATGGGTGATAACGATCCCATGGCCGCCAGCGTACGACAGAGATGGAGCGCGGCGACATGCCGGTAGGTTTCGCTATCGATGCCCAATGGCAGGCATGCGGGCACGGCCTAGCCGAGGATCGCGCGACGGCCGCCAAGCTTCGCATCGCCTTCGACGAACTTGTGGCGACCCGGGTTGAAAGCGACTGGTCGCACGAGGTCCAGGATCGTGTCCATGTGTCGGCCTATCCCTTGGCGATGTGGTTGGCGGTAAACTGGTGGCGGCTTCGCTGGGAACCTTACCCTGCGACCGGCGTCCCCTCCCCGTCCTGGCGCATGGCCCACGAAGTCGCGGCGGCGGGCCATGGTTTTCTGTGGCCGCGCTTGGCCTTCGCCAGCGACGGACCGACCGTGGAAGCGGTATGCCATGCATCACGGCAGAACTCCGGGGAGCCGGTTCGCTATCTGTCCGATTTCCGGTGTGCAGTGCCGGCGACGTCCTTCGAAGCGGCCGTAGATGATTTCGTGGCTGAGGTGATTGCCCGCCTGGACACTTGCGGCGGCGTCGGTCGGGACCTGTCCACGCTCTGGGAAGAGGTCAAGGCCGAGCGCGGCGATCCGGCGGAAAGTGTCCGGCGCCGCTTGGAGGCGCGCCTTGGATACGATCCGGACGAGGCGCCGGAGGAGATACTTGCCCACTTGCTGGATCTTTCCGGCGAAGCCGGGGAGGCTGCATTGGACGAGATCGCGCCCGCCTTGTCCGGGAGCGCGACCGGGATCGAGGATGCCATCAGAAAGACGGTCGTAGCGGCGCATGGGAAAGGCGTCCGGGTGGCCGTAGACCTCCCTTCCGCGTTGCGTCAGCATGGCGTTCCAGATGGGACGCCCCCGTGGGACTGGGGCAGGAGCCTTGCCGGCGCGGCCCGGAAAGCTTGGCGGCTACCGAGCGACGGCATTTCCAACGAGGATCTGGCGAGGCTCTTGGATGCTCCGAAGAAGGCATTCCTGCCGGACTCGGCCCATAACCCCGGCATCCCGTTCGGCTTGGCTGTACGGGAAGACGACGGCGCTCACCTCAAACTGGTCTTTGGAAAACGGAACGCTCCGGGCATCCGGTTCGAAGCCGCGCGCTTCCTGGCCGACCACCTGACAGCCCCGGAATCGGACGCTTGGCTTCCGGCGACCAGAACGAAGACGGTCCGCCAGAAGATGCAACGCGCATTCGCTGCGGAACTCCTGTGCCCGATCAAGGCGCTGGACTCGTTCATGGGCGGCGACTACTCGGACGACCGGATGGAGGAGGCTGCAGAGCATTTCGGCGTCTCCGTGCTGACGGCGAAGAGCCACTTGGCTAACCACGATCTCATCCCGCCGGAAATGGTCAGGGTCTGACCGGCATCCCCGCTCACGCCGGAATCAGTTCGAACCGGTCGACGTCCACCAACCCCATGTCGGTGATCTTCAGGTGCGGGATCACCGGCAGGGGCAGGAAGGCCAGTTGCAGGAAGGGTTCGGCCAGGGGGCAGCCCATGCCGCGGACGGCGGCGCGGAGTGCCGTCAGAAGGTGCTCGACCTCCTCGAAGGTCCGGTCGCTGATCAGCCCGGCCAGGGGCAGCGCCAGTTCGCCGACCACCTGCCCGTCCAGCACGGCGACGAAGCCCCCCTGGAGCTCGATCAGCCGGTTGACCGCCACCGCCATGTCGGCATCGTCGGCACCCACGACGATCACGTTGTGGCTGTCATGCCCGACGCTGGACGCCAGCGCGCCGCGCTTCAGCCCGAAACCCTTGACGAAGCCTCGGCCGACATTGCGATTGGTGTCGTGACGGCTCAGCACGCAGACCTTCAGGATGTCCGCCTCCGGGTCCGGGTGCCGCTCGCCGTCACGGTAGGGCAGGCTCGCGGTCAGGTGCTCGGTCAGGATCTTTCCCGGGATCAGCCCGATCACCGGACCGGACGGGCCACCCGAGGGGGTCCTGAAGACCTCGGGCGTCACCGGGTCCAGCCGGATCGAGCCCAGCCCGACCGGCGGCACGATGGTCCGGCCCGCGAAGGTCTCCGGCCCGACCACCCGGCCGCTGCGGACGACTTGGCCGACCCGGCAGTCCTCCAGGTCGTCCAGCAGCGCGATGTCGGCCCGGAACCCCGGCGCGATCAGCCCGCGGTCGGTCAGCCCGAAGCCCCGCGCCGCCGACCAGGTCGCCGCGCGGTAGACCGACTCGACCGGCGCGCCCAAGGCGATCGAGCGCCGGATCAGGTGGTCGATATGGCCTTCCTCGGCGATGTCGAGCGGATTGCGGTCGTCGGTGCAGAAGCCCAGGAACGGGGAGGTCATGGCGTCGATGATCGGGGCCAGCGTGTTGACGTCCTTCGATACGCTGCCGTCGCGGATCAGCACCTGCATGCCTTTCCGCAGCTTTTCCCGCGCCTCCTCGACCCCGGTCGTCTCGTGGCAGTTCCGGATGCCGCAGGACAGGTAGGCGTTGAGGTCGCGGCCCGTCACCAGCGGGCTGTGCCCGTCGATATGGCCGCCCTGGAACGCCGCCAGCTTGTCCAGCACCTTGGGGTCCTTGTGCAGCACGCCGGGGAAGTTCATGAATTCCGCGAGGCCGATCACCTGGGGGTGGCCGCGGTGGCGGACCAGGTCCTCCGCCTCCAGCCGGGCGCCCGAGGTCTCCAGCTCGGTCGCCGGGACGCAGGAGGAGAGCTGGACCCGCAGGTCCATGGCCAGCCCGACCGAGCTGTCGAGGAAGTATCTCAGCCCCTCCTCGCCCAGCACGTTGCAGATCTCGTGCGGGTCGCAGACGGCGGTCGTCGTCCCGCGCGGCAGCACGCACCGGTCGAACTCGGCCGGCGTGACCAGGGTGCTCTCGCAATGGACATGGGTGTCGATGAAGCCCGGGACCGCGATGCGGTCCCGCCCGTCGATCACCACCTCCCCGTCATAGCTCTCGTAGGTGCCGACGATCACGTCGCCGCAGACGGCGATGTCGCCCGAGGCGATCTCGCCGGTCACCACGTTGAGGAAGCGGGTGTCTTTGATCACGAGGTCGGCCCTCGTCCGGCCCATGGCCTGGTCGATGCGCTTTCCCAGATCGTCGCGCGTCACCCCCATAGGCCGGCCTCCGGCGGAAAGACGGTCTCGCCCTCGTAGCGGAGGCCGGGCTCCCGGTCCCGCGCCAGCCACAGCGGCCCGTCGAGATCGACCAGCTTGGCGCCCTGCGCGATCACCACCCCCGGCGCCATGGCGAGCGAGGTCGCCAGCATGCAGCCGACCATGATGTCGAACCCCGCCTCCTCGGCGGCGCGTTTCAACCGAAGCGCCTCGGTCAGGCCGCCGGTCTTGTCCAGCTTGATGTTGACCACCCCGTACTTGCCACGCAGCTCGTCCAGGGTCGAACGGTCGTGGCACGACTCGTCGGCGCCCAGTGGCACCGGGCAGTCGAAGCCCAGCAGGGCGTCGTCCTGTCCGGCCGGCAGCGGCTGCTCGATCAGCTCGACCTGGAGCCGGGCGAAGGCGTCGCCGAAGCGCTTCAGGTGTTCGAGAGTCCAGCCCTCGTTGGCATCGACGATCAGCCGGGCGTCGGGCGCGTTCTCCCGCACCGCCGTCACCCGCTCCAGGTCGCCGTCCCCCGTCAGCTTCAGCTTGAGCAAGGGCCGGTGAGCCGAAGCGCGCGCCGCCGCCGCCATGTTCTCCACCGTGTCGAGGCTCAACGTGTAGGCGGTCACGACCGGAGCCAGCGGCGCGTCCAGGTCGGCCACCTGCCAGATCGGCTGCCCGGTCAGCTTGCAGGCGAGGTCCCACAGCGCGCAGTCCACCGCGTTGCGGGCGGCACCCGGCGGCAAGGCTTCCAGCAGCTCCTCCTGCTCCATCCCGGCGGCGATCGCGTCGGCGACGCTCTCGATCTGGGCCGCGACCCCGTCGATGCTCTCGCCATAACGGGCATAGGGCACGCACTCGCCCCGGCCGACGGTGCCGCCGTCGTCGATCTCGGCGACGACCACGTGGGCCTCGGTCTTGGCCCCTCGGGAAATGCGGAAGGTGCCGCGGATCGGGAAGATCTCGCGGCGGACGGTCAGAGTGCGCTTCGCGCTCGGCGCTGCCATGGCCTCAGCCCAGCAGGTCGACGATCGGGCCGACGCCCATGCGGACGGGATCCACCGCCGGCATGCCGAAGCGGTCGGACAGCTGCTTCAGGTAGGTCTCGGCGGCGGACTGGTCCATGGCCGCGGTATTGACGCTGAACCCGATCACCCTTGCATCGGGATTGGTCACCCGCGCCGCCGCCTCGTGCGCCACGATGCAATCCTGGATGTCCGGAACCTTGCGGTTCGGCAGGCCGCGCATGTGCGGCCGGGTCGGCTCGTGGCACATCACCATCACGTCGGGCTGGGAGCCGTGGACCAGCGCCAGCGTCACGCCGGCATAGCTGGGATGGAGCAGCGAGGCCTGCCCCTCCACCACATCCCAGTGGTCGGGATCGTTGGCCGGGGTGAGGTATTCCACCGCGCCCGAGACGAAGTCCGAGACCACCGCGTCGACCGAGACGCCGTCGCCCGCGATCAGGATGCCGGTCTGCCCGGTCGCCCGGAAATCGGCGTTCATGCCGCGCGCCCGCATCTCCTTCTCGAAGGCCAGCGCCGTGAACATCTTGCCGATCGAGCAGTCGGTGCCGACCGCCAGCAGCCGCTTGCCCGGGCGGCGTTCGCCGGTGCCGATGTCGAACTCGCGGGTCGGGTGGCGCACGTCGTGGAGCGAGCGGCCCAGCTCCTTGGCCTTGGCCGCGACGGAGGGCAGATCGGTGATCTTGTTGTGCAGCCCGCTGGCGATGTCCATGCCCAGGTCCAGGGCCTTCAGCATGGTTTCCTGCCAGCTCGCGGCGAAGCGCCCGCCCCGGTTGGCGACGCCGATGATCAGGGTCCTGGCCCCTTCCGCGGCCGCCTCCTCCAGGCTCTTGTCCGGAAGCCCCAGGTCGGCCTTGCAGCCGTCCAGGCGCAACTGGCCGACGCACCAGTCACGGCGCCAGCGCGCCACGCCGTCGGCGGTCTTGGCGGCCAGTTGATCCGGCGCATCGCCGAGGAACATCAGGTAGGGATTGGCTATGGCCAAGGGTCTTCTCCATTACGCGTCTGCGATCGGTTACAGTCTATTCCATTCTCCGGCGCTGACCAGCGTCAACCGGTTCCCGGAGCCCGCCTGTCACCGGCCGGGATGCTCCACCCGGATCATCCGGTTGACATGGGGATGCTCGATCACCCGCACCGCGCCGTCGGGCCAGCGCACCTCCACCCGGTCGACGGAATGGACGGCCCCGAGCCCGAAATGGGCGACCGGCTCCATCTGGCAGAGATAGCCGCTGCCGGCGCAGATCGCCCGCCGCTGGGTCCGGCCGCGCGCCGTGCAGGTCACCAGGGCGCCGCGCGCCGGGGCGCCGGCGGCGGTCAGGGGCATGACCCTGAGCCAGCCGTTGTCCGTCGGATAGGGGCGGTAGAACGTCAGCGGCTGCGGCGCCGACTCGCCGTGGGAGACCAGGAGCTCCAGCCTTCCGTCGCCGTCGATGTCCGCGACCGCGGCGCCAGTGCCGAAGCCCATAGGCTCCTCCGCGTCGCCGATCTCGGCTTCGGTCCAGCGCTCGTTGGTCCAGGCGAACAGACGGTTCGGCTCGCCGAAATTGTTGAAGAGGATCTCCTCGAACCCGTCATTGTCGAAATCGGCCGCGAGCACGGTGCGGACGCGCGACGGTTCCGCCATGGCGGCGGGAGCCGACTCGACGAAGCCACCGCCGCCCCGCTGGAGGAACAGCCGGTGCGGCCCTTCCCAATCGCCGCAGACAAGGTCGAACAGCCCGTCGCCGTCGGCATCCAGCACCGCGACGCCGCGCCCGTTCCCGGTGGGATCGACCACCCCCCAATCCTCCGCGATCTCCTCGAAGGTCCCGTCGCCCAGGTTGCGGAACAGGAAGTTCGGGCCGTGCTCGTTGGCGGCGAAGATGTCCATGTGCTCCGACACCAGCGGCAGGCTGAGCAGCCCGCGGCCCGCCGCCGCCAGGTCGATGCCGGCCTCCTCCGCCCTGTCGGACGCGCGCCCGCGCCGGTCCAGCTCGTACAGCCTGAACCGCCCGCCGTGGCTGGCGACGACGAAGCCGTACCTGCCGGTGCCCGACCGGTCGATGCAGGCGACCGAACGCCCGGCCGTCTGGTTGATCGCGCCGAAATTCTCCGGCTGCCCGAACAGGTCCAGCCAGCGCTTGCCGAAGCAGGCGAACAGCCTGTCGCCGAACCGCTTCGGGCCGGAGAAGCTTTCCGAATTCAGCACGTACAGCTCTTCGCGCCCGTCGCCGTCGGCATCGGCGGCGCACAGGCCTATGGCTTGGCGGGTCGCGTCGGCCAGGACGGGGTCCGCGATGTCGACCAGCCGGCGCCCGTCCCATTTCAGCACCAGGTTCGCGCAGCCATGACCGGCGACGATGAACTCGAAGGCGCCGTCGCCATCGATGTCGGTCACCGCCACGCCGTAGCCGAGCCTGGGTTCGTTCCGGTCGATCGACGCCGTCTCGTCGAGAAACATCGTCCACTCCCTGGTGCCGTTGCTTGCCCCCATGCTGACACAATCCGGCGCGGACGGCACGCGATGCGTATCCAGGTACGTTCCGGCCGCCCTCGTCCTTCCGCAAGGCGGGAATTGCCGCCGAATTCCAGGCCCATCCATCCAATCATCGTGACGCCACGGTCCCGGCATTATATTTAGGCGCACAAGCAGGATCCTGGACCTGGAACCGAACCCGACAGAGGGGAAGCCCGCCATGAGTGTCCCCGGCCGCCGCCGGCGCATCAGCGTGCCCGAGCTGTCCGCCCGAAAGGGCGGCACGCCGATCGTATCGCTGACGGCCTACACCACGCCCATGGCCCGGCAGCTCGACGCCCACGTGGACATGCTGCTGGTCGGCGACAGCCTGGGCATGGTCCTCTACGGGATGGACAGCACCTTGCCGGTAACGCTCGACATGATGATCGCCCACGGCGCCGCCGTGATGCGCGGCTCGGCCCTGTCCTGCGTCGTCGTGGACCTGCCGTTCGGCTCTTACCAGGAATCCGCCGAAGCCGCCTTCCGAGCCGCGGCGCGCGTCATGGCGGAGACCGGCTGCGCCGCGGTCAAGCTGGAAGGCGGCGTCGAGATGGCCCCCACCGTCGAGTTCCTGACGAAGCGCGGCATCCCGGTGCTGGGCCATGTCGGCCTGACGCCCCAATCGGTCAACGTGCTCGGCGGCTACCGGGCGCGGGGCCGCAGCGGGCAGGAGAGCAACGCGATCGCGGCCGACGCCTTCGCCATCGCGGAGGCCGGCGCCTTCGCCCTGGTGATCGAGGGCACGGTCGAGACCCTGGCCCGCCAGTTGACAGCCGATCTGCCCGTCCCGACCATCGGCATCGGCGCCTCGCCGGCCTGCGACGGGCAGATCCTGGTGACCGAGGATCTGGTCGGCCTGTTCAGCGACTTCACCCCGAAATTCGTCAAGCGTTATGCCGAGCTGGGTCCCCAGGTCTCGGCAGCCGCGCAGGCCTACGCCGACGAAGTGCGCACCCGCCGGTTCCCCGGTCCCGAACACGTCTTCGCCCCAAAACCCAGCGGGAGCACGCCCGATGCCTGAGAAACTGACCACCGTCCGGACCGTGGCCGGCCTGCGCGCCCAGGTCGCGCGGTGGCGCGCCGCCGGGGAGAAGGTCGGGCTTGTCCCGACCATGGGCGCCCTGCACGAGGGGCACCTGAGCCTGGTCCAGGCCGCCCGCCGCCGGGGGGCGGACCACGTGGTGGTCAGCGTCTTCGTCAATCCGACCCAGTTCGGACCCAACGAGGACTTCTCCAAGTACCCGCGGCAGGAGGACTCCGACGCCGCCAAGCTGGAGACCGTGGGCGCCGACCTGCTCTACGCGCCCGACGTGGGCGAGATGTACCCCGACGGCTTCGCCACCACGGTCCATGTCGCAGGGCTGACCGACGGGCTGTGCGGCCCGTTGCGCCCCGGTCATTTCGACGGGGTGGCGACCGTCGTGTCCAAGCTTCTGCTGCAATGCCTGCCCGACGTCGCCGTGTTCGGCGAGAAGGATTACCAGCAGCTCCAGGTGATCCGCCGCATGGTGCGCGACCTCGACATCCCCGTCCTGATCGAGGGGGCGGCCACCGTCCGGGACGAGAGCGGCTTGGCGCTGTCGTCGCGCAACGCCTACCTGTCCGCCGACCAGCTCGCCATCGCGCGCCAGCTCAACGGCGTCCTGTTCGCCATGGCGGAACGCATCGGGGCCGATCCGACGCGGTGCCGGAGCGAGATCGAGTGGGGATTGGAGCGGCTGAGGGAAGCCGGGTTCGACCGGATCGACTATCTGGCCGTCTGCGATGCCGCATCCCTGGAGCCGCTGGAGGTGGCCGACCGGCCGGCGAGGATCCTAGCCGCCGCCTTCATCGGACGCACCCGGTTGATCGACAACTTCCCGGTATGACCGTCCGGGCGGGCAAGGCTGTCCAACGGGGTGGGCCGGGTCGAACGCGCACCCGGATCGGGCGGCGCGCCGCTCGACGGGATCGAGCCATTCGGTAGGTTGGGGCATCCTGGCCACAACCGGCCGGCATTACCCGGCCAGCAGGGCTTCAGGCCTGCTTCGCGGCCGCCGCGGCGGCACCGCCGCGCGCCCGGGCCTTGTCCCCCGTCGGCGGCGGCAGCTCTATGTTGACCTCGAGCGTGGAGTAGTCACCCCCACGCTCGAAGCTGACCTCGACCTTCTTCTCGTCGATCTGCACGTACTTGGCGATCACCGCCAGCAGTTCCCGCTGAAGGATCGGCAGATAATCCGGGCTGGACCCGGCGGCACGCTCGTGCGCAAGGACGATCTGGAGGCGTTCCTTTGCCTCGTCGGCGACCGACTTGCGCGGAGGTTGCCGGAAGAAGTTGAAGATGCTCATGCGGTCCTCCGCAGGAGACGATCCAGGAAGCCCTTCTTTTCCGGCTTCATGAAACGGTGCTCGACCGTCTCGCCCAGGAAGCGGGCGACCGCGTCGGTGTAGGCGTGGTTCGCGTTGCTCTTCTCGTCCAGCGTCACCGGCATGCCGATGTTGGAGGCGCGCAGCACGGCCGGGCTCTCCGGCACGACGCCCAGCAGCGGGATCGCCAGGATCTCGAGCACGTCGTCGACCTTCAGCATGTCGCCGCGCTCGACGCGCTCCGGATCGTAGCGGGTCAGCAGCAGATGCTCCTGCACCGGCTCCAGGTTCAGTTCCGCCCGGCGGGACTTCGAAGCCAGCACGCCCAGGATGCGGTCGCTGTCGCGCACCGACGAGACTTCCGGGTTGGTCACGATGATCGCGTGGTCGGCGAAGTACAGCGCCATCAGGGCGCCCTTCTCGATGCCGGCCGGGCTGTCGCACAGGATGTAGTCGAAGTCCTTCTTCAGCTCGTCGAGGATCTTCTCCACGCCTTCCTTGGTCAGCGCGTCCTTGTCGCGGGTCTGGCTGGTCGGCAGGATGAACAGATTCTCGACCCGCTTGTCCTTGATCAGGGCCTGGTTGAGCTTGGCCTCGCCGTTGATGACGTTGACGAAATCGAACACCACCCGGCGCTCGCAGCCCATGATCAGGTCCAGGTTCCGCAGACCGACGTCGAAGTCGATGACAACGGTCTTGAACCCGCGCAGGGCCAGCCCAGTGGCGAAGGCAGCGCTCGACGTGGTCTTGCCCACGCCGCCCTTGCCCGATGTCATAACGATTACCTTGGCCAAGGAAGCCTCTCCACTCTTCGATGTTGATTGCGAACTTGTTTCTTTGCCGCGGCTCATGACAACGGATCCATGCGCAGATATCCGTCATCCAGATATATGTGAACCTGCTTCTTGAACACCGAAGCGTCCAAATCCTCGCTGACCCGATAGAGCCCGGCGATCGATACCAGTTCCGCCTCCAGGCTGTGGCAGAAGATGCGGGCGGCGGTATCGCCGGAGATGCCCGCCAGCGCGCGTCCGCGCAGCGAGCTGTAGACATGGATGTTGCCGTCGGCCAGCAACTCGGCCCCGGCGCTGACCGGCCCCAGCACGATCAGGTCGCCGCGCGCGGCGTAGATCTGCCGGCCCGAGCGCACCGGCTCGGTGATGATCATGGTAGTCTTCTGGAACTCCGGCGCCGCCTCGGCCATCGGCGCGGGGGTGCGCGGCGGCAGCGGGTCGGTCGGCGCCCGTCCGGGTGCCGGCCGCTGGAAATCGCGCTCCGGCTCGCGGCTCGGGCGGCCGGTCGGCATGACCGTCAGCCCGGCCTCGAACGCGGCGGCCTGCTGGGCCGGCGTGCCGCCCTGGATGCCGACCGGGATCAGGCTGTTCTGGCGCAGGGTGACGACGAAATCGATGAAGTCGGCGGGGCCGGCGCCTTCCTCCAGGTCCTCGAGGTCGAGCACCACCGGGGCGTTCCGGAAAAAGTTCGGCGCCTGGCGGATCTTGCTCAGCAGTTGGGGGAAAAACGACGGGTCATCGGGAGCCATCAGCTTCAACACCATGACGGTGAAGCTGTTGCCCCTGAGTTGGAACGGCGCGTCACGTTCCGAAATCTGACTGGTGCTTCTCACAAACCCCTACCACTTATCATGATGACCGCCGCCCGGCAGGCGTCCGGCACCGCCGTCCCCTGCCCTGGCCCCACGGGTTGAAATCGGCCGCCCCTACGAAAATCGAGAAAATGGCTACTCCTTCTAGCGAGCCATGGCCCCGAAGTGCAAGCGTCTAGTTAACCATAACCCGCGGATATTTCCGCCACCAGCCCCGCGGCCGGGCTCGACTGCGGACCATAGCCCAATTCTTGGGGTCTGTGCCTCAAAAACTACAAATTATGGTGCCGATATCTTCACTTTTCGGCGAATCTCCGACATGGCCCGGACAGGCATTCAGCCGCCGTCGGAAGGCCGTTCCGAGGCTCCCCCCGCGAGGGCCGCCCTGCGCTGCTCATACTCCGCCTCGGTCATCAACCCGCGGTCGAGCATCACCTTGAGAGCCCGAAGGGATCGCGCCGCCGAGTCGTCGCCTTCGTCGCCGCTTTCGCTGTCCGCGGCGCCGCTTGCCACGCCTGCACGGCCGCGGACGGGACGGGCGGCAGACCGCGCCGTCCCGGCCACCGGCTTCTTCTCGTTCCAGATCGACGTGAACCTGCTCGCCATGCCTACCCCCGTCACCCCCGAGTACGACATCGTGGCGCCAGCATAGGCAAACAAGCGCGCGGACGCCATGCCGGCGTCGCCAGAGCGGGCGCGGGGTGGGTAACCCGCAACATGTAGATGAATTTTTTATTGGCCCCACGAAATAACGGCGACAAAGCACGAATTTGACGGTTATCCTCGGTGACACCAAGGCTGACACAGACGACAGGAGCTTCTTCCCTTGTCCGACCCGTCGAGAAGCATCGCGGATCCAACATGCGGGGCACCAACGCTTCGCCGCCGCCGGACAGCCATCCGCCGCCACGCGTCAGCCGAATGCACGATCGAACCTCCCGTCCGGGAGGTTTTTTTGTGCCCGCCTTCAAGTCCCCAAAGCCGGTTTCAACGGTCCAGGAGAACGACATGGCCCAACGCCGCTTCGGCAGCAGGAGGTGATCGATGAGAGCCCCGTTTGACACATGCAGCGCCTGGGATCCCCTCAACCAGGATGCCAGCGAAGGGAAAGGACGACGCACCATGGCAAAACGCACCGCTTCCTCGGCCCGGGTCGTGGCTCTCACCGAAGCCGACGAGGACGGCTTCCGCGAACAGAGCTACCTGAAGACGGTGAAGCCGCGCACGTCCAACCAGGAAGCGCTGATGGCGGCGATCGATACCCATGCGCTGACGCTGGCGGTCGGGCCCGCGGGGACCGGCAAGACCTATCTGGCCGTCACCAAGGCGGTCGAGGCGATGAGCGCCGGCAGGGTGACGCGCATCGTGATCACCCGGCCGGTCGTCGAGGCGGGCGAGAGCCTGGGCTTCCTGCCCGGCGACATCAACGAGAAGATGGACCCGTGGATGCGTCCGATCTACGACGCGCTGTCCGACCGGCTGGGCGCCCGCCAGGTGCGCCAGATGACCAAGGACGGTACGGTCGAGATCGCCCCCCTCGCGTACATGCGCGGACGGACGATCTCGCGCAGCTTCGTCATCGTGGACGAGGCGCAGAACATGACGTTCCAGCAGATCAAGATGCTGCTGACCCGGCTGGGCTGGCATTCCACCATGGTGATCACCGGCGATCCCGACCAGACCGACCTGCTGCCCGGCATGTCCGGCCTGGAGGAGGCCGTGCGCCGGCTCGACCCGCTGGACGACGTCGCCATCGTCCGCCTGACCACCCAGGACATCGTCCGCCACCCGCTGGTGGCCGCGATGATGCCGCTGCTCTCCTGACCTTCCGACGGTGCGGAATGCCGTAAGCCGGCCTTTGGCACAGGCCGACTTACGGCGAGCCTACTCAGCGGAACCGGAGTGCAGGAACCCTAGAACCAGAACCGCACGCCGGTGACGAAGGACAGGTCGCTCGGGTCCTCGCCATGGTCCCGGGCGATGTCGGCGGTCTCGCCCAGCTTCCGTTCCCAGTTCACGCCGATGTAGGGAGCGAACTCGCGGACGACCTCGTAGCGCAGGCGCAATCCCAGCTCCACGTCGTTGAAGCCGGGACCGACATGGAGCTCCCGGACCCGCTGGGCCGAGACGTTGATCTCGGCGACCGGCTGCAGGACGAGCTTCTGCGTGATGAGCAGGTCGTACTCGGCTTCCAGGCGGGCGCTGAAGTCGCCGTCCTCGCTGACGAAGAGCTGGGCGGTCACGTCGAAGAAGTACGGCGCCACTCCCTGGAACCCGACCACCCCATAGGTCGTCTGCGGCCGGGGACGAACGTCGTGCCGGATGCCGGCCTGGAGGTCCCAGAACTCCGACGTCATGCGGCTGTAGAGGAGCTGGAATTCCGCTTCCTCCACCTCCCCGTCCACGGCTTTGCTGCCTTCGGCGTTGAACCAGGCCTTGTTGGTGTCTCCGCCGATCCAGCCCTGCACCTCCCAGTCGATCGAGTTCTCGCCGTCCCGCCAGCGATGCTCCAGCCGGTCGATGAGGAGAGTCGAGAGGATCGGCGGCTCCTCGTGGAACTGCTCGGCCTGGTCCGCGTCCCGGGGTCCGCCGTGTTCCTGCGCGGCGGCGCGCGACGGGACCGCCGACAGCGCCAGCAGGACGGATCCCGCCGCGAGCGCCGCCGTCCGGAGGCTTGTCTTCGTCATTCGCATACTGATCCCCGCATCAGAGGCTCGCCGTGCGGGGTTCGACGATGAACCGCGTCATCATGCCCGAGGCCATGTGGTAGAGGAGATGGCAGTGGAGGGGCCACTCGCCGGGCTCGTCGGCGGTCAGCTGGACCGTGGTGACCTGGCCCGGCGGCACGAGCACGACGTGCTTCCGGGGCATCCGGTCCGTCTGGCCGTTCTCCAGCTCGACGAACATGCCGTGCAGGTGCATCGGGTGGGCCATCATGGTCGTGTTGACGAAGCGGATCCGGATCCGATCGCCGTAAGCGACCCGGATCGCGGCACCCTCGTCGAACTTCCGGCCGTTCAGGGTCCAGATGTAGCGCGACATCATGCCCGTGAGCTGGATCTCGATCTCGTGGGAGGGCTCGCGCCGGTCCCTGGCCTTCGAGAACGACTTCAGGTCCGCGTAGGAGAGGGCCTTTGTCCCCGGAGGCGTCCCCGCGTCGGCCCAGCCGACCGCGCGTTCCGGGCGTGCCGCGGCACCGTGATCCATGCCCTGCATGGCGCCATGGTCCATTCCGGGCATGGAACCGTGGTCCATGCCGGCCATGGCGCCTTGGTTCATCGAACCATGGTCCATGGTGCCGTGATCCATCGAGCCATGGTCCATGCCGCCATGGGCCATGGCCATGTCGGCCATGGTCAGGATGGCGCGGGGGCGCCGCTCGGGGATATCGCCCTCCAGACCCTCCCGGGAGGCGAGCGTCGCCCGGGCGAAGCCGGTGCGGTCGATCGGCTCGGCGAAAAAGGTGAAAGGCTTGTCCCCGGTCGGCATGACGATGACGTCGTAGGTCTCGCCGACGCCGATGCGGAACTCGTCGACCTTCACCGGCACCACGTTCTGCCCGTCGGCCGCGACCACGGTCATGGCCAGGCCGGGGATGCGGACGTCGAAGATCGACATGGCCGAACCGTTGACGACCCTGAGCCGTACCCGCTCGCCGGGGTCGCAGACGGCGGTCCAGTTGTCCTTCGGGCCCTTGCCGTTGACCAGGAACCGGTATCCGGTCACGTCGGCGAGGTCGGTGGCGTCCATGCGCATCCCGCCCCAGGCGAGGCGGTCGTCGATCGTGGCGCCCAGGCCGTCGCGCCGGGCGTCCCGGAAGAAGTCGACCAGGGTGCGCCTGCCGTTGTTGTAATAGCCTTCGCTGACCTTGAGCTTGCGCAGCACGGACTCGGGCGCTTCGGGCGTGTGGTCGGAAAGCAGCACGACGTAGTCGCGGTCGGTCCGGACGGGATCGCGCCCGGCGGGCTCGATCACGATGGCGCCGTACATGCCCTCCTGCTCCTGGGAGGCGGAGTGGCTGTGGTACCAGTAGGTGCCGGCCTGGCGGAGCTTGAACCGGTAGGTGTAGGTCTCGCCGGGGCCGATCGGCCGGTAGCCGTTGAAGCCCGGCGCGCCGTCCATGACGCCCTGGAGCAGCAGGCCGTGCCAGTGGATGGAGGTCGCCTCGTCCAGCCGGTTGGTCACGTGGACGACCACCTCCTGACCCTCGCGCCAGCGCAGCGTGGGCGCGGGGATCGAGCCGCCGATGGAAATGGCGCCGCTGGTCTCGCCGTCGATCGTGATGCGGGTCCGTTCGACGGCAAGGTCCAGGCTTTGGTCGGCGGCCGCGAAGACGCGGCGGCCGGGATGGACCGTGACGATGCCCGCCAGGCCCGCCGCTCCGGCGAGCCTGAGGGCGGCGCGGCGGGAAAGGCCGCGCGATGCCTCGTGCATGGGCCGTCCTCCCTCAGCGCTGGAACGCGACCTTGCCGACCATCCCGGACTCGTAGTGGCCCGGCATGTTGCAGGCGAACTCGATCGTCGCCTGCCTGGAGAACTTCCAGACCAGTTCCCCGGTCTGGCCGGGCTCCACGAGGACGCTGTTGGGGTCGTCGTGCTTCATGGAATGGCCCATGTCCGGCATGCCGGAGTGATCCATCTTCATCATCTCCTCGTTCACGCCGGTCTCAGTCAGCATGCCGTGGTCCACCATCATGGCCATTTCCTTCTGGTGGGCCGCATGCATCGCCGCGGTGCCGATGTTGAACTCGTGCAGGAACTCGCCCGTGTTCCTGACGACGAAGCGGACGGTCTCCCCGGCCTTCACCGCGATGGTCCCAGGCTCGTAGTAGTTGTCGCCCATCTCGACCTGGACGGTGCGTGTCTTGGCGGTCGCCTTCGCGGGCTCGCCGATAGCGGCGGTATCATGTGTGTGGCCGGCCTTGCCGGGGGCGGCGACAGCCGCGGCCGAAGCGGCCAGGAGGCCGACGCCGGTCACGAGGGCGGCGACGGCATGCAGGGTGCGGATATGCGGACGCATGTCGGGTGTCCTCCGTCTCCGGCCCCATCGGCGCCGGAGAGACATGGAAAAGTGGCTGCTTCCGGGCGCGGAGGCCCGGAACGGTAAAGCGGGGGGAGGTCGGCGTCAGGCCGCGGGTCTGGGGGGCCGCCGCAAGGGGGAGACGGATCGGTCCCGGAGCACGTCGTCGGCCAGGGGCTGGACGCGGACGGACGTCCACTCGACGGGGTTCACCCCGGGATCGGCCGGTTCCAGGGCCGACATGCCGCAGGCCATCGCGCAGCAGCCCTGGTGGGAGAGTTTGGAATGCTCCCCGTGGTCGCCCTCGGTCCGATGATCGTGGTGTTTATGATTCCCCGAGTACCCGTGGTGCCCCGGCACCGAGTACCCGTGGTGCCCCGGCCGCTCGTCGCAACCGTCCCCGGCGCTTTCGCCCGAAGACACGGCAGGATGGGGCGCGACGGAAGCGGCGGCACCGGACATGACGGCGCCTCCCCAGCCGAGGAGGAGACTGAACAGCACGGCCGCAAAGACCCGTGTGAAGCGCATGCCCACTGCCGATTCCATGCCTGCGGGCTTCTCGCCCGGACGGCCGCAGTGTATTGCAGGGGTCGGCCGGGTTGCAAGGGGGCCCTGGGTCTTCGCCGACGCCAGGGCCGTTACCGCCGGGCGGCGGGTGCGGCAGCCGGAAGCGCGCGGAACGGCCGTCGGATCTATCCTAGTCCGAGCTTCGACACGGCTTCCTTCAGGATCCCGGCGCTCCGCGCCAGCGCCTTCGTCTCCCCCTCGTCCAGGGTCGGCCGCAGCGTCCCGATCACGCCGTCGATACCCAGGATGCGCGGCAGGGACAGCGCCACGGCCTCGACCCCGGCCACCTCCGGGTTGACGGTCGAGCAGGTGACGACCGCGCGCTCGTCGTCGGAGATCGCCTGGGCGATGCGCGCCAACCCGCCGCCGATGCCGTACCAGGTGGCGCCCTTGCCCTTGATGATCCGGCCGGCGGCGCCGCGCACGCCCTCGTCGATCTCCGCGCGGACGGCGTCGGTCAGCGGCCGGCCGACCTGCTCGGCGAACTCCGCGACCGGCATCGCCCCGGCGTCCGCTCCGGACCAGTGGAGCACCTCGCTGTCGCCGTGCTCCCCCAGCACGTGGGCATGCACCGATTTCGGCGAGATACCCAGGTGCCGGCCCAGCAGCGCCCGGAACCGGGCGGTGTCCAGGATGGTGCCGGAGCCGATCACCCGTCCGGCCGGCATGTCGGGCCGAGTGCGGCGGGCGATGTCCAGCGAGACCTGGGTCATGACGTCGACCGGATTGGTCGCGATCAGCAGGATCGCGCCGGGCGCGCTCGACAGGACCTGGGGGATGATCTCGCCGAAGACGGCGGCGTTGCGCTCCAGCAGTTCCAGGCGGGTCTCGCCGGGCCGCTGGTTGGCGCCGGCCGCCAGGACCACCACGCACGACCCGGCCAGATCGCCATAGTCGCCGGCGTTGACCGGCATGGGATAGGCGAACGGCGTCGCGTGCAGGATGTCCTCGGCCTGCGCCGCCGCCAAGTCGCGGTTGCGGTCGACCAGGACGATTTCCGTGCCGACGCCCCGCATCACCATCGCGTAGGCAGCGGCGCTTCCGACGAAACCGGCTCCGACAATTCCGATCTTCATGGTCCGATCCTCATGGACTGGCACCCGGCGGTGCCTTAAAGGAATGCTGAAGGGCGACAAGGCTGCGGCGATTGGTCCCGCTGTGCCCTACCCTCGGCCGGAACAGATAACCCGGTCAAGGTGTGAATCGCCCGGCCTGTTCGCCCCGCTCCATGCAACCGCAGTCAGGACAATGAACCAACGCCTCATCCGCCTCGCCGTCGGCACCCTGATCGGCCTGCTGATCGCCGCCGGGATCGTCTGGTGGCAGGTCTCCCAGCTGCCCGGCGGCACCCGGGGCGGCACCCAGACCGGCACGGCCCTGATCGGCGGTCCGTTCTCGCTGACCGACCATACCGGCCGCCCGGTCACCCAGGCCGATTACCAGGGCCGCCACATGCTGGTCTATTTCGGCTTCACCTTCTGCCCGGACGTCTGCCCGACGGAACTGCAGGTGATGGCGACCGCCCTGGACCGTCTGGGCGCCAAGGCCGACCAGGTCCAGCCGCTGTTCATCACGATCGATCCCGAGCGTGACACCGTGACGCAGATGGCCGATTACGTCGCCCAGTTCCATCCCCGGCTGGTCGGGCTGACCGGCACGCCGGAACAGGTCGCCGGGGCGGCGCGGGCCTATCGGGTCTATTTCGCGAAGGCCCCGGACAAGGGCGGCGGCGACTACTACACGATGGACCATTCGTCCTTCGTCTACCTGATGGGACCCGACGGGAAGTTCCTCGAAGCCTTCGCCCACGGCACCGCGCCGGACAAGATGGCGGAGACGATCGCCGCCCACCTGGACTCCTGACGAATGGTCCGGAACCGGCGCAGCGCGGCGGTACGCGCCGCGCGTACATAGTGTCGCATCGGCGCTTCAAGGCCCCCAAAAGCCTCTCCGAAGAGCCTTTCGAAGGGGTCAGTTGCGTCGGAAATCCAAGTAATTCAACCACTTGGAAGGAGGGTTTTGCGACTTGACAGGGTACTGCCCTAACCGTATGGTGCCGCCGCTTTCGCGCGGCTTCCCGGCCAACCGGGGGAAGTGGGACCGGACATGAGCGACGACCAGTCTCCCCCACCTTCGTTGGACGACATCGATGCCCGTTTGCGGAAGGCGCGGGAACGCAGCGCCGGCCCGGCTTCCAAGCCTGACGGGGATGACGACCTGCCGAGGAAGTCCCTCGGGCTCGCCTTCCGGATCGGGATCGAACTGGTGGCCGCCATGATCATCGGCGTCGGCGGCGGCCTGCTGCTGGATCGCTGGCTGGGTACGACGCCCTGGGGCCTGATCGGGATGTTTTTCCTTGGCGCCGGGGCCGGAATTGTGAATGTCTACCGGGCCGTCACAGGCGTCGGCTACGCACCGGGCTACCGGAGCATGCGGAAGCCGGAAGACGGGCCGGAACAATAACAGCGCCAGACGCAAAGTTTGGCTGAACGAGGACGACCGTGGATCCGCTTCACCAATTCCAAATCCAGAGGTACGTGCCGATCAATGTCGGCGGCCTCGACGCATCGTTCAGCAATTCGTCGCTGTACATGGTGATTGCAGTCGCGCTGATCACCGGCTTCATCGTGTTCGGCATGCGCGGCCGGGCCCTGGTCCCGGGCCGCATGCAGTCGCTGGCCGAAATGTTCTACGAGTTCGTCGCCAACATGGTGCGCGAGAACGCGGGTCCCGATGCGCGGAAATACTTCCCCTTCGTGTTCTCGCTGTTCATGTTCATCCTGGTCGGCAACCTGCTGGGCATGATCCCGGGGACCTTCACGTTCACCAGCCACATCATCGTCACCTTCGGGCTGGCCTTGACGGTGTTCGTCTTCGTCACCCTGCTGGGACTGATCAAGCACGGCTTCCACTTCTTCTCGCTGTTCATGCCGCACGGCGCGCCGATCGCGCTGGCGCCGATCCTGATCCCGATCGAGGTCCTGTCCTACCTGTCGCGTCCGGTCAGCCTGTCCATCCGGTTGTTCGCCAACATGATGGCCGGCCACACGATGCTGAAGGTGTTCGGCGGCTTCTCGGTCCTGCTCGGCGCCGGTCTCGGCGGCCTCGGCTACACGATCGGCATCCTGCCGCTCGCGATCAACGTTGCACTGGTCGGTTTCGAAATCCTCGTGGCCCTGCTTCAGGCCTACGTGTTCACGATCCTGACCTGCCTCTATATCCGCGACGCCCTGGAACTGCACTGATCGGCCCCTCCGGCCATTGATCGGTGCCGCGCCGCGGGTTACTCGACACCACCCACCTGTCTTACTTTCCAGTCTCAAAAGAAGGGTATCTAATCATGGACGCAGAAGCCGCTAAGTTCATCGGCGCCGGTCTGGCGGTTTTCGCCCTGTTCGGTGTTGGCCTCGGCATCGGCAACATCTTCTCGACCCTGATCAGCTCGATCGCCCGCAACCCGGCATCGCGCGCGGCGGTCTTCCCGATCGGCATTCTGGGCTTCGCGCTGACGGAAGCCGTGGCGCTGTTCGCCCTGCTGATCGCCTTCCTGATCCTGTTCGCCTAAGCTCGAGCCTGAACGAAGCTGGTTTTCGCTCACATGCGGCGCCTGGCTCAACGGGATCACCGTCCCGGCGACCGGCGCCGCAAGCTTAGGGGATCGATCATGCCCAAGTTTTTGGCTCGTCTGCGTGCGGGCGGACTGGCCGGGCGCGTTGGTCTCGCCTGGACGATGCTCGTCGTCACGGCGGGCAGCGCCCTGGCCCAGGCGGATCATGGAGCGGCCGGCGATGCCGCGCACGGGGCCGACTTGGCCCACGGCGCAGAGCATGGCAGCGGCGGCCTGCCCCAGCTCGATCCCACAGTCTTCGCCCCCCAGCTGATCTGGCTGGCGATCTCGTTCATCGCCCTCTACTTCCTCATGGCCAAGGTGGCTCTGCCCAAGGTCGCCGAGGTGCTGGAGGAGCGGCAGGAGCGGATCACCAACGACCTCGACCGGGCCTCCGCGCTCCGGGAGGAGTCGGCCGGTGTCATGGAAGGCTACGAGAAGGCCCTGACCGACGCCCGGGCGCATGCCCAGTCGGTGATGGCCGCCACGACCGCCGACATCGCTTCGGCGTCCTCGGGCCGTCAGGCCCAGTTCAATGCCGATCTGGCCGCCAAGACCCGCGCCGCCGAGGAGCGGATCAACGCGGCAAAGGAAACGGCGCTCACCAGCGTCCGCTCCGTGGCGGCCGAGATCGCCCAGCAGACCGCCGAGAAGCTCGGCGGCATCAAGGTCGATGCCGCCCGGGCCGATACGGCCGTCGGCGCCGTGATGCAGGAGCGTGGCTGATGTTTCAAGCTGCTGAATTCTGGGTCGCCGTCGCCTTCTTCATCTTCCTCTTCTTCGCATTCCGTCCGGGCGCCAAGGCCCTGACGGCGATGCTGGACGACCGGGCGGACAAGATCCGCCAGGAACTGGAAGAAGCGCAGCGGCTCCGCGAGGATGCCCAGGCCACCCTCGCCTCCTATCAGCGCCGTCAGCGCGACGCGCTGAAGGAAGCCGAGGACATCATCGCCCACGCCCGCGAGGAGGCCGAGCGGCTGCGGCTGCACGCCGCTGCCGATCTCGACTCCTCCATGAAGCGGCGCGAGGCCCAGGCGATGGACAAGATCGCCCAAGCCGAAGCCCTGGCCCTTCAGGAAGTGAAGAGCCTGACGGTCGATCTCGCGATCGCCGCCAGCGGTCGCCTCATCGCGGAGAACATGGACGCCGCGCAGTCCGCCAAGCTGGTCGACGCCGCAATCGCCGACCTGCCGCGCAACCTGCACTAAGCGCTCCGTTCCGCGGAGAGCCCTCGACGGAAAGCCCCCGATGCTCCGGCATCGGGGGCTTTTCGCGTTTCGGGGCACGGCCTCCCTGCGTTACGCTCGACAGGGGTCCGGAACAGCGGACACGGAACAACGGGGAGAAAAAGCTTCATGTCGATCCTGATCCGCGGCGGAACCGTCGTGACCGCCGAGCAGAGCTTCCGCGCAGACGTCTATTGCGAGAACGGCACGATCGTCGCGATCGGCGACGGTTTCGACGCGCCGGCCGGCTCGCAAGTGGTCGACGCGGGCGGCATGTATGTCATGCCGGGCGGCATCGACCCGCACACCCACATGGAACTGCCCTTCATGGGAACGGTCGCCAGCGAGGACTTTTTCTCCGGCACTTCGGCGGGGGCGGCCGGCGGCACCACCATGATCATCGACTTCGTGATCCCCGCGCCCCAGCAGTCGCTGGTCGAGGCCTATCGCCAGTGGCGCGGCTGGGCGGAGAAGGCGGCGGCGGACTATTCCTTCCATGTCGCGGTCACCTGGTGGTCCGACCAGGTGCGGGAGGAGATGGGCGTGCTGACGCGCGAGCACGGCGTCAACTCCTTCAAGCATTTCATGGCCTACAAGGGCGCCATCATGGTCGATGACGGCGTCCTGCTGAACAGCTTCGCCCGCGCGCAGGAACTGGGCGCCCTGTGCACCGTCCATGCGGAGAACGGCGACGCCGTCTTCCATCTGCAGAAGACGCTGCTGGAGCAGGGCATCACCGGGCCGGAGGGGCATGCCCTGTCCCGCCCGCCCCAGGTCGAGGGGGAGGCGGCTCAGCGCGCCATCGCGATCGCCAACGTGCTGGGAGCGCCGGTCTATATCGTCCATGTCTCGACCGAGCAGGCGACCCAGGCCATATCGCGCGCCCGCGCCGCCGGGCACCGGGTCTACGGGGAAGTGCTGGCCCAGCATCTGGTGATCGATGAGTCGGTATACCGCAATCCCGACTGGCAGACCGCCGCCGCCTACGTGATGAGCCCGCCGTTCCGCGCCAAGCACCACCAGGAGGCCCTGTGGGCCGGCCTGTCCTCCGGCGGCCTGCAGACCACGGCGACCGACCATTGCTGCTTCTGCGCGCCGCAGAAGGCGGCCGGGCGCGACAATTTCACCAAGATCCCCAACGGCACCGGCGGGATCGAGGACCGCATGTCGATCCTGTGGCACAACGGCGTCGGCACCGGCCGGCTGACGCCTAACGAGTTCGTCCGGATCACCTCGACCAACTGCGCCCAGATCTTCAACCTGTATCCGCGCAAGGGCGCGGTGCAGGTCGGGGCGGATGCCGACCTGGTCGTCTGGGACCCCGAGGGGACCCGGACCATCTCGGCCAAGACCCATCACCAGAACGTCGATTTCAACATCTACGAGGGGATGGAGGTGAAGGGCATCGCCCGGCACACGCTGTCGCAGGGCAACCTGGTCTGGACCGACGGCGAACTGCGTACCGTCCGGGGTGCCGGGCGCTATATCGACCGCCCGTGCCATCCCCCGGCGTTCAAGGCGATCGAGCGGTACAACGAGTTGCACAGGCCGGTCGGTGTCGACAGGGAGGTCGCGACGGCGGTCACTCCCTGAGACGACAGGGGTGCGGGCACTTTTTCTCCGAATGGGGTAATCTCTGCGAGCCAACTCGACCAGCAGGGACCCGCTCCATCATGATTGCCCGCATCCTTGCCGCCATCCTCCTGTTTTCGCTGGCTTCCTGGAACGGCGGGACGCCGGTGCTGGCGGCGCAGATCAGCGTCTCCGGCGCCGGCCTCCCGGCGGCGGCCACGATCGATTCGCAGCAGCTCGCCGGCCTGCCCGCGGTGGAGATCGCCACCGCCACCCCCTGGACGGGCAAGGCCAGCTTCTCCGGTCCCTACCTGACCGATGTCCTGGCCCTGCTGAAGGCCGACGGCGGCAAGGTTTCGTTGATCGCCAAGGACGATTACAAGGTAGAATTGTCTCTGACGGATATCAGGCGCTATCGGCCGATCATCGCGACCTCCATGAACGGCAAGCCCATCCCGCCGCGGGAGCGAGGACCGTTCTGGTTGATGTTCCCGTTCGATGACCATCCGGAATTGCAGAACGACGCTTGGTTCTTCCGAGCGATCTGGCAAATCGACCGGATCAGGGTCGAACCTTGACACGGGGGCTGCGCGCCGCCCTCGCGGGGCTGGGCCTTGCCGTCGTCGTCTCCTTCTCCATCGTCGGGGCGTTGCAGTACGCGCTGTCGAACAAGACCGTCGGCGTGCTGGCGGGCGGGACCGACAACCAGGCCTGGGCCTTCTTCCAGCTCGGCACTGAGCACCACCGGTTGCACGTGGCGCTGCTGGAAGCCTCGGCCGGCATCAGTGATGCGGCCGAGACGGAGCGGCGGTACGAGGTGTTCGTCAGCCGGCTCAACATCGTGCGCGGCGGCACCTACCGGCAGATGTTCACCGGCCGGGCCTTCTATGACGGCCCCATCGGCGAGCTGGGTCGTTTCGTTGACGAAACGGACGCCCTCGTAGCCTCGCGCGGCGGGTTCGACGGCGCCGTCGTGGCGGAACTGCTGGTGCGGCTGCCGCTGCTGCGCGAACCGATCCAGTCCATGATGCTCGGGATCAACAGCGTGAGCGCCGGCGAGGCGGCCCAGCGCTGGACCGAGATCACCGAGATGCAGCGGCTGGCGACCACGGCGACGGTGATACAGGCCGTTCTGTGCGCCGGCTTCGCGGGCTTGGCCGGCTGGTACATCCTGCAGAGCAGCCGGTCCCGGCGGGAGCTGCTGCGGCTGACCGGAACGCTCAACCAGGCCAAGCAGGATGCCGAGGCGGCGAGCCGCGCCAAGTCGGAGTTCCTGGCCAACATCAGCCACGAGATCCGTACCCCGCTGAACGGCGTGATGGGACTGCTGGGCCTGCTGGTCGACAGCCGCCTTCCCCCCGAGCCCCAGGCCCACGCCGGTTCCGCCCTGCGGTCCGCCGAGAACCTGCTGACCATCGTCAACGACATCCTGGACCTGTCCAAGCTGGAGGCCGGGCGGATCGAGGTCGAGGCGGTGGATTTCCTGCTGACCCAGCCGGCGGAGGACGTGGTCTCGATCCTCCATCCCCGGGCGATGGAGAGCGGCAACGAGCTGTCCTACTCCATCGATCCGGGCGCGCGGATCTCGCTGCGCGGCGATGTCGGCCGGATCCGGCAGATCCTGTTCAACCTGGTCGGCAACGCGGTCAAGTTCACCCACGGCGGACGGATCGACATCCGCTTCGCCACCCGGCCGGACGGATCGGGAGGGCTGATCCTGGCCGTGGACGTGCAGGATACCGGCATCGGCATCCCGGAGGAGTTCCTGGGCCGCCTGTTCGAACGGTTCTCCCAGGCCGACGGCTCGACCACCCGGCGCTACGGCGGCACCGGGCTGGGGCTGGCGATCTGCCGGCAGCTCTGCCTGCTCCAGGGCGGCGACATCACCGTCCGGAGCGAGGTCGGCAAGGGCAGCATCTTCAGCTTCACCGTGCGCTGCCAGCCCGGCCCCGACATCGTCGAGGCCCCCCTGCCCGATCCCGCGCAGGAAGCGGTGGACCACGGCCCCCTGCGCCTGCTGGTGGTGGACGACGTCGAGGTGAACCGGACCCTGATGGACAGCCTGCTGACCCGCCGGGGCCATTCCGTCGAGTTGGCGACCAACGGGGCGGAGGCGGTCGCCGCGGTGGCCGGCGCGGACGCGCCGTTCGACCTGGTGCTGATGGACATCCAGATGCCGGTGATGGACGGCTGCTCGGCGGCCGAGGCGATCCGCACCCTGCCCCCGCCCTTCGGAACGATCCCGGTCGTCGCCGTCACCGCCCATGCCATGGCCGGCGACCGGGAGCGTTATCTCGCCGCCGGAATGAACGACTACGTCTCCAAGCCGGTCCGCCCGGCCGAGCTGTTCGCCGCGATCGAGCGCGTGATGAGCAAGCTTCCCGCACCGATACCGCAGGCGCCCGCCCCGGCCGCGCCCGACGATCTGGCGGAGACGCCGCTGCTGGACCAGACCATGCTCGAGCAACTCCAGGACTGTCTCGACGCGGAGGACCTGATGGACATGCTGGGCCTGTTCCCCGGACAGGCCCGGCTCCAGGCGGACGAGATCGAGGCGGCCATAGCGACGGGCGATGCCGCGGCGGTCAAGCGGGCGGCCCACGGCATGAAGGGCGCCAACGCCAACCTGGGCGCCGGGCGGCTCTCCGCCATCGCCCGCGCGATCGAGGTGAACGCCGCCGACCTGGAGGAGTCGAGCCGACTGCTCGCCCTGGCGCGGCAGCAGATCGAGCCGACCCGGCAGGCGCTGGAGGAACAGTTCGCCCCGGCCGCCCATGGCTAGGCCCGCTCCCAATGGCCGTGCCGGCGGACGAAGCGGCCGGCGGCGGCATAGCGGAACCCGGCGCCGTTCCACACCCTGACGCCGAAGCCGATGCGGTCGCCGTCCAAGTCGATCAGGTTGTAGGCATTGGGTTCGTTCCGCAGCCGGGTCGATGTCGCGGTGGAGGCCTGGGCCACCAGGATCGAGCGCTTCACCGCCGTATGGTGCGTCCTGACATCCCCGTGGTAGCCGCGGTGCAGGTGCCCGGCCAGCAGCAGGTCCACCCCGCAGGCCTCGAAGGTGCGGAGCGCCAGGCCGGCGCGCCCGACCAGCCGCGTGTCCGGAGCGTCGGGGGGCGGCAGGAAGGGATGGTGGGTGACCACCACCTTGACGACCTCCGGTCCCACCGAGTCGAAGACGCTCCGGGCGTGGGCGATCTGCTCGGCGTTGATCCTGCCGTGGGACCAGTTCCAGTGGAGCCCGACCGGCCGGGCGGTGTTGAGGCCCAGCACCGCGATCTCGTCGTCCCGGTGGAGCGGGCGGAGGTCGCGTTCGATGTAGCGGCGGTAGCGCCGCAGGGGGGCGGCGAAGCGGGCCAGCAGGTTGACGCCCGGAATGTCGTGGTTGCCGGGGACCACCAGATAGGGCGCCTCCAGCCGCTGGAGGAAGGCGCGGGCGGCGCGGAACTGGTCGTGGTGGCCGCGCTGGGTCAGGTCGCCGCTGACGACGATCAGGTCGGGCCGGACCTCGGCGAGGTCGACCAGGAGCGCCTCGACCACCGCCTCGTCGATCCGGCCGAAATGCAGGTCGGAGATATGGGCGAGCCGCCTCATGGCATGGTCCCGGCCGGCACCAGGACCTTGAGCGCGCCGGGACGCATCCGGAAGCGCAACGGAGTCGCCAGCCGGCGGACCTCGCCGTCGATGGCGACGGCTAGGCTGCGCTTGCGGGTCCGGACGGTGACTTCGCGGACGCGCTCGACGCTGAGGTCCCGGTCGCTCTGCCAGCGGCCGAGAAGCATGCGCGTCGCCATGCGGAACATGCCGACCGAAGTCTTGTGGCGGGCCAGATAGACCACCAGCTCGCCGGCCCCCAGGTTGGAGCGGGCGAAGAAGGAGAAGAAGGCGTCGTCATAGGCGTTGTTGGCGACGGCCAGGGCCATGGTCCGGCGGCGCTGCGGCCCGGAGCCCAGGTCGATCTCCATCTCCAGCCGGGGATAGCGGCGCATGGCGGCCAGGGTCGCGGCCCCGAGATGCAACCATTTGGCGAATCCGGGCTCGTGCCTGTGCCGCTCCCGGTAGCGAGCCAGCATGGGGAACAGCCCCAGCACGGCGTTGCACAGGAACACGGTGCCGTTGACCTCCGCCACATCAACCGCCCGGATCTCGCCCGCGGCGAGCTGGCCGACCGCCGCCTCCAGGTCGAGGGCCATGTGCAGGTCCTTGGCCAGCAGGTTGGCCGTGCCGAGGGGCAGGACGCCCATGGCCTTGTCGGTATCGACCAGCAGGGCGGCGGCCGCCGCCACGGTGCCGTCGCCGCCGCCGACCACCACGGCGTCGGCATCGGTCGCCGCGGCGGCCCGCAGGGTTTCCATCAGTCCGCCGGGAGGGGCGACCGTCACGGTCGCGGACGCCCCCTGGTCGCGGAACAGTGCTTCGATCCGGGCGGCGGCGTCCCCCGCCGACTGGTCGAGCAAGGCCCCCGCCGATCCGTTGATGACGACGGCCAGCTTCATGCGGACCAATATGGGTCCTCGGGCGCCGGTTACAGCCCCGCCTTCTCCCAGACCTCGTGGGTCCAGGCGCCTTCGGGCATCCTGCTGATGACCGGGTCGGACTTGCCGCCGATCAGGACGTTGACGGTCCGCTCGTAGGCCGCGGGGTCCAGGTAGCCGGGACCCTTGGTGCCGCCCTCAATCAGCTTGGCGATCTCGCTGATCATCTTGGCCTGGTGTTCTTCGGTCTGGGCGCCGGAGGCGTCGTTCTCCAGCACGATCTCCACCGCTTCGGCCTGGTTCTTGATCGCGTAGTCCCAGCCCTTCATGGAAGCCTTCACGAAGCGGGCCAGCTTGTCGACCATCTTGGGGTCCTTCAGCTTGGAATCGAGGGTGTAGAGCCCGTCCTCCAGCGTGGCGACGCCCTGGTCCTCGTACTTGAAGACGATCAGGTCGCTTTCCGGCACGCCGGCCTCGATCACCTGCCAATACTCGTTATAGGTCATGGTGGAGATGCAGGCCGCCTGCTTCTGGAGCAGCGGATCGACGTTGAAGCCCTGCTTCAGCACCTTGATGTCGGGGTTCGTGCCGCCGGTGCTGTAGCCCAGCTTGTCCATCCAGGACAGGAACGGATACTCGTTGCCGGAGAACCAGACGCCGAGCGTCTTGCCCTTGAAGTCGGCGGGCGTGGCGACGCCGCTGTCCTTGCGGCAGGTCAGCATCATGCCGGACTTGTTGAAGGTCTGGGCGATGTTGACCAGCGGAACGCCCTTCTCGCGGGTCGCCAGCGCCGAGGGCATCCAGTCCACGACCACGTCGGCCCCGCCGCCGGCGATCACCTGGGACGGGTTGATGTCCGGCCCGCCCGGCTTGATCGTGACATCCAGCCCGACCTCGTCGTAGAAGCCCTTCGCCTCCGCCACGTAGTAGCCGGCGAACTGCGCCTGCGTGACCCATTTCAATTGCAGGGTCAGCGGGTCCGCCGCCCGGGCCGTCCCCGCCATCCCGCCGATACCCGCGGCGGCCAATGCCGCCATCGCCAGAGCCAATTTGCGCATCACCCAGTACCCCCAGCCTCGTCTTGTCGTTGAACGGACTATTGTTGGCGAAACGAGGGATGCCAGAAGGTGGCCCCCCGCTCGATCACCGAGATGATTCCGTAGGATGCCGAGCCGACCAGGGCGGCGACGGCGATGGTCGCCCACACCACGTCCACGTTCATCCGCGCCACCTCGGTGGAGATGCGGAAGCCCATGCCGACGATCGGCGTGCCGAAGAATTCCGCCACGATGGCGCCGATCAGCGCCAGGGTGGAATTGAGCTTGAGGGCGTTGAAGACGAAGGGCAAGGCGGCGGGCAGCCGCAGCTTCATCAGCGTCTGCCCGTAGCCCGCCGCGTAGGAGCGCATCAGGTCCAGCTCCATGGCCCCGGCCGCCCGCAGCCCGGCCAGCGTGTTGACCAGCATGGGGAAAAAGGTCATCACGACGATCACCGCCGCCTTGGACTGCCAGTCGAATCCGAACCACATGACCATGATCGGGGCGATCCCGACGATCGGCATGGCGCTGACCAGGCTGCCCAGCGGCAGCAGCCCCCTTTGCAGGAAGGGCGAGCGGTCGATCGCCAGCGCCGTCAGGAACCCAGCGCCGCAGCCGATCGCATAGCCGGGGATCACGGACCGGATCACCGTCTGGTGGAAGTCCGCCGCCAGGGTCGGCAGATGGCTGCCGAAGGCCGCCGCGATCATGCTGGGCGGCGGCAGCAGGATGCGCGGGACGCCGAACCCGACCGTCACCATCTCCCACAGCCACAGCAGCAGAACGCCGAACAGCAGCGGCACCGCGATGCGGGCCGGCCAGCGGTCGTCCCGCGCCAGCGCCGCCATGGCGGCACCGCAGGCCGCGACCGCCCCCAGTCCCGCGACGAGGGCGGCGAGCTTATTGAGGTCCAGAAGCGCCAGCGCCGCCGCCCCGGCAATGAGGGTTGCAAATGCCCAGCGCATCACAGGCGCCCTCCCCTGATCCGGGTCAGGCCGCGCTCGGCCAAGCCGACGGCGCCGACCGCCAGCATCGCCAGGAAGGCGGACATGAACAGCGCCGCCCAGATCTGGATCGTCTGTCCGTAATAGGAGCCGGCCAGCAGCCGCGCGCCCAGCCCCGCCTGGGCGCCGGTCGGCAACTCCGCCACGATGGCGCCGACCAGGGCGAGAGCTATGGCGACCTTGAGGCTGGGGAACAGGAACGCCATGCTGGACGGCCAGCGCAGCTTGGCGAAGGTCTGGGCCGGGGTGGCGCTGTATGTCCGCATCAGGTCGAGCTGGATCGGGTCGGGCGAGCGCAGCCCCTTGACCATGCCGATCGCGATGGGGAAGAAGCTGAGATAGGCCGAGATGATCGCCTTGGGCAGCAGCCCGGTGAAGCCCAGGTTGCCCAGCACCACCACGATCATGGGCGCTATGGCGAGGATCGGGATGGTCTGGGACGCGATGATCCAGGGCATCAGCGAGCGGTCGAGCACCCGGACATGGACGATCCCGACCGCCAGCGCGACACCCGTCGCCAGCCCGAGGGCGAACCCGGCGAGCGTCGCCGACAGGGTCACCCCGGCATGGAAGGCCAGGCTGCGCTTGGACGTGACCGGCCGCCCGACCACGGAGTCGTACAGCTCCACCGCGATCTGGTGGGGTGCCGGCAGCACCGGCCGGTCCATGGCCCAGGCGCCGGCGACGAGGTCGGAGACGGACCAGTCCGGCGAGGCGCGCTCCAGCCTTTCCTGCACCTGCGGCGCGTTCAGCCAGACCGAGGCGGCGTACCAGACCAGCAGCAGGGCCGCCAGCACGGTGAGGATCGGGAGGGCCGCGCCGTCGCGCGCCGGCACGCGGCGGACGGCGGGGGCGGCGGCGTCAGTCATAGCTGTGGCCCGCCCGCAGGGCGACGCGGACGCGGTGCGCGATCTCCAGGAACTCGGGCGTTTCCCGTACGTCCAGGTCGCGGTCGCGGGGGAGGTCGCCGTCGATCACCTCCAGGATGCGGCCGGGCCGCGGCGACATGACGACAATCCGGGAGGACAGGAACACCGCCTCCGGGATCGAGTGGGTCACGAAGATCACGGTGATTCCGGTCTTCTCCCACAGCCGCAGCAGGTGGACGTTGAGGTTGTCGCGGGTGATCTCGTCCAGGGCGCCGAACGGCTCGTCCATCAGGAGGAGCGCCGGCTCGAAGCTCAGGGCGCGGGCGATCGACACCCGCTGCTGCATGCCGCCAGAAAGCTGCCAGGGGAACTTCCGCTCGAACCCCTTCAGCCCGACCAGGTCCAGGTAGCGCGCCGCCCGTTCCTTCCGCTCGGCCCGGGGCATGCCCATGATCTCCAGCGGCAGCATGATGTTGCGCTCGATCGAGCGCCACGGATAGAGGGCCGGGGCCTGGAAGACGTAGCCGTAGGCGCGGTCCAGCCTTGCCTGCCCGGCGGTGCCGCCGTTGACCAGCAGCGTGCCGGAAGTCGGCCTGACGAGGTCGGCCACGGCCCGCATCAGAGTGGTCTTGCCGCAGCCGGACGGCCCGATCAGCGAGACGAAATCGCCCCGCCGGATCGTCAGGTCGATCCCGCTCAGCGCGGTGACCGGCGCGTCGGCGGTCTGGAAGACCAGGGACAGGTCCCTGGCCTCCACCACCGGCGCCCGCGCGGCGGGGTCGTGCCGCGCGGCGGTGCCGGCCTTCTCGGCCACGACGGCCCCGGGCGATGCCATCACGCGGCCTTGGTATCGGAAGCGGCGCCGTCGCGGTTGTCGTATTCCAGCACCGCGCGCAGAAGCACGTTGGCGCCGGCGGCGACATGGTCGAACTCGGCGTTCTCGACCTCGTTGTGGCTGATGCCCTTCTCGCACGGGATGAATATCATGGCGGTCGGCGCGACGCGCGCCATGTAGGCGGCGTCGTGGCCGGCGCCCGAGACGATCTCCCGGTGGCTGTAGCCGTTCTCCTTCGCGGCGGTGCTTACGGCCCCGACGCAGGCCGGGTCGAACTTGACGGCCGGCGAGTCCCAGACCTGCTCGATCGCGGCCTCCAGCTTCAGCTCCGCCGCGATCCGGCCGATCGCCTCGCGGACCTCGATCTCCATCGCGGCGACGATCTCGTCCTCGGGGTGGCGCAGGTCGACGGAGAAGAAGACCTCGCCCGGCAGGATGTTGCGGCTGTTGGGCCTGACCTCCATCAGCCCGACGGTGGAGACCGCCAGCGGCGCGTGGGCGAGCGCCACCTTGTTGACGGCTTCGACCATCCGGGCGGCACCGACCAGCGCGTCGCGGCGCAGATGCATGGGCGTGGTGCCGGCGTGGCTCTCGAACCCGGTGACGGTCACCTCGTACCAGCGCATGCCCTGGACGCCGGTGACGACGCCGATCACCTTCTCCTCGTCCTCCAGGATGGGGCCCTGCTCGATATGGATCTCGAAGAAGGCGCCGAGCTTGCGTTCGCCGCATTTCTCGGTACCCCGGTAGCCGATGCGGTCCAGCTCCTCCCCGAAGCTCTTGCCCTCGCGGTCCTTGCGGCCGTCGGCATAGTCGCGGGTGAAGACCCCGGCGAAGACGCCCGAGGCCAGCATGGCGGGCGCGAAGCGGGAGCCTTCCTCGTTGGTCCAGTTGATCACCTCGATCGGGGCGTTGGTCTCGTACCCCGTGTCCTTCAGCGTGCGCAGCACTTCCAGCCCGGACAGGACGCCCAGGACGCCGTCGAACTTGCCGCCGGTCGGCTGGGTGTCGAGGTGGCTGCCCATGGCGATGGGCGGCAGCGAATTGTCCTTGCCCGGGCGGCGCGCGAAGATGTTGCCCATCTCGTCCACGGTGACGGTGCAGCCGGCCTCCTCGCAGGCGGCGACGAACCAGTCCCGCACCTGGCGGTCCAGATCGGTCAGCGTCAGCCGGCAGATGCCGCCCTTGGCCGTGCCGCCGATCTTCGCCGTCTCCATGATGCTGTCCCACAGCCGCTGGGCGTTGATCTGAAGGTTGTGCATGATGCTCCCTGTAAGGCGTGCTTATCGTTCTTGGACGCAAGGATGGTGCCATGCCGATGGCTGCCGTCGATAGCGTCCCGCGCGCTTTCCGGCGGCCCGCCGCTGCCCTCCGGCCGGGCACCGGCTGCCCGGAGTTTAAGCAGGTTGCCGGAGCGTGGAAAGCATGATAGTGCGCGGGCCGGCACGGGAAGGACGGGATGGCGGGATCGCGGCGACAGGCCCGGGGACGGGCTGCAGGTTTCTGGGTGGCGTTGGGCGCGGCATACCTGCTTGCCGTCCAGATGCTGCTGTCCGGCATGGCGATCGGCGCCGCGGCGGCCTCCCCGGAGCGGATCTACGGCGACTCGCTGTGTACGGGGGGTGCCGCTTCCGATCCCGACGGTGGGCAGGATGGCGGGCCGCATCTGCCGGACTGCTGCCTGGCCGGCTGCGCGATGTTCGGCGGCGGGACGGCTCCGCCGCCGGGGGATGTCGCGGTCGCCGCCCCGGTCCCGGCGCGCGGCGCGGCTTCGGCGGTTCCGGCGGCCGGCCCCGTCCTGCTTCCGCTCGACCAGACTCCCCGCAGGACGCGGGCGCCGCCGGCGGTCGCCTGAACGACCGAAACCCGTTCCCTTTCGCGTGGAGTATCCGCATGTCCAAGTCTTTCCGCGCCGCCGCGCTGGCGGTCGCCGTCCTGTTTTCATCCGCCGGCCCTTCCGCGATCCCGGCCTTCGCCCACGGCACCAAGGCGGGCGCCCTGGAGATCGACCATCCCTGGTCCCGCGCCACGCCCGGCGGCGCCCGGGTGGCCGGGGGCTACCTTGCCGTCGTCAACACCGGGTCCGAGGCCGACCGGCTGGTTTCCGCCACGGCGGAGATCGCCGGCCGGACGGAGATCCACGAGATGGCGATGAAGGACAGCATCATGACCATGCGCCACCTGCCCGACGGCGTCGCCGTGCCGGCCGGGGGCAAGGTCGAGTTCAAGCCCGGGAGCTATCACCTGATGTTCATGGACCTGAAACGGCCCCTGAAGCAGGGCGAGAGCTTCGCCGGCACCCTGACCTTCGAGAAGGCCGGCACGGTCGAGGTCGAGTTCGCGGTGGAGGCCCTGGGGGCGTCGGGATCGGCGCACCACTGAGGGGGTCGCGGGGGGGTCCGGGGCCGGGGGATCAGGCCGCGCGACCCCCCGGGGCATGGCCGCTTCCGTCGACATTCGTCATCTTCGGCGCGGGCGGCGCGGGCGAAACGGCCGGAGCGGACGGAGCGGGCGAAACGGCCGGGGACTTGCCGGCGGGCCAGAGTTCGGGCGGTAGCAGGCGGTATTCCGAGTCGAAGTAGAGCGACACGTCCTGGGCGTCGCGGAGCCTCGCCTTGATGTCGGGATGCCTGGACATGACCAGGTCGTAGCATTTGCTGTAGCGCCGGTTCTGCAGCTTGACGGCCTTGGCGTACGCCTTCTCCGGGTCCTCGGGCGCGGGTTCGACCGGGGCCGCGACGGCGGGCGGCATCGGCGGCTCGAACAGGGCGTCGGGGTCGGCGATGCTGCTGACGGGGCCGCCGCCCTCTTCGGCGTCGTCGGGATCGTCGTCGAAGGCGGCGCGGCGGGCGTCGGCCTGCGGGCCGTCCAGGCTGCGCAGGCGGGCGATCTGGTCGATCGCGCGCAGGGCCGCGAAATGCTGCTGCTTCTCCATGGCGTCGAGCAGAACCCGCTTGGCCGCCGCGACCAGCTCGTCCAGCTCGGCATGGCGGCGGGTATCCTCGATGGCGGTAAGCTCGACCACGCGGGCGGCGACGCCGGGGTCCCGCATCAGGCGCGAGCCGGTCTGGCGCGCGCTGTTCCACGCATAGCCGGAGAGCCGGGCCGCCTGACTGAAGCTTCGGCCGGATGCCACATGGCGGGCGAAGGCTTCCTGCCGGTGCGGGAGGGGGGAGTATGCGGATACCGTCGGGGCGGCGGCGGGGGTGGTCTGGCTCATGGTCGCGGCTTTCAGGGCGGGGTGAGGGTTGGGTTTATTATCCTTGGATTTGTCAGGAAATCAATCCTGATGTTGGTTGGGGCTGGGTGGCAAGTCGGGGTATCCGAGCTTCTGTTTTCCACGGATGGACACGGATAAGGTCGGATGGGCACGGATACGGCGACAGCTTTTGCGACGCTGGGAGGCTGACGCCCACGGTCGTTGAAACCATAAATTGCTTGGCAAGGATAAGACCGTAGGTCGGGTAGAGCGAAGCGGCACCCGACAGCACCGCGCCTGCTGTGTCGGGTGCCGCTTCGCTCTACCCGACCCACAAGGAATTGTTTCTCTGTTCAACCGCCGCGATACCGGCGCAGGGCCTTACCCCGGCGCGGAGGGCTGTTCCGGCCGGCGGTCGATGTGAAACCGGGCGGAGTCGGGGTCGAAGCCTCGGCGGTCCATCTCGTCCACCGTTTCGCCCAGCATGTTGACGAGGTAGACAGCATCGTCGTCGGTCAGCGGCGTGCCGTCGCCGTCGAAAACGCGCATGTCCCCCAGCCCGGCGTCGAACCGGGCCTCGTACCTTCCAGACATGGACATGATGCTACCCCCGCGCGGCTGGCCGGAAAGCGGAGGGAGCCCCCCGCCGCGACGAACGAGGTCGCCGCGGCGGGGGTAACAATGACCGGAGCGCGAGCACTCCGTTTGTGCTAGGTAGTCGATTAGCCATGGATGTTCGGCCTTCAGCAAGTGGCATCTATGGTCAGGCCGGGCCTTGGAGTCCCCACTCTTCGGCTCGGCCGCCATGCATGGGATATGACGGCGCGCGAACTCTGATCCGAATTCGCGCGGATGTCAACGTGCGTGCTGGTTTTGGGGCTTTCCGGCGGTCTTGCGGGCGATTCTTTGCTTGCGATGATTGCAATCGAAGGATTGGCGCCGCTTCTGGCGGCAGGTCAATCCTCGGGGTCTTCAAGCCCCCACTCGATCAGTTGCTCCAGGGTGCGGGGTTGCACCCGGGCGGCGAGGGTCGCGAGGATGTTCGACACATCGGCATAGAACCGCTGCATCTGCTTAAGGCGGCGATGGTCCTCCTCGCCGAAGACGCTGGCGCCATGTTCCCGGCTGAGGGCGTCGAAATCGTCGTGTTCCTTCTTCCAATGCACTGCCAACTTGATCCGGTCGCGCGGATCGTCCATGCGCGGTGCATCCGGCAGGGCGAGGATGCGTACCCGGTCCAGGAAGTCCTGCTCCTCCTGCCGGCTGGTGCGCCAGATCTCGTGGAGTTCCAGCATGCAGTAGGGCGAGTGGGCGTACTTCTCGCTGAAGATCACGAAGATGCGCTTGCCCTGGCCCAGCCTGCGTATGAAATCGGTGATGCTGTCGCCGAGGTCGAGCACGTTCTTGTCCCGCAGGATGGTCCGCCCCCGCGCTTCCGCCTTCGCGCAGAGGCGGTCTACGGTACGTGTACGCTCCCGGCCCTCCTTGGTCTTGTCGTCGCCCCAGGCATAGGACACGTACCATTCCGGTGTGGCGGAATCGTGCGGCTTCTCCCGTCCGAATGTCAATTTCACCTCCTCCTGGGGATTGGGCGCCTTTGGCGGGCGTGACACATCGTCCGGTTTCAGGCCCAGATGCGACTGCGCCCGCTCGACCAGTTCAACCAGGCGATCGAGCAGCGCTGCCGCCTGGCCGCGTTTCGTTACATGGATCTCGCCTTGCCATCGGCCTGTCATGTGCTGCTCGATGAGAAGGCGGCTGCCAGTAGTTTTTTCATAACCCCAGAAACTGCCCTGCCAATAGAGCGCATCCTGGCCGGCCTGTTCGCCGACCTTCGCCATGATCTCCCGGATCAGGCCGCCATGCAGGAAAGGATAGCGGAATATAGCCGTCTCTCCGGGGCTATCGGACTCACAGCGCCAGGACAGGCGACTCTCGACTACGGCGCATTCCGGCAGCAGATCGGGGGCAGTGTATTCACGGTCGGCTTCTTCCCAGCCGTTGCGAACTTCGAATGGCCGATGCATGGAGTTGATGCCGCAGGACCGCATCATGCCAAGAAACAGCTCCTGCTCGTCCCTCGCCGTACTCTCGCCACGCCAGATCCGCTAACATGGGGCGGGTGAAAGGCCTGTCGTTCCAGCGGATCTGATGCCGACCCGTTTCCGTCGAAGCCCTAGCGGATTTCGATGTAGACGCCCTGATAGCCTTCTGGATAGCCCTGTTCACCGTATCGGCCTGCGTCAGGCTGAATGCCAGATACTAAGTGATGACGTTGACGGTATCTAACCTGGGTTCGGCGATGAGCGCCAGGGCGCAACTGCAAATCACAACCGGACCTGAAATGACGTTTTGTCGCAATAACGCAGTCAATGAAGCTCACCGCCGGTGGTCGCGTCGAGCTATGATGGCTAAACTTAATGCCGAATAAGGATGGGCCGGTTATTCTTACAGAACTAGAAAAAAATTAGAAATGAAACTGACCTCGGGCTAAGATCACCCACATTACAATTTATCGAGAAGACGGCTGATGCTTTCAACAACCTTGTCAAGGACCTACCCGCAGAGAAGAAAGGAAATCTTGCGCAAGGATTTATGTGCGGCCTTCTTGTCCTCGCCGGCGTTGTGGTTGGAGCCAGTATTGCAAGGAAGACCTAACTGAAATTTATACAATTCAGCTTTGATAACACTGGGGCGCTGAGCGAAAAATACAAATAAATGTTGCGATTTGGCTATGGTGTGATTTACCGTATTTGGAGGTAGATCATGAGTCAGGGCTATTCGTCTGATTTGTGTGTCCGGATAATCTGAGTGATTAATAGCGGGACTTCATGTCGAGCGGCGGCCCGCTGGTCAGCGTCAACCCGAGTACGAACTTCCACGCCGTTCGGTGGTCATCTCTGGTCAGGGCACGAACCTTATACCGGAGAGAAAGATGCACCGAGCCAGACCAGCAACGATCGGGTCTACGATCCGCGGAATTGCCCTCCTCGCATCGGTCGCCCAGGCGGCCTTGGCCGGCGCGGCCCAGGCGCTGCCTTCCCCGCGGGCGGCGGAGCCCCATGCGGAGGAAGTGAACTACCTTCTTTCGGCGACGTCCACCAGCGCCGGCCAGATCGTGATCGGCACGCTCGCCTCGGAACATGCGCGGGGAGAGCGGGTGTGCAAGCTGGCGGCGAAGGGCACCTGCAGATGCTCGACCTGACCGCCTCCGATGACCGGATGTCGCCGGCGCCGAGTTCGTCATCAAGGCGATCCGCAAGCGCCGGCCCCGGCTCAAGCACTACTTCGCCGATGGCGCCTGCGATCGCGACAAGCTGACGGGTGGCGCGGCCGGCCAGGAGTTCATCCTCGAGGTCGGGCGCAAGGTGGCGCAACGGAAGGGCTTCACGGTGCCGCAACGGCGCTGGGTGGTCCGCGACCAAGAGGTCAGATGCGGCGTCGCGGGCGGCATGACATACCTCGCCATGGGCGCACTCATGCTCGGAAGCATCGCCCATCCATGGTTTTTCAAGCGGGCACTTGTAACGGTATGGCACTTATCGTCATGTAAAGTGCCGCACCGCGCCTGGATCAAATGGAGAAGTTCCGCCGAGGCGGGGCTGATCTGTTGCCGGATCTACTTTTCGTAAGATCCGGGAATCCCGGCAACCTCTGGACCAACGTCCGCCAAAACACGTTTCCGTTGCTCGGTGCTGAGTGTGGACAGCAGGCTCTTATAGCCATGCAGCCGCTGCCGGGCGGTATCGGCATCCAGTCCATCCTGGCGCTCGGCAGACACCGGCTTTTCAATAGGTCTGCCAAAGCCGGTAGGGCGCAAATGCGAGAGTGTCAGGAATTTCGTGTGAGGGCGGGCATACTGGGAGAAAAGGAGATCCCGCATGGCTCGTCGCAAACCACCCGTCATCCCTGACGCCCTGCTCGACCAACTTCTTGCCGGGTCCGACGCGAAGAGCGCGTTCGATCCGAACGGCCTTCTGGACGGCCTGAAGAAGGCACTTGCCGAGCGGGCGCTGAATGCCGAGATGGACCATCATCTCGCCGGCGAGGACGAGGCCGGCAACGGCCGGAACGGCTACGGCCGCAAGACGGTGCTGACCGACACCGGCAAGCTGGAACTGGAGATCCCGCGCGATCGGCGGGCGACCTTCGATCCGCAGCTCATCGCCAAGTACCAGCGGCGCTTTCCGGGCTTCGACGACAAGATCGTATCGATGTATGCCCGCGGCATGAGCGTCCGGGAGATCGTCGGGCACCTGCGCGAACTCTACGGCGTGGAGGTCTCGCCCGACCTGATCAGCGCCGTGACCGACGCCGTGCTGGACGAGATCGCCACCTGGCAGGCCCGGCCGCTGGAGCCGGTCTACCCGCTAGTGTTCTTCGACGCCCTGCGGGTCAAGGTCCGCGACGAGGGACTGGTCCGCAACAAGGCCGTCCACGTGGCCCTCGGTGTGCGGGCCGACGGCACCAAGGAGATCCTCGGCCTGTGGCTGGAGCAGAACGAGGGCGCCAAGTTCTGGCTGCGTGTCCTGAACGAGCTGCGCAACCGCGGCGTGGAGGACATCCTGATCGCCGTGGTCGACGGGCTGAAGGGCTTTCCCGACGCCATCCAGGCGGTGTTCCCGCAGGCCATGGTCCAGACCTGCATCGTGCACCTGCTGCGCAACAGCCTGGAGTTCGTCTCCTGGAAGGACCGCCGGGCCGTCGCAGCCGCCCTGAAGGACATCTACCGGGCGATCGACGCCACGGCCGCCGAGGCCGCGCTGGAAGCCTTCGAGGACAGCGCCTGGGGACGCAAGTATCCGGCCATCGGCCCGTGCTGGCGCCGCGCCTGGAACGAGGTGGTGCCGTTCTACGCCTTCCCGGCCGAGGTCCGGCGCATCCTGTACACCACCAACGCCATCGAATCCTTGAATGCCAAGCTCCGCCGGGCCGTTCGCGCCCGAGGCCACTTCCCGACTGACGATGCCGCCCTGAAGCTGATCTTCCTGGTCTTGCACAGGACCGAGAAACAGTGGACCATGCCGGCACGCGAATGGGCCATGGCAAAGGCTCAGTTCGCCGTCCTCTTCGGTGAGCGCTTCACAAAGGCATTCGCCTGATCATGCGAAACCGCCCGCCCTCACACGAAATTCCTGACACTCTCCGCAAATGCTGGGCAACCGACATGGCGACCTCCCTTATAACGAACGAACGCAATATGGCGCGGATCTGTGTTCCTTTACAAGCCTGAAACCCAGATCCTGATACTTACCTGTCATACCGCTGAGCGGTTTCACAAGCCTTCTCCCGGCAGCCCAGAGCGGTTCCATAGGCGCCTGCGGCGTCGATCACGATAGCCAATACTTTGCCCTTGAGGGGGTGATTTTCAACCGGACTGCCCTGCAACAGGTAGACCGAAAGGTTGTTTCTCGCTTGCGAAGGCTTTCCGAGAGCCAATCCACAAAGCTGTCTTCCGCTCCAGATCGCGACTTCGAATCGATCGATATGCTTCTTCCAACCCGCGACATCGTCGCGCCAATTCCAATCCGACCATGATCTCCCTGATGGGATGAAAGGTAGCCACTGCTTCTCCCAGCATTCGAGAGCTTTGGAGTTGATATCCGTAATGTCCGTCAGGGACTCACCGATCATCGGGGCCAATTGCGCTAAGATATACTGATGCGCCTCTTCTCGTCTTTCCTCATAATAATGCCTGTATCGGGCTGTTTCCGATCTCAGCAGGCCGAGCATGCTCCCAATCATCAGTGTTCTTTCTTGGCTCTTGATATCTCGGGAGGCGGCAGGGGATCAGGGAGCAGTCGCCGATGGAGAATTTTCAGCGATCGGAGGTCGCGATACTATCAGCCGTTTCGGCGCGCTGCCAGTGGCCGGCGAAGTCCGCCGATCGCCGACTGCCGACTGCCGACTGCCCCATGATGCCCAACCGCTTGGCGGCGATGCTGGACAGGGTGCCATCGGGCTTGCGACGGTGATCCTCGCGCCGTGGGAACATGGGTCAGGTCCGAGGCCCAGACCCGGTCAGGACGGGTGACCGGTGGATCGCGCAGGAAATACTCCCTGCGGAGCCGACCGGGGCTTGCGCGGATTGGAACTTCCGCGCCGTTCGGTGGTCATCTCTGGTCAGGGCACGAACCTTATACCGGAGAGAAAGATGCACCGAGCCAGACCAGCAACGATCGGGTCCACGATCCGCGGCATCGCCCTCCTCGCATCGGTCGCCCAGGCGGCCTTGGCCGGCGCGGCCCAGGCGCAGACTTCCCCGCGGGCGGCGGAGCCCCATGCGGAGGAAGTGAACTATCTTCTTTCGGCGACGTCCACCAGCGCCGGCCAGATCGCGATCGGCACGCTCGCCGCGGAACATGCGCGGGACGAGCGGGTGCGCGACCTTGCCCGCCGGATCCTCGCCCATCATTCGGAGACCGGGGAAGAGCTGGCCGGCCTTGCCGGAAGCAACGGGGTCGAGCCCGTGCGGGAAATCGATCCGGTCACGCAACGGTCGATCGACTGGCTTCGGACCCTGGACGGCGCCGCTTTCGACGCCGTGTATGTGGGCATTCAGGAACCGACCCTCTATACCGCGGGCTGGATCTACCGGAGGGAGGCGCGGCACGGCACCGATCCCGCGCTGCGGAACGCGGCCGCCGGGGAGGTCGATGCCAACGAGGCTTTCCGGGAGCAGGCCGGGCGGCTCGCCGAGGAACTGCGGGGCGGCCTGCCGGACGGGCTGGCGCCGGAGGATCGGATGTTCCTGATCTATGCCATGAACGTCGAACTGTCGCAGGTGCGGCTGGGCGAAGCGGCGGCGGAGAAAGCCGTGACGGAACCGGTCCGCGCGTTCGCGCGCCGCATGGTCGAGGAACATGGCCGCTCGGGCGAGCAGTTCCGGCAGGCCGCCGGCGCCAACGGCGTGGCGTCGCTGGAGACGGTCGGGCCGGTCCAGCGGCGGACTCGCGATCGGCTGGAGGGGCTGTCCGGCCCGGCGTTCGACCGGGAATACATCATGTCCCAGGTGATCCATCATTACGAATGGTTCTATCGCTACGAGCATGCGTCGATCCACGGACACGATCCCGCGGTGCGCGAGTTGGCGGCGAAGGGTGCCAAGTCGGGGAAGGCCCATCACGACTCGGTCCTGGCGATCGTCTCGGACTGGGGAGACGGGGAAATCGGCGCCGCCGCCGGGCATGGGGACGCAGAGGCGCGCCGGTGACGGGGTATGCGCCGGTGCGGTCCACGGCTGTCCGGCACGTTTGTTGCGTACTGCTCACAAGCCTGAACTCAAGGCGGAAATACCCCTTTTTCGTCCTGGCCGGACTTGATCCGGCCATCGTCTCACAGGTCTCACCGGGGCTCCGTGGCTGGAGATGCCCGGATCAAGTCCGGGCATGACGATGAAGGGAAGATGAAGTGTCCCGAGCATCAGCTTGGGGTTGATGGGCAATCGCCGTGCCGGACAGCCGTGGATCAAGTCCGGGCATGAAGGCTGGCCTGTCCTGATGCGCTTGACTCCCGAGTGCTTCGAGGCGTTCGTCGCGGCTATCTCGGCTCCGAGCGAGCCGGTTCCGGCAATGGTCGAGGTGCTGTCGAGAAAGGCGCCGTGGGATGAAGCCGGCGGGTCCGATGATCCTGTCGGTTTCGGAGCGAGTCGTGGGATTCGGGAGGGTGCGCGTCCCGCGCACCTTGGGCGGCGGGACGCCGCCCCTCCGCAAGGGGTTGCGGTTATCTGCCGTAGGCGACCAGTTCGTCGATCGCGCGGATGATCCGCGTGCTGTCGTGGTCGAGGCTGGCGATCGCGGAACCGAGATCCCGGACCGGGACGCTGGCGAGCGCGAGGGGGTCCATGACGACGTCAAGGCCCTCGACGGTGAAGCCGGGGTTCAGGTCGCGGTCGGTGTGACCGGTATACTCCCGCCGGACGAGCGGAACGACCACGCGGCGCGGCATCCTGTCGTAGCGGTCCCGCTGGATGACCAAAAGGTACGGCGTCGCCTCCCGGGAGCGGCCGGGATTGCGGTGAACGTCGAACTGCGGCATCAGGGGGTGGCGTCCCCGGGCCGGAAGTCGGCGTTGTACTCGTCCGCCACGCAGCCGTGCTTCTCGTGGAACTCGGCCCATGAGGCGCAGACCCGGTCCCAATGTTCCTGATCGGCCAGCCTCTTCCGCCGTTCCTCGGCGATGGCCGCCGCCAGCAACTTCTCGACATAGTCGGACAGGTTGTCGGTGTAGCCGCGCGCGACGCGGACCAGATCCTCGTTGAGGGTCATGTTGATCCGCGATTTCGGCGCGGAGGGGTCGTAGATCTGCCCGGTTCCGATGTGCATGGGAACGTCCCTCCGCCGCGTCCAAGAGTGTGTATTTTAGTGTGTATGCTCGGGAACGGCAAGCGGGCTTGACGCGGCGGGCCGGGTCGCGTACCTTCCGTTTACGTAAACGTCATATCCCGGTTCCCGGTCCCAATTCCCCAGCGCGGTGTCCTCCTATGCTCAGCATGATCGATCCGCCGAACGGCTCCACCAACGCCCGCACCTTCTCGATCAGCGAGCTGGCGGAGGAGTTCCGGGTGACGCCGCGGACGATCCGGTTCTATGAGGACCAGGGGCTGCTGGCGCCGACGCGGGACGGGCTGAACCGGATCTACAGCCATCGCGACCGGGCGCGGCTGACGCTGATCTGCCGGGGCAAGCGGCTGGGCTTCAGCCTGGCGGAGATCAAGGACTTCCTGGACCTGTACGACACGGACGACAGGCAGATCGAGCAGATGCGCTACGCGCTGGGCCGCGGGCGGGAGCGGATCCGGTCGCTGGAGACCCAGCTGGAGGACGTCAAGCAGACGCTGCACGAGCTGCGCGCGCTGGAGCGCCAGATCCTGGACCATCTGGATGCCGCCGGCGTCGAGCCGGACAAGAAGCCTAAGAAATAAACGCCAAACCAGAATCCGAATTGTCGGTGAGGAGCTAGCACCATGAAGAACGTGGTCATTGCCGGATTTGCCCGGTCGCCGTTCCACTTCGCCAGCAAGGGCAAGCTGGCCCGCATCCGGCCGGACGATCTGGCGTCCCAGGTGGTCAACGGCCTGCTGAAGAAGACCGGCGTCGACGCACACGAGATCGAGGACATCATCCTGGGCTGCGCCTTCCCGGAGGGCGAGCAGGGCTTCAACATCGCCAAGCTGGTCGGCATGCTGTCGGAGCTGCCCCAGAGCGTCGCCGGGACCACGATCAACCGCTTCTGCGGCTCGTCCATGCAGGCGATCCACATGGCGGCCGGCGCCATCCAGATGGATGCCGGGCACGCCTTCATCGCCGGCGGCATCGAGAGCATGAGCCGGGTGCCCATGCTGGGCTTCAACCCCATGCCCAACCCGAAGCTGGCCGAGAGCAACCCTGGCGCCTACATGCCCATGGGCATCACCGCCGAGAACCTGGCGATGAAGTTCCAGTTCACCCGCGAGGCCCAGGAGGCCTTCGCCGTGGAGAGCCACCGCAAGGCGGCGGCGGCGCAGGAATCCGGCCGGTTCGACGACGAGATCGTGGCGATCGAGACGCCCGACGGCGTGGTGGACAAGGACGGCTGCATCCGCGCCGACACCAGCGCCGAGAGCCTGAAGTCGCTGAAGGCCGCCTTCCTGGCGGAGGGGACGGTGACCGCCGGCACGGCAAGCCCGCTGACCGACGGGTCCTCGGCCACCCTGGTCACGTCGGAGGAGTTCGCCCGCGCCCACGGCCTGCCGGTGCTGGCCCGGATCAGGTCGATCGCCGTGTCCGGCTGCGACCCGACCATCATGGGCTACGGCCCGGTGCCGTCCACCGAGAAGGCGCTGAAGCGGGCCGGGATCACCGTGAAGGACCTGGACATCGTGGAGAGCAACGAGGCCTTCGCGGTCCAGGCCATGTCGGTGGCCCAGGCGCTGGGCTTCGACGGGGCCAAGGTGAACCTGGACGGCGGCGCGCTGGCGCTGGGCCATCCGCTGGGCGCCACCGGTGCCCGCATCACCGGCAAGGCGGCGCAGCTTCTGAAGCGCGAGGGCGGGCAGTTCGCGCTGTCCACCCAGTGCATCGGCGGCGGCCAGGGCATCGCCACCGTCCTGGAAGCGGTCTGAGCCACGAGCGGAAACGGAGGAGAGCCCCCATGGAAATCCGCAGCGCCGCCGTGATCGGCGCCGGCGTGATGGGCAGCGGCATCGCCGCGCACATCGCCAATGCCGGCATCCCGGTCTTCCTGCTCGACATCGTGCCGCAGGAGGTCAAGGACGGGCGAGGCAACGACCGCAGCGTCGTGGCCCGCACGGCGATCGAGAAGATGCTGAAGACCGAGCCGGCGCCCTTCATGCACAAGCGCAACGCTCGGCTGGTGACCCCCGGCAACATCGAGGACGACCTGGAGAAGCTGGCCGGGGTGGACTGGATCGTCGAGGCCGTGGTCGAGAACCCGGCGGTCAAGGCGGACCTCTATGCCCGGCTGGACGCGGTGCGGAAGCCGGGGTCGATCGTCTCCTCCAACACCTCGACCATCCCGCTGAAGAACCTGATCGAGGGGCGGGGCGATGGGTTCGCCCGGGACTTCATGATCACCCACTTCTTCAACCCGCCGCGCTACATGCGGCTGCTGGAGGTGGTCGCCGGGCCGGACACGCGGCCCGAGGCGGTCGAGGCCCTGAGCCGCTTCGCCGACGTGCGGCTGGGCAAGGGCGTGGTCCGGTGCAAGGACCGGCCGGGCTTCATCGCCAACCGGATCGGGACATACTGGATCCAGGCCGCGATCAACCAGGCGATGGACCTGGGGCTGACCGTGGAGGAGGCCGACGCTGTCGTGGGCCGGCCCATGGGCATCCCCAAGACGGGCGTGTTCGGGCTGGTCGATCTCGTCGGGCTGGACCTGATGCCCTATGTCAGCCGCTCGCTGTTGAACACCCTGCCGGCGGACGACCCGTACCGGGCGATCCACCGGGAGCCGGAGCTGTTCACCCGCATGATCGCCGAAGGCTATACCGGGCGGAAGGGCAAGGGCGGCTTCTACCGGCTGAACAGGTCGGGCGGCGGCCGGGTGAAGGAGGCGATCGACCTGGCGACGGGGCAGTACCGCCCGTCGGAGAAACCCTCGCTGGAGAGCGTGGGTGCGGCGAAGCAGGGGCTTCGGGCGCTGGTCGAGCATCCGGACCGGGGCGGCACCTATGCCCGCCGGGTGCTGGTGGACCTGCTGGCCTATGCCGCGTCGCTGGTGCCGGAGATCGCGGACGACGTGACCGCGGTCGATCAGGCCATGCGGCTGGGCTACAACTGGAAGTTCGGGCCGTTCGAGCTGATCGACCAGCTGGGGGCGGACTGGCTGGCCGGGGCCTTGAGGGACGAGGGCAAGCCGGTGCCGGCGCTGCTGGAGAAGGCGGCGGGGAAAGGATTCTACCGGACCGAGGGCGGCAGGCTGGAGTTCCTGACGGTGGACGGGGGCTATGCCGAGGTGGTCCGGCCCGAGGGCGTGCTGCTGCTGTCCGACGTCAAGCGCGGGTCGAAGCCGATCAAGCGGAACGGCTCGGCCGCCCTGTGGGACATCGGAGACGGTGTCGCCTGCCTGGAGTTCACCGGCAAGATGAACGCGCTGGACGGCGACGTGATGGCGCTGATCCAGAAGGCGATCGGCATGATCGGCGACGGCACGGGCGAGTGGAAGGCGCTGGTCGTCCATAACGAGGGCGACAATTTCTCGGTCGGCGTCAATCTCGGGCTGGCGCTGTTCGCGGTCAACATCGCCCTGTGGCCGCAGGTGGAACAGTCGGTCCAGGAGGGACAGGAGACCTACAAGGCGCTGAAATACGCCCCCTTCCCCGTGGTCGCGGCGCCGTCGGGCATGGCGCTGGGCGGCGGCTGCGAGATCCTGCTGCATTGCGACGCGGTGCAGGCCCATGCCGAGACCTACATGGGGCTGGTCGAGGTCGGCGTCGGGGTGATCCCCGGCTGGGGCGGCTGCAAGGAGATGCTGACCCGGGCGACCCTGAACAGGAAGCGGCCGGGCGGGCCGATGCCGCCGATCGCCCAGGTGTTCGAGACGATCAGCCTGGCCAAGGTGGCGAAGTCGGCGGACGAGGCGCGCGACCTGATGTTCCTGCGCCCGACCGACGGCATCACCATGAACCGCGACCGGCTGCTGGCCGACGCCAAGGCGAAGGCGCTGGAACTGGCGGAGAACTACGCCCCGCCGGAGCCGGCGACGCTGCGGCTGCCGGGGCCGACCGCGCGGGCGGCGTTGCGGATGGCGGTGGACGGGTTCCGCCAACAGGGCAAGGCGACGGACCACGACGTGGTGGTCTCCGGCGCGCTGGCCGAGGTGCTGAGCGGCGGCGACACCGACATCACGGAGGAGGTGGACGAGGACCGGCTGCTGGAGCTGGAGCGCGAGAGCTTCATGAAGCTGGTCCGCACCCGTGCCACCGTCGCCCGGATCGAACACATGCTGACCACCGGCAAGCCGCTGCGCAACTGACCCGACAGGCACACCGTAGGTCGGCCTTCGCCGAAGGCGAACGCCGACGCCTCCGCGCCGACGTTCCGGCAGCAACGTCGGCGTTGGCCCTGCGGGCCAAGGCCGACCTACGGGATTCCCTCCCATCGAGATACCAAGGGACTTGAACCATGCCGACCTACAAGGCGCCTCTGGACGATGTCCGTTTCGTGCTCAACGAAGTCTTCGCGGTCGGCAGGCTCGCCGAGTTGCCGGGCCATGAGGACCATACGCCCGACCTGATCGAGGCGGTGCTGGAGGAAGGGGCGAAGTTCGCCGAGAACGAGCTCCAGCCGCTCAACCGCTCCGGCGACGAGGAGGGCTGCCACTACGAGAACGGCGTGGTGCGGACGCCTACGGGCTTCAAGGAAGCCTACGCCAAGTTCATCGAGGGCGGCTGGACGGGGGTTTCCTGCGATCCGGACTATGGCGGCCAGGGGCTGCCGCATGTGGTGAACTTCATACTGGAGGAGTTCATCTGCTCGGCCAACCTGTCGTTCGGCATGTATCCCGGCCTCAGCCACGGCGCCTACAACGCGCTGTCGCTGCACGGCACGGACGAGCTGAAGCGGACGTACCTGCCGAAGCTGGTGGACGGCACCTGGTCGGGGACCATGTGCCTGACCGAGCCGCACTGCGGCACCGACCTGGGCATGATCCGCACCCGGGCGGTGCCCGACGGGTCGGGCGACGGCAGCTATTCGGTCACCGGCACCAAGATCTTCATCTCGGCCGGGGAGCACGACCTGACCGAGAACATCCTTCACCTGGTGCTGGCGAAGCTGCCGGACGCGCCGGCCGGGACGCGGGGCATCAGCCTGTTCCTGGTGCCCAAGTTCCTGCCGCGCGAGGACGGGACGCCGGGCATGCGGAACGGCGTGATGTGCGGCTCGATCGAGCACAAGATGGGCATCAAGGCGTCCAGCACCTGCGTGATGAATTTCGAGGGCGCCAAGGGCTGGCTGGTCGGGCAGCCGCACAAGGGCATGCGCGCCATGTTCACCATGATGAACGCGGCCCGGCTGGGCGTCGGCATCCAGGGGCTGGGCCTCGCGGAGGTCAGCTACCAGAACGCCGTGACCTATGCCCGCGAGCGGCTCCAGGGGCGGTCGCTGACGGGGGCCAAGGCGCCGGACAAGCCGGCGGACCCGATCATCGTCCATCCCGACGTGCGCAAGACCCTGCTGACCATGCGGGCGCATACCGAGGGGTGCAGGGCGCTGGCCGCCTGGGTCGGCATGAACATCGACGTGTCCATCAAGCATCCCGACCCGGAAGTTCGGCGCGAGGCCGACGACCTGGTGGCGCTGATGACCCCGGTGGTGAAGGCGTTCTTCACCGACCACGGGTTCGACGCGACCAACATGGGCATGCAGCTGTACGGCGGGCACGGCTATATCCGGGAATACGGGATGGAGCAGTTCGTCCGCGACGCCCGGATCGCCCAGATCTACGAGGGGACCAACGCGATCCAGGCGCTGGACCTGGTCGGCCGCAAGCTGCCCCAGGACATGGGCCGGCTGCTGCGCCGCTTCTTCCACCCCGTCTCGGAGCTGCTGGAGGAGACTCAGGAGGATCCGGAGCTGCTGGAGTTCGTGATCCCGCTGGCCAAGGCGTTCGGCAAGCTCCAGCAGGCGACCGCGCTGGTCGCCCAGAGGGGCATGAAGAACGCGGACGAGGCGGGGGCCGCCTCCACCGACTATCTGCGGATGTTCGCGCTGGTGGCGCTGGGCTACATGTGGCTTCGCATGGTCAAGGCGGCGAAGGAGAAGCTGCCCGAGGCCGACGGCCGGGCGGGGTTCTACGATAGCAAGGTCAAGACCGGGCGGTTCTACATGACCAAGCTGCTGCCCCAGGTCAACGGCCTGTTCCTGACCATCATGGCCGGCTCGCAGGTGCTGATGGACATGGACGCCGACGCTTTCTGAAGGCGGCGCCGAGATGAACCTGGTCTTCCGCATGGTCAAGGTCCTGCTGGCCGCCCTGTTCGGGCGGCGGCGGGACCTAATGGACGAGTCGGTCCTGACGTTCCGGGTGTGGCCGAACGACCTGGACGTCAATCTTCACATGAACAACGGCCGCTACCTGACCATCATGGACCTCGGCCGGGCGGACCTGATGATCCGGTGCGGGCTGGCTCGGCCGATCCTGAGGAACCGGTGGATGCCGGTGCTGGGCGGGGTCAGCGTCCGCTTCCGGCGGTCGCTGAAGCCGTTCGAGCGGTTCAGGCTGCATACCCGCGTCGTGGGCTGGGACGCTAAGTGGGTCTACATGGAACACCGCATCGAGTCGATGGACGCCCGAGTCGCGGCGGCCGCGACGGTGCGCGGGCTGTTCAAAAGCCGGGCCGGAACGGTCGAACCGGCCGAAATACTGCGGCTCCTGGGCCGGGATGTCGAATCTCCGCCTATTACCCGGCCCGTTCCCCCGCACCCTCATATGACCGAAGAAATATGATACTCGGATCAAATCAGCCCCGTCCGATCCCTCTCCTCCTACAGGCATATGATATTGGCTAATTAAAGCTGTGACTTAGTAGCAACATTAACCATCTCTCCTATGATTAATTTGCACTAGGGCCGTTGGTAGGGTTTATTAACGAACAAAATAGTATGCTTGCGAATGAGCATACCTCATAATTGCGTATGCGATGAGCGGGCTAGAAAGGGAAAGGGGCAAGAGATGCGTATTTTGATCGGGGACGACCACGCGCTGTTCCGCGAAGGACTCAATCGGCTGCTGGAGCAGATTTTTTCGGACGCCGACTATGTCCAGGCGGCGACCTACCAGGACGTCATGGCGCAATGCTCGGGAAGCGAGCCGCCCGACCTGATCCTGACCGACCTGCAGATGCCGGGCTGGCCCGGTTTCGACGGCATCCGCCAGATCAAGGCGCTGCTGCCCAAGACCGCGCTGGTGGTGGTGTCCGCGTCGGAGAGCGGCGCCGACGCCCGTCAGGCGATCGAGCACGGCGCCGGCGGATTCATCCCCAAGTCGTCGAGCGTGCAGATCATGGTCAGCGCGCTGCGGCTGGTGCTGGCCGGCGGCGTCTATGTGCCGCACGCCCTGATGAACGCGTCCGGGACCAGCGGCCTGACCAGCGTGCCGCGCGACCATGCCGTGGTGGCCGAGCCGGCCTCCGGCGTCAGCCTGACCCAGCGCCAGCGCGACGTCCTGGGCTGCCTGCGCGAGGGCAAGTCCAACAAGCAGATCGCCTACGAGCTGGGCCTGTCCGAAGGCACGGTGAAGATCCACGTGACGGCGATCTTCAAGTCGCTGGGCGTCAAGAACCGCACCCAGGCGGTGATCAGCGCGTCCCGCTACGCGATGCGCTGATCCCCGCCCCCGCCCCTTTCCGGTCCGGCCGTCAGTCCTGGGTCTGGCGGCCGGAGCGGCGGGCTTCCTCCTCCAGCAGAGCCTTGCGGGACAGCTTGCCGATCATGGTCTTCGGCAGCTCGTCGCGGATCTCCAGGTGCTTGGGGATCTCGATGGGCGACAGCTTGTCGCGCAGGAATTCCGCCAGGTCCTCGCGCGTCAGCCCGTGGCCTTCGGCCAGCTTGACATAGGCCTTGACGGTCTGCCCCCGGTAGGGGTCGGGCACGCCGGCGACCACGCATTCCGCGACGGCGGGATGCAGGTAGATCGCCTCCTCCACGTTGCGCGGATAGACGTTGTAGCCGCCGCACAGGATCATGTCCTTGATCCGGTCGACGATGAAGGTGTAGCCGTCCTCGTCCATGTACCCGACGTCGCCGGTATGCAGGCGGCCGTCGGCCAGCGCCTCCGCGGTTTCGCCCGGGCGCTTCCAGTATCCCTTCATCACCTGCGGGCCGCGGATGCAGACCTCGCCCTTCTCGCCCGGGGAAACCAGGCGGGAGCGGTCGTCCAGGCTGACGATCTCGATCACGGTGCCCGGCAGCGGGATGCCGATCGAGCCGGCCTTGTTGACCCCGTACATGGGGTTGGCCGTGGCGACGGGCGAGCTTTCCGACAGGCCGTAGCCCTCGACCAGCTTGCAGCCGGTCTTGGTCTCGAACGCGTGCTTCACCTCGACCGGCAGGGGCGCCCCGCCCGACAGGCAGAAGCGGATCGACGACAGGTCGTAGGAGCCGATGTCCTTGTGGTTGACGATCGCGGTGTAGATGGTCGGCACCGCGGGGAACAGCGTCGGCTTCTTGGACTGGATCAGCCGGATCACGTTGTCCAGCTCGAACCGGGGGACCAGCACCATCTCGGCGCCGAGCACCAGCGGCAGGTTCATCACGCCGGTCATGGCGAAGACGTGGAACAGCGGCAGCACGCCCAGCATGCGCTCCTGCCCCGGCTTGGCGTCGGTGCACCACAGGCGCGACTGGATGGCGTTGGCGTAGATGTTGGCGTGGGTCAGCATGGCGCCCTTGGGAACGCCGGTGGTCCCGCCGGTATACTGGAGCACCGCCACGTCCTCGCCGGGATCGATCTCCACCGGGGCCGGCCGGCCGGCATTGGCGATCAGCCGGGAGAAGGCCAGGTGCCGGTCGTCTGACGGGATGCGGGCGACCTCCTTGCGCTTGACGATCGGGAACAGCCAGTTCTTCGGGAAGGGCAGGATGTCGGCCATGCGGGCGACGACGATCCGCTTCAGCCGCGTCTGGCCGAGCATCTTGGCGATCTTGCCGTAGAGCACCGCCAGGTCGAGCGTGACCATGATGTCGGTGTCGCTGTCCTCGATCTGCTTGGCGATCTCCCGCTCGGCGTAGAGCGGGTTGAAGTTGACCACGGTGCCGCCGGCCTTCAGCACGCCGTAATAGCAGATCACGAAATAGGGCGTGTTGGGCAGGAACAGCCCGACCTTGCTGCCCTTCCCAACGCCCATGTCCTGGAAGCCCTTCGCCGCCTTGTCGACCAGGGCGCCGACCTGGGCGTAGGTGTACCGCTTGTCCATGAAGTCGATGCACGGCCTGTCGCCGAATCGGGCGACCGCATCGTCCATGAGGCGATGGAGCGGCGCCGTCGGGATGTCGGCGTGCCAGTCGATATCCGCGGGATACGAACGCGCCCACGGGAACTCTGAGAGCTTCGCTGCCGGATCGGCCATTCCATCTGTCTCCCTGCTGCCCATCGTCGCCGCGGCTTTATATATGCGCCCTTGCGATCGCTGCCGCTTGCCGTTCCCGGTGCGGAAGGCGGCTCGCCGCTTCCCGCACCGGATGAGGTAGTTGCAGGCTACTTGCCGTTTACGTAAAGGTCAAGACCAACCCGACCTGTCGATTTTTCGCGCAATTCGGCCAAAATGATACGCACCGGTCTGTCTAAAGAAGAAAAGAACCAGCCGATAGAGTAAGGTGAACAAAAAATTACACTGGAGACTCAAATTTTTCTGTGCATAAAATCATTACGGGGGCAAGCCAGGGGGAACAACCGGTGCTGCCCTCGAAGGTGTTAACCGCGCGCGGCGCTGGATTCGAAGGTTCTGCACACTTGTCTCGCTTCAGTCAGCACAACGCCATGTCGTTCGACGATGGCGCCCAGGCTCGGGCCCTGGTGAAATGGTTCAATGTAACCAAGGGCTTTGGTTTCGTCGCTCCGGTTGACGGATCTCCGGACGCATTCCTCCACATCTCGGTATTGAACAGGGCGGGCCTGCAGGAGCTGAGCGACGGCACCGAGATCCTGTGCACGATCAGCCAGGGGCCGAAGGGTCCCCAGGTGACGCGGATCGTCGAAGTGGTCGGCGGCGCGCCGGCCTCCGCCCGCCCCGCCGGCGGCGACCGTTACGGCGATCGCGGCGGCGACCGTGGCTACGGCGGCGGCGACCGCTACGGCGACCGTGACAGCTATGGCGGCGGCGACCGCTACGGCAGCGATCGCGGCGGCTATGGCGGCGGCGGTTACGGCGGCGGCGACCGCTACGGCGACAGCGACTACGGCGCGCCCTCGGGCGGCCCGGAAGTCGAGATGTCGGGCACGGTCAAGTGGTTCAAGCCGGACAAGGGCTTTGGCTTCGTCACCGCCGACGACGCGAGCAAGGACGTCTTCGTCCATAAGAGCGTGCTGCGCCGCTGCGGTCTGATGCAGCTGGAGGCCGGCCAGCGCGTGCAGATGCGCGTGCAGGACGCCGCCAAGGGCCGCGAAGCGACCTGGATCATGCCGCTCTGACGACGGACGTCCGCCGAGAGCGGCCGGGCATCGGACCGGGTCCCGACCTGTCGGGGCCCGGCCGGCCCGCCGTCATGGCGGCGGTACGCTCACCCGGGCCTCGGTGAAGCCGTCGGCCTCGTAGCTCAAGCTTCCCCCGACCTGATCCACCAGCGCGGTAACGATCCGCAGGCCGGCCTTGCCGGACGCCTGCGGGTCGAAATCCGCCGGCAGTCCTCCGCCCGAGTCCCGCACCGACAGGGAGAGGCCGCCGTCCGTTCCCGCGTCCAGCCGGATCGCCACGTCGCAGCCGACATCCTTCCGGCAGCCGTGGAGCACGGCGTTGGTCGTCAGCTCGGTCATGATGATGGCCAGGGCGATGGCCGTCTCGACCGGAACGACGGCTGGATCGGCGGTGACCGAGACCCGCTCCTCGGCCCCCAGGCTCCGCGCCAGTTCGCCGGCGAGGCCGGGCAGCAGGGTCGAGAGGTCCAGGGCCGTGACGGCTTCCGCCTGGAGCAGCCGCCTGTGCACCTCGCCCAGCGCCATGATACGGTTCTGGGCCTCCCGGAAAGTCCCGAGCAGCCGCGGATCGCTGATCTGCGCCGCCTGGAGCTGGAGGAACGCGACGGCGGTCGCCAAGCTGTTGCCGACCCTGTGGTTCAGTTCCCGCAGCAGGACCGCCCGCTCGTCGATCATGTCCGCCTCGCGCCGCGCCATACGGGCCGCCTGCCCGAGCAGCACGCCCAGGATCAGGACCTTCGCGCAGCCGAGCGCCCCTCCCCCGTACAAGGCGCAGTCGCCCAGGCGGTCGATCCAGGCGACCCTCTCCCTCAGGTCGGCCTCCTGGCCGGCCTGGAGCGCCTCGATCCGCCGGTCGACCTCGGCGGGGTCGCCGGGTCCGTCGGGTTCGTCCAGCCTCTCCCGGACGAACCCGACGAGCCGCTCCAGGTCCGGGCGGTTGGCACCGTCGCCGGCCGCCACCCGGGAGAGGGTCGAAAGCGCCTCCCCGACCTCGGCGATGCGCTCGCGGCGGAGGTCCGGCCGCTCCGCTCCGGAAGCCGCCAACCGGTCGAAGGCGCCCCGCAGGGTCTCCAGGACGACGCGCGTCTCGTAGGTGGTCCGGACCGCCTGCTCCCGGAATTCGACCTCGCGGAACAGCAGCAGGAAGACCGCCGTGAGCCCGGCGACGAAGACCACCGTCAGGACGGCCACGAACCGCAGCCGCCGGGTCAGGGAGCGCGCCAGCATCAGGGACCGGTCGGCTTCCCGGGACACCGCGCCCGCGACGAGCGAGTCCGGCCCTACCGCCACCGGACACCTTCAACTTTTCTGAAAAACTCGAACAAAAGGACGTCCCGCTGCACCAGTAAAACCTGTATCGAACGGGACATAGATCATAGAGGACCGGAAAACCCTTACCCGGATGGATAGTTTTGCAAAATTCGGCAAAGAAAAATCATCCCGCCGGAGGCGGCATCATGCATGAAGACTCGGCATTTGTTTGGGATTTCGGCTCCGAACGCTTGGGAACTCCTATCGTCGGACCGCGTGCAGCGGCGCCGGGCCCTGGCCGGCCGGCCGGCGGGCGCCGCTGCGTCTTGGAAGCGGCCGGAGCGGCCTATTCGGCCGCTTCGGCCGGCTCGGTCTTCTGGTGCGGGAAGCCGGTCAGCGGGCCCATGGCGTGGCGGTCGCGTTCGAAGGTGACGTCGCTCTGCATGTAGAGCGCCACCAGTTCGGCCAGGGAGCGAAGCGCATGGACGTGGGTGCGCTCGTAGCCATGGGAGCTGTCCACGCCGAAGCAGACCAGGGCAGTGCGGATGTCGTTGCCGGCCTCGATCGCGGCGGCGCTGTCGCACCGGTAGAAGCGGAAGATGTCCCGCTGATGCCGGATGTCGTAGTCCGAGCACAGATCCAGCAGCTTGTGGGTCAGGTGGTAATCGAACGGGCCGGTGCTGTCGGCCATCGCGATGGTGACGCCCGATTCGCGGCTGTTCTGCCCCGGCGCCGGGGTCGCGTTGTCGATGGAGACCATTTCCGCCACGTCGCCGTGCAGGACCGACGAGGCTCCCGAGCCGACTTCTTCCGAAATGGTCAGAAGCAGGTGGCAATCGACCGGCAGTTCCACGCCGGCGTCGATCACCGCCTTGGCCGCGCCGAACAGCACCGCGACGCCCGCCTTGTCGTCCAGGTGGCGGGAATTGATGAAGCCGTTGGGTTGGAATTCGGGCTGCGGGTCGATCGCGACGAAGTCGCCGACATTGAAGCCGTGCCGGATCAGGTCCGCCGTGTTGGAGCAGACCGCGTCCACCCGGACCTCCAGGTTGGTCCAGGCGACGGGCTGGGTGTCGATCTCCTCGTTGTAGGTGTGGCCCGACGCCTTCAGCGGCAGGATCGTCCCGCGGTAGGAGCCGTGGTCGGTGAAGATCGTGCAGCGGGCACCCTCGGCGAACCGGGCGGACCAGGTGCCGATGGCGACCACCTCCAGCCGGCCGTTGGACTTCAGGCCCTTCACCTGGGCGCCCAGCGTATCGACATGGGCGACGATCGCCCGGTCCGGGCTGTTGAGCCGGCCCTTGATGTCGGCGCGGATGGCGCCGCGCCGGGTCAGCTCGAACGGGATGCCCAGCCGCTTCAGTTCGCGCCCGCAGAAATGCACGATCTCGTCGGTATAGCCGGTCGGGCTCGGGATCTTCAGCAGGCTCTCCAGCATCGACAGGACATAATCCATGTCGATCGCCGGCCGGGCCGGGGGCACGAGCGCCTGGCCGTCCGTCCCGTTCGGAGCCACCGCCTGAGGTCTTTCGGCCTGCGGTCTTTCGGTAGGTATGCCTTGCATCAGATTGAGCTTCTCGTTTCGCTATCTCTATCCATTGGACAGTAGCTTAGTATTGGGGAAGAGAAGGTCAACAAAACGTTCGGCCGTGGGCTGCGGTTCATGATTGGCAAGGCCGGGACGTTCATTTGCCTCAATGATGACATAGTCGGGCTCCGTCACCGACGGCACGAGGAAATCGAAACCGACGACGGGTATATCCAACGCCTTCGCGCCGGCGATGGCGGCATCCACCAACGTCCTGTGCAGGCGGTCCGTGACATCGTGAATAGTGCCGCCGGTATGGAGGTTGGCGGTCTTGCGGACCGGCAGGACCTGCCCTTCCGGCAGCACGTCGGTCATGGAGAAGCCGTTGGCGGTGACGCATCGCTCCGTCTCGGCATCCATGGGGATGCGGCTCTCGCCGCCGGTCGCGGCGGCACGGCGCCGGCTCTGCGCCTCGATCAGCTCCCGCACGGTATGCTCGCCGGTACCCGTCACCTCGGCCGGCCGGCGGATCGCCGCGGCCACGACGCGGTAGTCGATCACGATGATTCGCAGGTCGTCGCCCTGGAAGAACTGCTCCAGCAGCACGGTCTCCGCGTGGTTGCGCGCCTCGGCCACCGCCTTGGCGACCGCTTCCGGCGTACGGACGTCGACCGTGATGCCCTTGCCCTGTTCGCCCCGCGCCGGCTTGACCACGATCGAGCCGTACTTCTCCAGGAAGGCGGCGTCGTCCTCCGGCTTGGCAGCGGCCTGCTGGGCCGGGACCTTCAGCCCCGCCTTGACCATCAGCCGGCGTGTCACCGCCTTGTCGTCGCAACGGCTCATGGCCACCGCGGTGGTCAGCTCGCTGAGGCTCTCCCGGCAGGTGATCGACCGGCCGCCGTAGCTGAGGGTGAAATAGCCGCCCTCGGCGTCCACCACGTCGACCCCGATGCCGCGGCGCCGGGCCTCGTTGATGATGATCATCGCGTAGGGGTTCAGCGTCTCGTCGGGCGGCGGCCCGACATAGAGCTTCTCGTTGATCGAGTTCTTCGTCTTCAAGGCGAACACCGGCACCCGCTGGAACCCCAGCTTCTCGTAGAGGGCTATGGCATTGACGTTGTCGTGCATCACGGACAGGTCCATGAAGCTGCGGCCGCGCGCCTGGAAATGCTCCGCCAGCGTCCGCACCAGGTTCTCGCCGATGCCGGGGAACGAGGCCTGCGGATCGACCGCCAGGCACCACAGGGACGAGCCGTTCTCCGGGTCGTTGAAGGCGCGCCCGTGATCGACGCCGGTGACAGAGCCGATCACGCTGTTGGTCGCCTGGTCGACCGCGACGAAATAGGTGAGAACCCGGCTGTTGCGCTTGTCGTGGAAGAAGTGGGGCGGGACCTGCACCATGTTGCGGCTGGCATAGATGCGGTTGATCGCCTCGGCGTCCTCCACCGTCCGCAGCCGGCGCACCGTGAAGCCGCGCGGCCGGCGCCGGCTCGGCCGGTAGTTCTCCAGCCACAGCCGGTATGTGTGCGACGGGTCGAGGAACAGCTCCTGCGGCGCCAGCGACAGCGCCACGTGCGGGTCGCGCAGGTACAGCGCGATGTCGCGCCGTCCCTGCGTCTCCTCCCGCAGCGCCCCGGCCAGTTCGGGCAGGTCGGGGAAGGTGTGGGCGAACAGCAGCCGGCCCCAGCCGCAATCGACCGTCGCGTTCTCCTCGTAGCCGGTCTGGTCGGGATGGTGCTGATCGCGCGAGTACCAGTTGCGGAGCGACGGCGCATTGCGCCGCTCCAGACGATGCTGGGACCTTGGGTTGGGAGGCTGGGTCATGCTCAGATGCCGTGTGTCTGGAGCCAGAATTCCAAGAGGGCGACCTGCCAGAGCTTGGAGCCGCGGAGCGGCGTGATGTGGCTGTCCGGCTCCGCCAGCAGGCGATCCACGTAGTCCCGCTGGAACAGGCCGCGCTCGCGCGCCTTCGGTTCGTTGAGCACGTCGCGGACGAGGTCCAGGTAGGGTCCGCGCAGGTATTTCAGGGCCGGCATGGGGAAATAGCCCTTGGGCCGGTCGATCACCTCCGACGGGACGACGCGGCGCCCGGCCTCCTTCAGCACGTACTTGCCGCCCTCGGCGATCTTCAGCTCGGGCGGGACCCGCGCCGCGAGCTCGACCAGGTCGTGGTCAAGGAACGGGACGCGCCCTTCCAGCCCCCAGGCCATGGTCATGTTGTCCACCCGCTTGACCGGGTCATCCACCAGCATGACGTTGGTGTCGAGTCGCATCGCCTTGTCGATCGGCCGGTCGGCGCCGGGCTGGGCGAAGTGGCGCTCGACGAAGGCGCGGCTGTAATCGTCGCCCAGCATGCGCGGGTCGAGCACCTGGGCCATTTCGGCCTGGTCGCGGTCGAAGAAGACGCGCGCATAGTCCGCCACGGGGTCGCGGCTCTCCATCATCGGCGGATACCAGTGGTAGCCGCCGAAGATCTCGTCGGCCCCCTGCCCGCTCTGGACCACCTTGACGTGCTTCGCCACCTCCTGCGACAGCAGGTAGAAGCCGATCGCGTCGTGGCTGACCATCGGCTCCGCCATGGCGCGGACGCAGTTCTGAAGTTCCGGCAGGGTCCGGCTGCTGTCCACGAACAGCTTGTGGTGGTCGGTCTCGAACCGCTGGGCGATGATGTCGGAATATTGGAACTCGTCGCCGCGCTCGTTGCCGACGGTCTCGAACCCGATCGAGAAGGTCTGGAGGCCGTGCTGCCCGGCCTCGGCCAGCAGCGCCACGATGATCGAGCTGTCCAGCCCGCCGGACAGCAGCACGCCGACCGGCACGTCGGACACCAGCCGCCGCTCCACCGCCTTGCGCAGGGTCTCCAGGACGAGGTCCTGCCAGTCGCTCTCGGACAGGCTTCCGTCACCGGCCTGCGGGCCGAACTTGACGGTCCAGTAGACCTCCTCGCGCTTCGTCCCGTCGGGCTCGATGGTGAGGAGCGTCGCGGGCGGCAGCTTGCGCACGCCCTTGAGGATGGTCATGGGAGCCGGCACGACGGCGTGGAAGCTCATGTAATGATGCAGCGCCACCGGGTCGATGTCGGTGTCGATGCCGCCCGCGGCGACCAGGGCCGGCAGGGTCGAGGCGAACCGGATCATGCCCGGCGTCTCGGCCAGGTACAGCGGCTTGATGCCGAGCCGGTCGCGGCCCATCACGACCCGGCCGCTCTCGCGTTCCCAGATCGCGAAGGCGAACATGCCGTAGAGCTTGTCGACGAAGCGCGGCCCCCAGGCATGGTAGGCCTTCAGCATCACCTCGGTGTCGCCGTGGGAGAAGAACCGGTAGCCCTCCCCCTCGAGTTGGGTGCGCAGTTCCGGGTAATTGTAGATGCAGCCGTTGAACACGATGGTCAGGCCCAGGGCCGGGTCGACCATGGGCTGCTGGGCGGCGTCGGACAGGTCGATGATCTTGAGGCGGCGGTGGCCGAACGCCACCCGGCCCTGCGCGAAGGCACCCGCGCTGTCGGGGCCGCGCGGCGCCAGCACGTCGGCCATGGCATTGACCGCCCTGCCGTCGGCGGCGCTTCGATCGAGCCTTATCTCACCGCAAATGCCACACATGGGTTGTCTGATCTCCTGCTTGTTGGTCGGCCCGCGACGATGTCGAAAGCACCTCTGGTCAAGGGGAGCGTCACCCTGTCGCGGGCAACACCGGGGCAGCGGAAGCACGCGAAAGTGCTCTGTCACAGCATAAACACATTCCGGACGAATAGGTTCGAAAGGATCGCGCTTAGTAGGCACACCACCTTCCGATAGTAAAAACTACCGAATCCGATGTGATTCCCAAGTCCCTAAAGTCATTGTTTCGGCAAAAGTGAGCCGTTTACTGCCTGACCTTCCGAAACCCTACTGCACAAAATTTGTACACTTCAAGATCGCCGCAGAGCGATCGGCCATCTTCGTGAAATCCCGCAGGTTCGGCAGGTTTTCCCCTTTACCGCAGCAAAAGCTTATCGCTCAAACTGTATGCGTGCCAAACAATTACGCCTTTCTAGTCAAGGTATTTCGGTTGTGATAGAGACCCATCGCTACGAGAGAGCTTTCGTACGAAGAAATTCGAAGAACAACGGAGTACTGAGAATGTTTCGTTCCTGGCGTGTCGCCTGTGCCGTTTCTGCCCTGACTGCAGCCCTGTTCGCCGCCGGCACCCCGGCCCCGGCCAGCGCCCAGGAAGCTGCCGCCTTCAAGCCGAAGGCCGCCGGCGACATCAACGTCCGCCTGCGCGGCATCGGCGTGATCCCGACGGAACGCGGCGACATCAAGACGGCGGGCGGTGTCGACACCACCCTGAACACCCGGCTCGGCAACGCCTATGTTCCGGAAGTCGACGTTTCCTACTTCATTACGGACAACATCGCCCTGGAACTGATCGCCGCGACCACGAAGCACGACGTGGATGCCTCCAACGGCCTGGACCTGGGCAGCGTCTGGTTGCTGCCGCCGACCCTGACGGCACAGTACCACTTCGCCCCCAAGGAGCGCTTCAGCCCCTATGTCGGCGCTGGCGTCAACTACACCATCTTCTACAACGAGAAAAAGGGTGCGCTGCGTTCGATCAGCTACGAGGACGGCTTCGGCTTCGCCCTCCAGGCCGGCATCGACTATGCGATCTCCGGTCCGTGGTCGCTGAACGTCGACGTGAAGAAGCTGTGGCTGAGCACCGACGTCAAGGCCAACCTGGGCGGCACCGCGCTGAAGGCCGACGTGGACATCAACCCCTGGATCTTCGGCGTCGGCCTCGGCTACCGCTTCTAAGCCGGGCGGCACCGTCGGATCGCGGGAAATGCGGGCTTCGGCCCGCATTTTTCGTTTGGGCCGCCAATCTTCCCACGGATGAATACGAATCCGCACGGCTTCACCGTCGTGGAGAAAAATTTATGTCGGGTAGAGCGAAGCGGCACCCGACAGAGCAGACGTAGTGACGTCGGATGCCGCTTCGCTCTACCCGACATACGGGGCGCCCCTTTTTCGCTCATGCGCCAACCGGCATGAGGGAGCTTGCACGTGGATGACCGGATCGAGCCCGGCCATGACGAAGGATCGCGTTGATCGCGACCGCCCCATCACTGGTTCTCGGGATATACCTTCGGGCGGCCGGCGGCGCGGCCCTCGTATTCCCCGCGCACCTCGTCCACCACGGTGCCCGACCACAGCTTGACGCCGGTGATGTAGGCGGCGCGGCCGATCATGTGGGAGGCGACCGGGACGGTCAGGAGCAGGAAGAAGATCGCGGCGACGGCGCGGGCGACGATCTCGTCGGTGCCGTACAGGACCGCAACCGCCGCCAGGATCATGCCGGCGCCCAGGGTGCCGGCCTTGCTGGAGGCGTGCATGCGGATCAGCACGTCCGGCAGGCGCAGGACGCCGAGCGCGCTGACCAGGGAAAAAGCGGCGCCGCCCAGCAGCAGCACGCCGGCCAGGATCTCCAGGATGGTGCCGATCATGGGCCGGGCTCCTCGATCTTGCGTTCGTGGCGTCCGCGCCGTTCCAGGAAGCGGGCGTAGGCGACCGTGCCCAGGAAAGCCACCAGGGCCAGCGCGATGGCGGCGTCGAGGAAGACGGGCTTGTCCTCCCGGATCGCGAACAGGGCGATGACGCCGACGGCCAGCAATGTCAGCAGGTCCAGCGCCACGATCCGGTCGGGCAGCGAGGGCCCGCGGACCAGCCGGACGAAGGCGATCAGGATCGAGACCAGCAGGACGATGAAGGTGATCTCGATCGACCAGTTCAGGAAGGGCGACAGGTCGCTTCTCATCGCGTCAGCTCCAGCAGGCGGCGCTCCATGCCGTTCTTGATCTCGGCCCGCACCTTCTCCGGGTCGTCGATGAACATGGCGTGGACGTACAGGGACTTGCGGTCGGGCGCCACGTCGAGCGTCAGGGTGCCCGGCGTCAGCGTGATCAGGTTGGCCAGAAGGGTGATCTCCAGGTCGGTCCGGGCATCGATGGGCACCCGAACCACGCCCGGCCTGGCATAGATCGGCGGGGTCACCACGTCCCACGCGACCCGCAGGCTGGATACCACCAGCTCCTTCAGGAAATAGAAGAAGAAGCCGATGATGTGCCACAGTTTCCAGAAGTACGGGTCGTTGCCGAACACCGGCCGCGCGATCCACAGCACGGCGTAGCCGACGGCGAACCCGATCATCAGGCCGCCCATGCTGAAGCTGCCCGTGACGGCCTGCCAGACGATCGCCAGGGCCAGGTTGAACATGAACATCGTCATGGCTGCGCTCCCGCATGCTGGGCGCCCGGCACCCCCGCCTGGGGTCCCAGCACGGCCTCGATATAGGGTGCCGGAGCCAGCAGTTCGGCCGACGCGCGGGTCGCCAGGTCCAGGAACGGCTGGGTCCACAGGCCGATCGCGACGGTCAGCGCCGCGAACACGACGATCGGCCCGATCAGCAGCGTCCGCTCGGTCCTTGTCAGGTCGGAGATGGACAGCACCCGGGCATCGCCGCCGGGATGGGGCTTCCAGAAGGCCTCGCCCCAGATCTTGGTCATGGAGAACATGGTCAGCAATCCGACCAGGATCGCGGTCGCGGCGATCGCGTAGGACCCGATTTCCAGGCTGGCCCGGATCAGGACCAGCTTCGCCCAGAAGCCCGACAGCGGAGGGATGCCGCCGAGGCTGAGCGCCGGGATCAGGAACAGCACCGCCAGCAGGGGCGACGCCTTGTAGAGCCCGCCGATCTTCTTCAGCTCCATCGATCCGGTCAGCCGCTTCGCGACCCCGGCCACCAGGAACAGGTTGGTTTTGACGATGATGTGGTGGACCAGGTAGAAGACCGCGCCGATCAGTCCCAGCGGCGTATAGAGCGCCAGCCCCATCACCATGTAGCCGATCTGGCTGATGATGTGGAACGACAGGATGCGGCGGATCTCGTTCTGGGCCGCGGCGCCGAGCACGCCGGTCACCATGGTCAGGCCGGCCACCACCAGCAGCGCCGTGTGGGTATAGGCCACGTCGCCGGTGAAGATCAGGGTGAAGGTCCGGACCAGGGCATAGACGCCGACCTTGGTGAGAAGCCCGGCGAAGATCGCGGAAACCGCCACGGCCGGCGTGTGGTACGAGGCCGGCAGCCAGAAGAACAGCGGGAACACCGCCGATTTTATGCCGAACGTGATCATGAACAGGACGGCTACCGTGGTGACCAGTCCCTGCTGCTCGACCTGCGGCAGACGTACGGCCAGGTCGGCCATGTTCAGCGTCCCGGTCAGGCCGTACAGGATGCCGACCGCGATCAGGAACATGACCGTGGCGACCACGTTGATCGCGGCGTACTTGATGGCGCCGTCAAGCTGTTCCTTCTCCGCTCCCAGCGCCAGCAGCGCGAAGGAGGCGATCAGCATCACCTCGAACCAGACATAGAGGTTGAACAGGTCGCCGGTGATGAAGGCCCCCGTCACGCCGGTCAGGAGCACGTGGTAGAGCGGGTGGAAGCCGTTGCGCTCCCGGTCCTCGTTGATGTCGGACAGGCTGTAGAGGCCGACGCCCAGCCCCATGATGCCGGTGATCAGCACCATCACGGCGCTGAGATGGTCGGCCACCAGGGTGATGCCGAACGGTGCCGGCCACCCGCCCATCTGCCCGGCCAGGATGCCGCCCTGCCAGACCTTGGCCATGAGCAGGATGGCCGAGACGAGGTGGAGTCCCGCGCCGGCGGCGCTGACCGCGCGCTGGGCGGCGCGGCTGTTCCACAGCATGATGGCGAGGACCGCGGTGGTCATGGGGACCAGGATGGGGGCGATCAGGTACCAGCTCACGATGCGTCGCTCCCGGCAGGCTCGCGTCCGGCGGGCTCACGCCCGACAGGTTCGCGTATGTTTTCGACCCGGCGGGCGGCGTCCCGGACCTGGGGCCGGCGCGGCTCCTCGGGCTCGGGGATGTCCTGGTCGGGATGCGGCGGCTCGGCCAGGCGCATCCGGTCGCTGTCGACCGTGCCCAGCTCCTGGTAGCCGCGATAGACCAGCACCAGCGCGAAAGCCAGGAGGCCGAAGCTGATGACGATGGCGGTCAGGATCAGCGCCTGGGGCAGCGGGTTGGAATAGACGCCGGTCAGCTCCTTGGCGCCTGCGCGGATCAGCGGCGGCAGCCCTTCGGTCATCCCGCCGGCCGCGAAGATCACGAAGTTGGCCGCGTTGCTGAGCAGGATGAGGCCGAACAGGACGCGCACCAGGTTGTGGCTCAGCAGCAGGTAGACGCTGCCGGCGGCCATGAATCCCATCGTGAAGGCCATGAGGGTTTCCACCTACACGTCCTCCTCTTCCAGGGACAGCACGATGGTCAGCACCGCGCCGATCACCACCAGGAAGACGCCGACGTCGAACAGCAGCGGCGTGCCGACATGGAAGGCGGCATCGCCCTCGCCCCAGTGCAGCCACTGGCCGGTCAGGAAGGCATCGCCCAGGAAGGCCGACCAGAGGCCGGCGGCGATCGCGCACAGCATCCCGGCCCCTGTGATCGCCTTCGGATCAAAGGTCAGCACCTCGCGGAGCGCCGCCGGGCCGAAGGCGATGGAGTGGAGGGCGAAGGCGCTGGCGGCGATCAGGCCGCCGATGAAGCCCCCGCCGGGCTCGTTGTGGCCGCGCAGCAGGATGAAGAAGGAGAACAGCAGCATCAGGCTGAGCAGGAGCCGGGTCGCCGTCCTCAGGATCAGGCTGTCCATCATGGCCGGTCTCCGGTCTTTACGGTTTCGACAGGGGTCGGCTCGGGCGTTGGGCGCCGGGGCCGGGCCTTCAGCAGGGCGAAGGCCCCCAGCCCCGCGGTCGCCACCACCAGGATCTCGCCCAGCGTATCGACCGCCCGGAAATCGACCAGGATCACGTTGACCACGTTGCGGCCGAAGCCCTCGGTATAGCTGCGGGTCGCGAAATACTCGCTGAGGTCCAAGGGGATCGGCAGGTCGATGACCGACAGCATCACCGCCGTGACGACGGCGCCGAACGCGATCGAGATGACGGCATCCCGGACGGCGCGGCGCCGGTTCGGCCGCTCGAACGCGGTCAGGCGCGGCAGCCGGGCCAGGACCAGCGCGACGATGATGACGACCAGGGTCTCGACCATGAACTGGGTGATCGCGACGTCGGGCGCGCCGTAGAGCAGGAAGATCAGCGCGATCACGACGCCGACCACGCCGAGCGACAGGATGGCGACGAGGCGCGACCGGGCCACGACGGCGGCGGAGGTCGCCGCGATCACGGTCAGGGCCAGCACCCAGGCGGTGTAGGGCGCATCCAGCACCGCGAGGGAAGGTGCCGTGTAGGCCCCGTGGACCATCATCGTGGCACCGATCGCCACCGTCGTGAAGACGATGGTGAACATCACGTAATGGCGGAGATAGCCGGACTGGATCACCCGCGTCTGCCACCAGGCGATGCCGACCAGTCCCTGAAGGATGCGGTCCCAGCCGCCGTCGGAGTCGTAGCCCAGCGCCCGCGCCACGCCGTCGAGGGTCGCCTTGACCCGCGGCCATGCGAGATAGAGCGCAGCGCCGAGCGCCACGGTCACGATGCTGAGCCCCAGCGGCGTGGTGAAGCCGCCCCAGAGATAGATGTGGACCTCGACCGCCTCCCCCGCCAGCGAGGCGGCCATGGGCACCACGAACAGGCGCTCCAGCACCCCGTGGAACACGCCCAGCCCGAGCCCGACCGCGGCCAGGACGACGGGGCCGAGCCACAGGCTGACCGGCGCCTCGTGGGCGTGCTTCGGCGTCTCGATCTTGGGACCCAGGAAGGGCTTGACGAAGACGAGGCCGGCGGTCACCAGCATCAGGGCGTTGGACGCCAGCATGGCCAGGGTCGCGATCCAGCCGAGCAGCGGCATGCCTTCGCCCGCCATGCCCACCGTGCTGGAATACATGAATTCCTTGCCGAGGAAGCCCAGGAACGGCGGCAGCCCGGCGTTGGACATGGCCGCCAGGCCGACCGCGGCGGCGGTGACCGGCATCAGCCTCAGGAGGCCGCCGAGCTGGCCGACCTCGCGCGTGCCGGTCTCGTGGTCGATGGCCCCCACGCCCATGAACAGCGCGCCCTTGTAGCAGGCATGGGCAAGCAGGTAGACGGCGAAGGTTTCGACGGCATAGACGCTGCCGATGCCGATCAGCATGGTCAGCTGGCCCAGGGCGGTGATCGTTGTGTAGGCCAGGATCCTCTTCAGGTCGGTCTGCCGGACCGCCAGGATGGCGCCCAGCAGCGACGTGAAGGCGCCGAAGCCCACCAGCGTGTAGATCCAGACCTCCGTCCCGCCCAGGGTCGGGGCGAGCCGCGCCATCAGGTAGACGCCGGCCTTGACCATGGTCGCCGAGTGCAGGTAGGCGCTGACCGGCGTCGGCGCGTCCATCGCGTTGGGCAGCCAGAAATGGAACGGGAACTGCGCCGACTTGGTGAAGGTGCCGACCAGGATCAGGATCAGGACCGCGAGATAGAGCGGATGCTCGCGCAGCAGGTCGCCCTGCCCGGCCAGCTCGCTCAGCTCGAAGCTGCCGCCCGCGATCCCGAGCAGGATCAGCCCCGCCATCATGACCAGGCCGCCCAGCGAGGTCACGAGCAGCGCCTGGAGCGCCGACCGGCGGGACTTCGGGCTGTCGTGCAGATAGCCGATCAGCAGGAACGACGTGACGCTGGTGAGCTCCCAGAAAACGATCAGCGAGATCACGTTGTCGGCCAGCACCACGCCGAGCATCGAGGCCATGAAGGCCAGGATGTACAGGAAGAACCGGGGCAGCATGGGATCGCCATGCAGGTAGCCGCCGCAATAGATGACGATCAGCGTACCGATGCCGCAGACCATCAGCGCGAAGGTCAGGCTGAGCCCGTCGAGATAGAACGACAGGTTGACCCCGAGGCCCGGGATCCAGGGCACCACCTCACGGACCACGCCGCCCGCGGCGATTTCCGGGAGGAACCCCGCGAACCAGACGGTCAGCGCCGCCGGAACGACGGCCAGGACCCATCCCCCCAGCTTGGGCAACCTGCCTGCGACAATTGGTGCTACCAGCGCCCATGCAAAGATGCCGAGAATAGCACTCAGCATCGGCGGAATTCCTCCGCGGGTTCCATGCTTCCCCCTGCCCACCGGTTGACTGTTGATTTCACTCAAAAAGACTGGGGCTATATGGGGCTCGGCCGGCTTGTTTCAACAGAGCGGTTTTTATTTGCATTTTATGAAGCGTCCCCTTGCCATGCGCCAGCGACAGCTTGCCACGCGCGGCTCGAAATCCATGCGCCTATAGTCGGCGCAAGAGAGACAGAGTTGCAGGGGTGTTAGATGTCCGACCGCGCTATCGTGGTGCTGGGAGTGTGGCTCCTATTGCTCGTACTCTTGGGCACCGCCACGATCGGGATCGCCATCGCCTTCTACATCGGCCTCGGCTCGGTGATGGCGGTGCTGGCGGCAATCCTTTTCATCGCCTCCCGCCGACGGGCCGGCGGCGGGAGGCACGCCGGCGCCGGCCCGCGGGGGGCGTAATTCCGGCGCCAGTCCCGGCGGCGCGCCCTACTCCTCCCGGACGACCATCCGCCCGGCGGGGCCGCGGGCGAACAGGTTGGGGCTGTACATGTCCTCCACAAAGGCTCCGGGCAGGGCGTAGTCGCCCGGCACCACGGCGCGCGCCAGATAGACCAGCCGGAAGGTGGGCCGGTCGGGCGTCAGGTCGAGTTCGGCGACGAAACGGTCGTCGCGGAACTCCACGTGGTTGGCGGCGCTGAGGGCGCCGAGCCACGACAGGTCGCCGAGCTGCCCGCTGTCGGCCAGCCGGACGTTCTCGATCTCCAGACCCGCCGGCAGCATGTCCACGACCAGCGCCTGGTGCTCCTCCCGCCGCAGGCTCTCGCCTTCCAGGATCACCACCAGCACCCTGCCCTTCGCCACCCCGGCGGGATCGACCGGGGCGCCGTCCGTGCCGAGGACGGTGCGCCGGATGTCGAAACCCTCGGCATCGGCGGGCAGCGGGCTCGCCGGCACCCCGGCCAGGGTGACCGACCGGTAGAGCGGCACGGCGCCGGCGTTCTCCAGCGGCATCGCCGGGCCACCGGGCAGGAGCCGGCGGTACAGCGCGCCGGGCACGGTCACGGGCTGGCCGTCCAGCACCATCTTCGTTTCCCCCGCCTTGGACGCCAGGGCGGCGGCCGCGTTCAGGATCCAGGCCCGCTCCTGGGTGCTGGTCGCCTCGGCGTCGGCCAGCAGGGTGGCGAGCTGCTGGGCCAGGCCGGCCAGCCGGTCCCGGCCGCCGCCGGCTTCCGCCAGGAGCGCGATCAATGCTGCCTGGTCGCGCAGTTCCGAGCCGAAATCCCGCATGCCGGCGGGCTCCGCGCGGGCGCGGTCGAGTCGGGCGAAGGCCTCGGCCGCGCGGTCGGCGTCGCCCAGCCGGGCGAGCGCCCCCGCGACCTGGGCGCGGGCCAGCCGGGTCGGCAGGGCGTCCCAGTGGGTTTCCTGGAAATAGCGCGCCTCCGCCGGATCGACCGCCTTGCTGCCCGCCAGGGTGTAGAGGGCGTAGGCCCGCGCCGCCAGTTCCGCGTCGCCGAACCAGGCATTGTCGAGCACGCCGTTCAGCCACTCGATGCCCTTGCGCCAGGGCGTCTCGGGCACCCGGTAGCCGGCCTGGCGCGCGCGGCCGAGGAAGTCCAGAGCGTAGGAGGTCAGCCAGAGCTCCCCGGGTCCCTGGGAGGACCACATGGCGAAAGCGCCGTCCGACCGCTGGACCGAGACCAGCCGGTCGATGGCGCGCTGGACGCGCTGGCGGACCTCGCCCTCCGACGCGATCTCCAGCGCCGCCATCACGGGGCCGAGCTGGAGCAGCGGCATCGCCCGGCTGGTGATCTGCTCGGCGCTGCCGTAGGGATAGCGGTCGAGCGACAGCAGCAGGCCGGGAAGGTCCAGGTCGGGCATGGTCCCGACCGCCAGCATGACGCCGACCGTCTCGCGGCGGAGTGCCACCGGCTCGGGAACCGCGTCGGGCGAGACGGCCGACTTCCGGCCGGGCTCGATCAGCTCGACCCGGCGGCGCGAAACGGCGGGCTGGAGACGGCGCACGCCGACCGCCCATTCCCGGGTCACGGCGACCCCGTCGGGGCCGGTGATCTCCACCCGCACCAGTCCGGCGCCGACTCCGGTGCCGGCGATGGTCAGCGGCACCGTCACCGGCTTGCCGGGCCGGACCCCGCGGAGCGCGACCTCGCCGCCGGAGCGCAGCTCGACCATCCCCCCGGTGCCGAAGCGCAGCGCATAGTCGCCGCCCTTCTGCCCCCGGTCGGTCAAAGTCAGGGTGACCTGCGCCACGTCGTCGGGCGCCAGGAAGCGGGGCAGCCCCGGCTCGACCAGGAGGGAATCGCGGACGGCGGCGGTCGCGGTGGCGCTGCCGACCTTGCCCGGCGTCCAGGCGACCGCCATCAGCCGCAGCCGGCCGTCGAAGTCGGGGATCTCCAGCGGGACCTCCGCCGTGCCGTCGGGGCCGACCGTCACGATACCGGAATGGAGGGCCGTCATCTCCCTCCGGAGCGGCGGCGGCGGGTCGCCCGGCCGGCGCCGGACCGGCGGGACCATGGCCGGCCGCGTGCCCGTCGCGGCCATGGCGCCGTTCCGGTCCGCAAGCGGTCCCCCGACGTCGCGCAGGTCCACCTCCAGCGGACGCCGGCCGAGATAGTGCGCCGCCGGGTCGGGTGCGGCGAAATCGGTCAGCCGGAGCATGGCGTCGTCCACGGCCGACAGGGTCAGACGGACCTGCGCGCCCTCCTCCGCCCCGCGCACCGTGACCGGGACGCGGGCCCGACTCCGGGGAGCCAGGTCGGCGGGAGCGGGGATCGAAACGTCGAGACGCCGCGGCGCCGGATCGACCGCCAGCCACGCGCTGCCGACCGCCCGGCGCGACGCGGCGCCGTGGGCCGGCTCCGCCGGGGCGAAGGCGGTGGCGACCACATGGACCCCGGCGGTCCAGGACGGGTCCACGGGGATGTCCAGGAAGGCGCCTTCCGGCCCGATGCGGCGCAGCACCGTCTGGTGGACCGCCCGCCCGGCCACGGCGACCAGCACCTGGGCCTGGTAGGGCGGCTTGACGAAGACCTTGGCCGTTTCGCCACCGGAATATTTCGGCAGCATGACCGCCACGTCCACCTGGTCCGGCCGCTCGCCCGCGGTCGGCGTGACCCACCAGCCGGCCGAGAACCGCAGGCTGGTCGCGACGCCCGTTCCGGTATCGAAAACCTCCAGCCGGTAGCGGCCGGAGCCGACCGGCTGCTCGATCGCGGCGCGGCCGTCGGCGGGCGGTTCCGCCATGACCGCGAGCGTGCCGCCGGTCACCCGCTTGTCCTTGACCTGCGCCCGGTAGTCCCAATGGCCGTCCGCCTCGAACCAGGCGTAGTCGTATTCCTCCTCGTACAGCTCATAGGACAGGGAAGGCCGGTCGAGCGGCGCGCCGTCCGGTCCGACCGCGACCACGTCGAAGGTGGCGGTGGCCCCCTCCGGCACGGCGTCTCCGCCGAAGCGGGGTCTGATCCCGATCGCGAAGGGCTGGTGCCGGACCGGAAGGACGATCTCGCGCACCGCCGGGCGGCCGCCGATGTCGTAGAGCGTGCCCTGGATGACGGCTTCCAGCGCGTGGCTGGTGTCCGGCGGCCCGGGCAGGCGGAGCTCGACCCGGGCGACGCCGTCGGGACCCGTGACGAAGCCCGGCGCGTCGGTCCGCAGCGGCTCGAACGGCTGCTGGACCAGGCCGAAGCGGTAGCCGGCGAAGCGCGGGTACGGCTCGGCCGCGCGGCGCAGGGTGACCGCCAGCTCGCCCGGCAGCTTGGCCGCCGGTCCCGCCCGGCGGTACCGGCCGTCGATCCGGAGCGCCAGGGTGCCGCCGGCCTCCACGGGGTCGCGATCGGCGGCGAGACCTACGTCCAGGCGCGGCGGCACGAAGTCCTCCACCGCGAAATCGACGCGGCCCACCGGCGCGCCGTCCGGTTCCAGGTGGGCGGTGACGGACCACTGGCCGGCCGCGGCGGGGCGCGGCAGCTCCAGGCCGAGGCTGTAGCTGCCGGCCCCGGCGTCGGCCGCCTGCCGCCGGTCCACCTCGAACCCGTCGGGGCGGAGGATCTTCAGGGTCAGGGCGCGCCCCTCGGCCGCCACCGCCCCGGCGTCGCGCAGAAGGGCGTTCAGGAACACCGTTTCCCCCGGCTGGTAGAATCCGCGGTCGGTGTAGAGCCAGGCGTCCAGCGGCGACGCGTCGGCGCCGGGGCCGGCGCGTTCCGACGGGTCGGTCGCGGCGGCCACGTCCAGGAACGCCATGTCGCCGGACGCGCCATAGGCGAAGACCGCCTGGGGCGCGCCGCCGCCGGTGCCGCGCAGGGCCTCGCGCGGGAAGCGGGCGATGCCGTCCGGCCCGGTCGCGAGCTTGCCCAGTTCGGCGTTGCTGCGCGCCAGCAGGCGGAGCTCGACCCCCGGCACGGGTTCGGCGGTGGTCAGGCTGCGGGCGAACACCAGCAGCCCGTCCTCCCCCGCGAAGGTGGTCAGCCCCAGGTCGGAGACGACGAACCACTGGGTCGCCTTGGCCTCCCACGATTCGCCTTCGCGGTCGGCGTTGCCCGCGACGGCGAGATAGACGCCCGGCTTCAGCGCGCCGCCCGAGGCGCCGATGACCGCCTCCACCGGGAAGGGCGTGACGACGGCCTGGTTCCGCCGGTCGCCGATCGCCATCTCGCCCTGCCAGACCTGGGTGCCGCTCCGCTCCACGATGCCGCCGACGTCCAGCTCGGTCAGGGCCTGGCTGATCCGCCCGTAATGGATCTGCTCGACCAGGGACCGATCCTCGATCCGCAGCACCTGGAGCCGGGCTCGGGCGACGTTGACGGTGCGCAGCGGCAGCCCCTCGGCGCCGACCTGGGGCAGGACGTAGCCGGCGCCCCGGAAGGCCAGCACGGGCTTGCGGTCCGGCACCGCCACGTCGTAGCGCGCGGCTTCCCCCAGCGCCGCCCCGCCGGCTCCCGGCAGCCCCCGCTTCAGCGTCACGCCGTATCCGGCGCCGTGGTCCAGTCCTTCCAGGCAGAGGGTGGCGCCGCGGGCGACCGCGGTCACGCGCACGGGCGGCTCGACCTCGACCTGCGCGGCGTAGTCGGTCGGGGAGGATTTCTCCAGCGGGCGGGTGAAGGTGAAGCAGGCCTGGGGAACGTCGCGTTCCGCCAGGACCTCGACCCCGGCGACGCCGAAGGGCGGCGTTTCGGGGATCGGTTCCGGTGCGGGTTGCTGTGCCGGAGCGGCCGTCGAACACCCAAGGGCCACGGCGAGAGCGAGCCCGAACGGACGCAGTATGCGCATGAAACGACAAACCCCGATGCCGACATGAATAACCAGCAGGCGCCGAGCGGCGCCTGCTGGAGCATGGCGCCGGATTATGGCGCAAGTTCTATACAATTGCCTCAGAAATAGCGCTTGAGCCGGGCGACGGCCTCGTCCAGCAGCGCATCCTGCTTGCAGAAGCAGAAGCGGATGAAGTTGCGCACCGGGCTTTCCGCGAAGAAGGCGCTGACCGGGATCGCGGTGACGCCGGCCGCCTCCGTCAGGTTCAGGCAGAACGCCACGTCGTCGCCATCGAATCCGGTGGAGGAAATGTCGGCGATCAGGAAATAGGTGCCGCCGCTGTGCAGCACCGACAGCCCGGCCTCGCGCAGGCCCGCCGCCAGCCGGTCGCGCTTGGCCTGCATCGAGGTGGCGAGGCCGGTGAAGTACGCCTCCTCCTTGGCGAGGCCGTAGGCGACCCCGGCCTGGAGGTTGGGCGCGGTCGTGAAGGTCATGAACTGGTGCGCCTTGGCGACGGGCTGGAGCAGCTCGGGCGCGCCGGTCACGTAGCCGATCTTCCACCCGGTCAGGGAGAAGGTCTTGCCGGCCGAGCCGACCCGCAGGCAGCGGTCGCGCAATCCCGGGATGGTGATCAGCGGGATGTGGCGGGCGCCGTCGAAGACAAGGTGCTCGTACACCTCGTCGCAGACCGCGTACGCGTCGAAGCGCCGCATGAACTCGCCGATCAGCTCCAGCTCGGCGCGGGAATAGACCTTGCCCACGGGGTTCAGCGGGTTGTTGAGCACCAGCGCCTTGGTCTTCGGGCCGAACACCCGCTCCAGGTCCTCGCGGGTGAAGCTCCAGTCCGGCGCCTTCAGCGTCACGATGCGGGGGATGCCGCCGGCCAGCCGGATGATGGGCAGGTAGCTGTCGTACATCGGCTCGAACAGGACGACCTCGTCGCCCGGCTCGATCAGCCCCAGCAGGCAGGCGCCCAGCGCCTCGGTGGCGCCGGAGGTCACCAGGACCTCGCGCGCCCAGTCCACCTCCAGCCCGTAGAACCGGCGGGCGTGGGCGGCGACGGCTTGGCGCAGCTCCGGCGTTCCCATCATCGAGGGGTACTGGTTGTAGCCGTCCAGCAGCGCGTCGGCCGCCGCCCGGAGAACGTCGGCCGGGCCGCGGTCGTCGGGAAATCCCTGCCCCAGATTGATCGCCTGATGCTTGAGGGCCAGTTGCGACATCACCTCGAACACGGTGGTGGGCATGTCGCGGAAGAGAGGGTTGCCGACTTTGGCGGTCATGATGGGATCGGGCGCTTCTGTGGACACGGGAGGCGGGAACTTAGCCGATCGAACCCGGCGGGTCGATGGGCTATGCCGCCCGGACGCCCTTCCCCCGTACAGGGATTATGGCGCTTCGACCCCGCGGATCGCCGCGCGGAACTTCGGTTCGAGAGCCTGCGCGTGCTCTTCCCGGTAGCCCTTGTGCTTCGTCAGATAATCGATGACCGACAGGTCGCCTTTGCGGATCCTGTTCCTCAAGGCGCGCTCCGCCTCCTCCCGGCTGAAGGTCACACGCTCGGTCAGTTCGGTCCTGGCATCGCTGTATCGCGCGTTGATGCCCATCGTGATCTCCTACAAACCAAGAGCACCTTGTGCGGATGAAATGCCGTTACCCTACAGCAGGTCCCGCAGCATCGCGACCAGGGGCTTGTCGGCCGGGGGCATGGGGTATTTGCCCATGTCGTTGGGCCGCACCCAGGCCAGGGACTGGCCTTCCAGCGGGGCGACCGTGCCCTGCCAGACGCGGCAGACATAGAGCGGCATCAGCAGGTGGAAGCTCTCGTAGCGGTGCGAGGCGAAGGTGAAGGGGGCGAGGCAGCTTCCCGCCGTCTCGATCCCCAGCTCCTCCCGCAGTTCGCGGACCAGCGCGTATTCCGGGCTCTCGCCCTCATGGACCTTGCCCCCGGGGAACTCCCACAGGCCGGCGAGGGCCTTGCCCTCCGGCCGCTGGGCCAGGAGGACGCGGCCGTCCGGATCGACCAGGGCCGCCGCGACCACCAGAAGCACCGGCTTGCCGGGCTCGGGAGTCGAGTCGGGGTCGAAGCAGTTCATGGGGATCCACCCGGAAGAAGCGTCACCTTCGGCTCAGCTCCGGTAGCTGCCGTTGATGTCGATGTAGCCGTGGGTCAGGTCGCAGGTCCAGACCGTCGCGGCGCCGGACCCGATGCCCAGCTCGACCAGGAAGTCGATGTAGCGGCCCTTCATGTGCTCGACCACCGGCGTCTCGTCGTAGCCGGGCACCTCCATGCCGTCGGCCGCGATCAGCACGCCCCCGGCGGAGATCCGCAGCTTGTCGCGGTCGGCCTTCTCGCCCGCCTTGCCGACCGCCATGACGATGCGGCCCCAGTTGGCGTCCTCGCCGGCGATGGCGGTCTTGACCAGCGGGGAATTGGCGATGCTCAGCGCGATCCGCCTGGCCGCCTTGTCCGACGCGGCGCCCTCGACCCGGACGGTCACGAACTTGGTGGCCCCCTCGCCGTCGCGGACGATCTGCTGGGCGAGGTCGACCATCAGCGCGTTGAGCTGGGCCTTGAAGTCGGCCAGCGACTTGTCGCCGGCCTTGGTGACCGGCTTGTTGCCGGCCTGGCCGGTGGCGCACAGCAGCACGGTGTCGCTGGTCGAGGTGTCGCCGTCCACCGTGATGCAGTTGAACGACTGCTCGTTGGCCTCCGCCAGCAGCTTCTGGAGGACCGGGGCGGCGATCGCCGCGTCGGTGAAGACGAAGCCCAGCATGGTCGCCATGTCGGGCGCGATCATCCCGGAGCCCTTGGCGAAGCCGTTGAGGGTCACCGTGGTGCCGCCGATCTTCGCCGTGCGGGTGACGCCCTTGGCGAAGGTGTCGGTCGTCATGATCGCCTTGGCGGCCGGGAACCAGCCGCCGGCGTCGAAGGAGTTGGCCAGTCCCGGCAGGTGCCGGGCGATGGCGTCGGCCGGGATCGGCTGGCCGATCACGCCGGTGGAGGCGACGAACACCTCGCCGGGCTCGCAGCCGGCGAGCGTGGCCGCCGCCTCCACCGTGGCCTGGACGAACGCCTCGCCGGCCTTGCCGGTGAAGGCGTTGGAATTGCCCGAATTCACCACGATCGCACGGGCGCTGCCGCCCGCCAGGTTCTTCTTGCACCAGTGGACCGGCGCCGAGGCGGTCAAGGACCGCGTGACCACGCCGGCCACCGTCGTGCCGGCGTCGAGCAGGGCGACCATCAGGTCGTCGCGGCCCTGGTAGCGGATGCCGCAATTGGTCGTAGCCAGACGGACACCGGGTATTGCCGGCATCCAAGGGAAGTCGCCGGGTGCAAGGGGAGAGATGGTCGGTGCCATGGTGGTCGTGGCTTTCGGGTCGTGGAAGTGTCGGTAGATTACGGCTTGGGCGCCGGGGCGGCGCCCGGGGTGGCGGAACCGGGCGTGGCGGCGGGCTGCTCGGGCATCGGCGAGCCGTCCATCTGGAAGCGCTCGACCTTGGCGTCGCTGCGCAGGTCCTCGACCAGCTCGCCGATCACCTGTTCCGAAACCTGGCTGCGGAGCTGCTCCTGCACCTCCTCGAAGGTCGGCGGGGTGCTCTGGCGGCGGTCCACGACCTTGATCACGTGCCAGCCGAACTGGGTCTGGACGGGAGTCTCGCTGACGTCGCCCGGCTTCATGGCGAAGGCGGCGTCGGCGAACGGCTCCACCATCTGGTCCTTGGTGAAGAAGCCGAGGTCGCCGCCCTGCTGGGCCGCGGCCTTGTCGGTCGACTTCTCGCCCGCGATCTTGGCGAAGTCGCCGCCCTTCTTGAGGTCGGCGATGATCGCCTTGGCGGCGTCCTCGGACTCGACCAGGATGTGGCTGGCCTTGACCTCGTCCTGCGGCGGGTTTTCCTGCTTGAACTGGTTGTAGGCTTCCTGGAGGCGCTCGGCGGTGATGCGCTTCTGGACTTCCTTGGTCAGGTAGAGCTCCTGGACGATGCGCTCCTCGGCGCGCTTCATCCGCTCCGCCACTTCCGGATCGTTCTGCACGTTGTTCTTGTAGCCGGCTTCGGCCACCAGCTTGCCGTTGATGATCTGGTCGATCACGGCGGGGAAGATCATCTGCACCGGCATCTGCTGAACCTGCGGCGGCAGCGACGCGATCGTGCGCATGACCTCGGAGCGCTTGATCTCGGCCCCGTTGACCTTGGCCACGACCGGATCCTCGCCGGCGCCGGTGCCGGCCGGGGGAGTCGTGCCGGTCTGGGCCAGGGCGGCGAAGCCGGCACCGCCGAGCGCCAGCGAGACGGCGGCTACGCGGAGGACTCGTGCGAACATGAGAGGTTCCTTATTCATCGGAATGACGGGTGCGGCGACATGCGCCAGCAATCCGCGGTCGCACGCACTTTTTCCCTTTCGCAGCGATTAAGCACGGCTTGGGGCGGCTTGCAAGGCGGGACTGCCGGGGTCCGGCAAATGCCCGAACCCCGCCACACCCCCGCCATGGATCGTCCGATCAGCGGCCTTATTTGGCCTTGGCCGGAGTGTCGAGACCGAGCCCGGTGACCTTCATGACCGCGGTGCGCTTGCCGTCGATGCCGAAATCGTCGTCGTTGATCAGCATCAGCGCGCCGTCGCCGAAAAGGGCCATGCCCTCGATCTTGGGCGGAATCCCGGGATGGTCCGCGGTGTCGAGCACAAGGGACTTGGCAGCCGGCACGACGCCTTCCTTGGCGAGGTCGGCCTGTTCCAGCGAGGGGGCCGTGGCCGCGTCGTCCCACTTGCCGCCCCGGATGTCCGTGGCGCCGGCCAGGGCGATGCGGAAGATCTTGGTGGTCCGCTCCGTCCGCTCCAGGATCAGCAGGTCGTCGCCGGCGAGATGCATCAGCTCGCTGATGCGCACGGTGCTCTGCTTCTTCTTCTCCTCGCCCCGGTAGGCCGAGGTCGGCTCCATCACGTAGACATATTCGCCCGCGACCTGCATGGTCGCGCGGTCCAGCTTGAACAGCCGGGTATTGGCGGCGTCCGCGTAGGCGTCGTTGTCCGGGTTGGCCAGCGGGTTCTGAAGGACGAAATAGAGGAACTTCCCGTCCTCGGAAACCGCCATGGATTCGATGCCGCGGTTCAGCGCCCGCTTGGCCAGGATGGCCGGCAGCGTGCCCTTCACCTCGTAGCCGGCGCCGGCATAGTCCTTTTCCGTCCCGGCCGGGACATGGCGGACCTGGATGCGGCCGTCGGGACCCGCGTGCAGGATGGAAGGCCCGTTCTCGTCGCCGATCCAGAAGCTGCCGTCGGACAGGCGGACGATCCCCTCGGCGTCCACGGCATTGGGGTTCTGCTTGAGCTTGTTCCCGGCGGCGTCCAGCGGCTGCTCGGTCGAGGCCACGGTCAGCGGGTTCAGCATGCCGTCCACCGGGTTGCCCCGGGCATCCTTCAGCGAGATGCTGTCGAGCACGCGGAAGGTGCCGCCCTCCAGCACCTGGATGCGGTAGATCGAGGGGCTGTAGTCCGGCACCGGGTAGATGCGGCCCCGCTTCACGTCGCCGCAGATCTTCTCGCCCTTGACGCCGACGATGTCCTCGGCGTCGCCGCAGGTGAAGTTGGGGCCGCGGTCGCTGACCGTGTGGAAGATGTCGGCCGGATCGTCCTTGCCGCGGAACGCGCCGCTGCCGATCCCGACGGAGAGGTCGAGGGTCTTGCCGCCCTCGAAAGCGACCTTGCGCAGGGTCAGGATCGGATCGCTGCTCGTATGCACCTGGACGCCCACGGAGGGCGCCTGGGCGGCGGCCGGAAGCGGGGCGGCGGCCAGCGCGCCGATCATGAGGGCCGGTATCGGGAGCAGGCGTACGCGCATTCCGTCGGGTCTCCGCAATCAGGAAAATTTCGCGGAACTTAGGCGCAACGGATTACAGCAGGATGACAGCCGCATGACACATTCGCATCCGGCGGCGGTCCCTGATCCCCGCCGCCGGATGCCCACCCCTTGACGAAAGGGTCAGACCGTCACGTCGAGCAGGACGTCGGCGAGCATTCCCCGACTACCGTCGGCCCGGCCGAACTCGCTCCGGGCGACCGCATTGCCGCCGGCCAGGCGCTGGTCGACCGGAATCGCGAGGTCGAGGCGGATCTCGGTGATGCCCTCGTCCCGCAGGCGGGTCATGGCACCGTCGCCGCGCAGCAGGATCAGCGAATTGAACACGGCATCGCGGCGATCGATGACGCTGTTGCCGTCCTGGTCGAACCGGGCCAGTTCGGCGAACCCGCCGGCGGCGCCGTTCTGCTCGCCGAAAAGCTCGCGCCCGTCGTCGATCCTTCCGTTGCCGTCGCGGTCGAGCGCCAGGAACGCATCCTTCCCCGCCACCCACGCGGTCCGGTCGCGGGAGCCGTCGCCATCGATGTCGAACAGGACGCCGGACTGCGCCGTGGTCAGGTCGATGCCGTTGCCATCCATGTCCAGCACCAGCGGATCGACCTGCTGGCCACCACCGCCGGCGCCGCCCCCGCCAGCCCCGCCGCCTCCAGCGCCGCCCCCTCCACCCGGAAGCCCGACCGCCAGGGCGGCCCCCGTCGTCATGCTGGCGTCCAGGCGCACCATCTCTATGGAAGCCTCAATGTTGCCGGTCTCGCTGGTGATCTTCAGGCTGACCGACTGGAAGACCAGCGAGATGTTGGCCGACGCCTGGCCCGGCTCCGGCGAGCGCGCGGCCAGCGGGCCGCGGGCGGTCGCCTCCCGGGCCTTGCCGGCGACCGCCTCGGCGGCCTTGAGGCTTTCCTCCTCCGAGCGGCCGAACATGCGGAGGACCTTGATCAGGTCCTCGCGCACCTTTTCCAGCACGGCGTCGAGCGGCCGTTCGGGCTCGCGCGCCCGTCCGACCGACAGCGGAGTCCGCGCGAGGCGGGAATTCTCGCTGACGACCTGACTGAGCCGCATCGCCGTCGCGGAAAACTCGACCTTGACGCTCCCGGCATTCGGGGAATCGTCCGGGGCGCCGGAATTCGAATTGGACGGGGTCCGGGGAGCCGCGTCCGGGGCGGCGTCCCGGCGCGGCGGCGCTTCGGACTTCGCGGCGACCTGGGGCTGGGCCGGTCCGGGAACGGTGCGCTTGAGGCCCGCGGGCAGAGTCTGGGCCAGAACTTCCATCATGCCGACCATCGGCTGCCTCCTTCTAAGGGCCAATAACGACGGGGGGAGCGGCTGCCTGCGCCTACTGCGCGGTTGGAAAAGCCTCTCCGCGGGCTTATCTTTGTCCCATACGGCTTAACGATTGCTTAAGACGCTTGCCGCACCTGCCGAAGGCCGCGGGTGCCGCCGGGTGCATGGCTACAGGCGCAAGGGTGGTGCAGCCGCAGGCTTGTTGACAGGCATTGCGCGCACTCTTATGTCAAGGCCGTGCCATGCCCGGGCCGATGCCGAGCGGGCGCCCTGGATCGTGCGCCAGCCGTTTCTTGCTCATACCGTTCTTTGCTCTAACCCGAGGTCTCAATGTTCGGTGCTATTGCCCGTAAACTTTTCGGCACCGCGAATGATCGCACCGTGAAGGCGCTGCTGCGGCAGGTCGAGGTCATCAACGCCCTGGAGCCGAAGGTAGCCGGCCTGTCGGACGACGAACTCCGGATGCGCACCGACTGGCTGCGCGAGCGCCTCGAAAAGGGCGAGACGCTGGACGACATCCTGCCCGACGCCTTCGCCACCGTGCGCGAGGCGGCCAAGCGCGTCCTGGGGCAGCGCCACTTCGACGTCCAGCTGATGGGCGGCATCGTCCTGCACCAGGGCAAGATCGCGGAGATGCGGACCGGCGAAGGCAAGACGCTGGTCGCCACGCTCCCGGTCTATCTCAACGCGATCGCCGGCAAGGGCGTCCACGTCGTCACCGTCAACGACTACCTGGCCAAGCGCGACAGCGGCTGGATGGGCAAGGTCTACGGCTTCCTGGGGCTTTCGGTCGGCTGCATCGTCCACGGGCTGGACGATTTCGAGCGCAAGATGGCCTATGCCGCCGACATCACCTACGGCACCAACAACGAGTTCGGCTTCGACTACCTGCGCGACAACATGAAGTTCCGGCTGGAGGACATGGTCCAGCGGCCGTTCAACTTCGCGATCGTCGACGAGGTCGACAGCATCCTGATCGACGAGGCGCGCACGCCGCTGATCATCTCCGGCCCCTCGACCGACAGCTCCGAACTCTATATCGCGGTCAACCGGGTGATCCCGCACCTGTCCGCCGAGGATTACGAGAAGGACGAGAAGGTCCGCGCCGTCAGCCTGACCGAGGCCGGCACCGAGAAGGTCGAGCAGATCCTGCGCGACATGGGCCTGCTGACGGAGGGCAACCTCTACGACATCCAGAACGTCAGCCTGGTCCACCACGCCAACCAGGCCCTGCGGGCGCACACCCTGTTCCAGCGGGACAAGGACTACATCGTCAAGGATGACAAGGTCATCATCATCGACGAGTTCACCGGCCGCATGATGGAGGGCCGGCGCTATTCCGAGGGCCTTCACCAGGCGCTGGAGGCCAAGGAGGGCGTGACGATCCAGCGCGAGAACCAGACGCTGGCCTCGATCACCTTCCAGAACTATTTCCGCCTCTATCCGCGCCTGTCCGGCATGACCGGCACCGCCATGACCGAGGCGAACGAGTTCGCCGAGATCTATGGCCTGGAAGTGGTCGAGATGCCGACCAACGTCGCGGTCCAGCGCAAGGATTTCGACGACGAGGTCTACCGCACCGGCCGCGAGAAGTTCGACGCCATCGCGATCCTGGTCGAGGAGTGCCGGGCGCGCAAACAGCCGATCCTGGTCGGCACCGTGTCGATCGAGAAGTCGGAAGTGCTGTCCGACCTGCTCAAGAAGAAGAACATCCCGCACGCGGTGCTGAACGCCCGCTACCACGAGCAGGAAGCGCAGATCATCGCCCAGGCCGGCCGGCCCGGCGCCGTGACGATCGCCACCAACATGGCGGGCCGCGGCACCGACATCCAGTTGGGCGGCAACTTGGAAATGCGCCTGGCGGTCGAGCTGGCCGACATCCAGGATCCGGCCGAGCGGGAGCGCCGCACGGCCGAGATCCAGGCCGAGATCGCGCGCGACAAGGAGATCGTGAAGGAGGCCGGCGGCCTGTTCGTGATCGGCACCGAGCGGCACGAGAGCCGGCGCATCGACAACCAGCTGCGCGGCCGGTCGGGCCGCCAGGGCGACCCCGGCGCCTCCAAGTTCTTCCTCAGCCTGGACGACGACCTGATGCGGATCTTCGGGTCCGAGCGCATGGACGGCATGCTCCAGCGCCTGGGCCTGAAGGAGGGCGAGGCGATCGTCCACAGCTGGATCAACAAGGCCCTGGAGAAGGCGCAGCAGAAGGTCGAGGCGCACAACTTCGAGATCCGCAAGAACCTGCTCAAGTACGACAACGTGATGAACGACCAGCGGAAGGTCGTCTACGAGCAGCGCCGCGAGATCATGGACGCGCCGGAGATCGGCGGCACCATCGAGGACATGCGCCACGAGGTGATCGAGGAGATGGTCAAGAAGGCCATCCCGGCGAATGCCTATGCCGAGCAGTGGAACATCGACGGCCTGCACGAGGAGATCCGCCGGGTCCTGAACCTGGACCTGCCGGTACATGACTGGGCCAAGGAAGAGGGCATCGCCGAGGCGGAGATCGAGGACCGGGTGCGCCGCGCCTCCGACGAGAAGATGGCGCAGAAGGCGGCCAATTACGGTCCCGAACTGATGCGGGCGGCCGAGAAGAGCCTGCTGCTCCAGCTGCTCGACCAAGCCTGGAAGGAGCATCTGCTGCACCTGGACCATCTGCGCCAGGGCATCAACCTGCGCGCCTACGCCCAGCGCGACCCGCTGAACGAATACAAGCGCGAAGCCTTCGAACTGTTCGAGGGGATGCTGTCGCACCTGCGCGAGACGGTCACCACCGTGCTGTCCTATGTCGAGATGCGGGTGAACCACCCCGAGGACATGGAGCCGCCGCCGTTCGAGGGCGTCGAGTCACGCCAGGACCCGGCGCTTGCCGCCGCCGACGCCGTTCCGGCCGACGCGGCCCTGCCGGACGGGATGGTACGGCGCGTGGCCCCCGCGTCGGTCGGCTCCGAAGCCGAGATCGACCCGCGTACGCCGCGCAACGCCCTGTGCCCCTGCGGGTCCGGCAAGAAGTACAAGCACTGCCACGGGCGGGTCGCCTGAACAGCCGGATATGCCCGGGGCACCTCGAACGGGGAGCCCCGGGGGTCTGGACATACAGTCTAAAATGTAACTGAAGCCCCCTGCGACGATTTTCCAAAAACTTGACATGGATCAACGTCGCACCGGTCTGTGCGCCGCACAATCTCCGCCATAGGTCATATGCACTCAAGCGGAGGTCAGGTTCATGCGCGCGTTCTTCCCGTGTGTTTCCGGAGTTTCCCGTCAGTCCGAAGACGTCATCGGCAAGCTCCTCGCCCACCGGATCGGCAATTCCCGCGTCACGAACCGGCCGATCACGCTGCGCTCCGCCCTGGAGGCCTGCGGCCGCGAACCCGTCTCGACCGCCCGCCGGCTGATGGCCCTGCCCGGCGAGACCGCCGTCCAGGACCTCTCCGACATGCTGACGAAGTTCCGGATCGACGGCGTACGCTGCCCGGAGCCCGAGAAGTACGCCCGGCAGGCGCTGAAGCGGGCCGGCGTCGAGTTCTCCCTGGCGCCCCTGGCGGGCGACTACGGCCACTGCGCCACCGCCCTGCTGGGGATCGCGGCGCTGGGCGTGCTGCTGGCGTTCCCCACGCTGATGCTCTGATCCGCCGCCGCACGGCGGATGTCGGGAACACCGCGGCTCTCCTCCTGTTGAAGTGCAATACTCAATTGGAACGGAGAGAGCCACGATGGCTACCAGCGCCCAGAATTCAGACGACATCAAGAAGCTCTGGGGGATGATCAAGGACATCCGCTTCACGATGATGACCACCATCGATGATGACGGTACCCTCCGCAGCCGTCCTATGGTCGCCCAGCAATCCGAATTCGATGGCGATCTCTGGTTCTTCACCGGTGCCAATTCCCACAAGGTGGATGAAGTCAACCAGCACCATGAAGTCAACTTGAGCTACGCCGATCCCGACGACCAGAACTATGTCTCGATCTCCGGCACGGCCCAGCTCGTCCGGGACAAGGGGAAGATCGAGGAACTCTGGAGCGAGCCCCTCGCCGCCTGGTTCCCGAAGGGCAAGGACGATCCGAACATCGCCCTGCTCCGCGTCCACGTGACGAAGGCCGAATACTGGGACAGCCCGTCCAGCGCGATGGTCCATGCCTACGGCTACGTGAAGGCCAAGCTGACCGGCGAGCCGCCTCATCCCGGCGACAACAAGAAGATCAACATGTAGGCCGGGTGCCGCCCTGCTCTACCCGCCCTACGCGGCGCCCCTCTTTCGTCGTGCGCGGGCTTGACCCGCGCATCCACGCGCGAACCAGGTCGATGAAGTTCGGGCGTGGATGACCGGGTCAAGCCCGGTCATGACGGTGAGAGGATCGGAGCCCTGCCGGAAGAGCCTCTCCTGATCGAACCGGTGACTACCGGGCCGGATGGTCGCTGTTCCGGACGATCCTGGCTTCGGCGGCAGGCGGGTTGCGCAGTGTCTGATAGATCACGCAATACCGCTCCGTCAGCTTGAGCAGGCTGGCGAGCTTCTCGTCGTCGGCGTCGGTATCCAGGTCGAAGGTCATGCGGATGGAGCGGAAGCCCACCGGCGCCTCCTTCGAGACACCCAGGGTGCCCCGCATGTCCAGGTCGCCTTCGGCCCGCACGGTACCGCCGCGCAGATCGATGTCCAGCGCCGTGGCGACCGCCCGCAGGGTCACGCCGGCGCAGGCGACCAGCGCCTCCAGCAGCATGTCGCCCGAACAGGCCGCAGTTCCGTCGCCGCCGGCGGCGGGATGAAGACCGGCCTCGACCAGCGCCCGGCCGGTATCGACCTTGCAGGTCACGCCCTCGGCCCCGACGGTGCCTTCGGCCTTCAGGGTGATGACCGCGCTGTCCGGCACGTCGCGGTATCGCTGCTTCAAGGGAGCCTGGACGGCCTTGAGGGTTTCGGCATCCATGGGACGTTTCCTCCGGTTCGTTGCTTATGGTCCGCCTCGCGGAGTTCCGCTTACCCCAGCGCCCGGTAGACTGCATAGCCGACGATAGCGGCATTGACGTTGAGCGTCATGATCATTCCCGGTGCCCGCAGGTAGGGATGGATCAGGTACCCGATCCAGAACAACAGGCGGGACACGCAGAACAGCCCGGTCATGACGCCGGCGAGGCGGATATCCCCGGGAGCGGCCAGCGCCGCGGCGGAGAGCATCGCCGGCACGAAGACCGCGGTCTGCTCGACCGAGTTGGACAGGGCCCGCTGGGCGCGCCGCTGGAACCGGCTTTCGGGATCCGTCAGGGGATCGAACGCGGCGGTGGCGAACCGGGCCAGGGCGACCGTGAGGACCATCAGGAGCAGCAGGAGCGCTGGCCAGACCAGCAAGCCGGCGGCGGAGGCCGACCCGTCGGCCGCAGGGCCGGAGCCGGCCGCGGGTCCGGGCCAGAAGAGCGCGAGGCCGCCCCAGGCCAGGGCCGTCCCGAAGACGACCCCGGCCGCCGAGATCAGGTGGCGACGGTCTAGCACCGGCCCGGGCATCGCGTCAGGACAGGCCTTTCTGGCCCATCTCCAGGAACTTGTCGCGCCGCTTGAGGCGCAGGGCGCCGCCTTCCAGGCCGCGGAGTTCATCCAGGCAATCCTCGATGGCGTTGCCGACCGCGGTCATGATCTCGTCCCGGTCGCGGTGGGCGCCGCCGATCGGCTCCGCGATCACGCGGTCGATCACGCCGAGGTCCTTGAGGTCCTGGGCGGTCAGCCTGAGCGCCGCCGCGGCCTCCGCCGCCGCCGTGTTGGTCCGCCACAGGATCGAGGCGCAGCCTTCCGGCGAGATGACCGAATAGATGGCGTGCTCAAGCATCATGACCCGGTCGGCGGCGGCCAGCGCGATGGCCCCGCCGGAGCCGCCCTCGCCGATCACCGTGGCGACCATCGGCACCTTCAGCCTCAGGCAGGTGTCGATCGACTTGGCGATGGCCTCGGCCTGGCCCCGCTCCTCGGCGCCGACGCCGGGGTAGGCCCCCGCGGTATCGACCAGGGTGATGACCGGCAGCTTGAAGCGGTCGGCAAGCTCCATCAGGCGGATCGCCTTGCGGTAGCCTTCCGGCTTGGCCATGCCGAAATTGTGCCGGACGCGGCTTTCGGTGTCGTGCCCCTTCTCCTGGCCGATCACCATGACGGAACGGCCCCGGAACCTCCCGATGCCGCCGATGACGGCGCGGTCCTCCGCGAACCCCCGGTCGCCGGCGAGCGGCGTGAAATCCTGGACCAGACTGTCGATGTAATCCATGCAGTGCGGCCGGTTGGGATGGCGGGCCACCTGGACTTTCTGCGCCGGCGCCAGCTTGGCATAGGTCTGACGCAGCAGCTTGTCGACCTTGGCCTGGAGCTTGGAGACTTCCTCGGCGATGTTGATGTCGCCGGTATCGGTCAGGTGCCGCAGCTCCTCGATCTTGCCTTCGAGTTCCGCGATCGGCTTTTCAAATTCAAGAAACGTCTGCATGAAGGTATTTCACGACGGGCTGGGAAAATGACCGGTTTCCCTACCACACGACCCATAGGCTAGCCAGCGCTAATAGGACGCAGAAAGGTTAGTTTGCTACCAAGTGGATGATCCTTGCCGCGTGCGCCTAATAGGCGTACAATCTCCCGGCGGCACTTTCCGGAGAAGCCTTCATGCCACGCGTCGCCCAGCGCCAGGATCGCGTCAGTCTTCGACTCAGCCCCCAATCCAAGCAGAAATTGGAGCGCGCCGCCGCTTATCTTGACAAGACGCTGACGGATTTCGTCATCGACGTGGCTTTGCAGAAAGCGGAAACCGTCGTGCGTGAGCACGAGATGATCGCCCTTACCGCCGAAGAATGGGCGCGCTTCCAGGACTTGCTGCTCGATCCCCCCGAGCCGAACGAGCGGCTGCGGCGTGCGCTTGCCGAACATGGGCGGATTCTGCGCCCGTGAACCCGGTCGCCCCCTGGCCGGCAGGATCATTGCGAATCGAAGCGCTGGGACAGGGTCACGACCGGGGGGCCTTCGCCTGCGGCGTGGATCCGCTGGACCGCTACATCCGGCAGCAGGCATCGCAGGACATGCGGCGGGTCACGGCGCGCGTTTTCGTGGCGGTGTCCGCTGAGCATCCGGACCGCATCCTCGGCTATTATACCTTGAGCGCGGCGACCATAGCGGCCGGCGATCTACCGCCCGACATGACGAAACGCCTGCCGAAATATCCTGTCCCCGCAGCCCTGGTCGGACGGCTGGCAGTCGATCAGATCGTCGCACGGCGGGGTCTCGGCAGCCTGCTGCTCGCCGACGCAGTCAAGAAGACCATGCTGGCCGCGCAGACCGTGGCCATGACGGTCATTGCCGTCGATCCCATCGATGAAGCGGCCCGTCGCTTCTATGCGGCTTTCGGCTTCCGATCCCTGCTGGGACCGGAGCGGCGCATGTTCCTCGCTCTCCCGCCCTCGAACCGCCCGGGACCCGAAGGCTGAGGGTTTCGCCGGGAGCGGCGTTCCGGCGGCACCCGGGCGGGCGCCGCCGGCATGCGCTTACGAGCCGGCGATCTGCTCGGCCTTCTTGACCATCACCTCCGCCTGGCGGATCGACGCGATGTCGATCAGGCGGCCGTCCAGGGCCACGGCGCCCCGGCCTTCCTTCTGGGCCTGCTCCATCGCTTCCAGGATGCGCTTGGCCTTGGTGATCTCGGCCTCGGACGGGCTGAACACCTCGTTCGCCAGGGGGATCTGGGAGGGGTGGATGGCCCACTTGCCCTCGCAGCCCAGCACGGCGGCGCGCCGGCCCTGGGCCTTGTAGCCGTCGGCGTCGGAGAAGTCGCCGAACGGGCCGTCGACCGGGCGCAGGCCGGCGGCGCGGGCCGCGACCACCATGCGCGCGGTGGCATAATGCCACATGTCGCCCCAGTGATAGTCGCGCGGCTTGTCGCCGTCCTTGTCGGTCAGCACGCCGTAGGACGGGTTGGGGCCGCCGATGCCGGTGGTCTGCGCCTTGGTCGAGGCGGCATAGTCGGCGACGCCGAAATGCAGGCTCTCGTTGCGCTTCGACGCGGTCGCGATCTCGTCGATGTTGGCCATGCCGAGCGCGGTCTCGATGATCAGCTCGAAGCCGATCCGCTTCCGGCGGCCCTTGGCGGCCTCGATCTGGGTGACCAGCATGTCGACCGCGTAGACGTCGGCGGCGGTGCCGACCTTGGGGATCATGATCAGGTCGAGCCGGTCGCCGCACTGCTCCAGCACTTCGACCACGTCGCGGTACATGTAATGGGTGTCGAGGCCGTTGATGCGGACCGACAGGGTCTTGTTGCCCCAGTCGATGTCGTTGATCGCCTCGACGATGTTCTTGCGGGCCTGCGGCTTGTCGTCAGGCGCCACGGCATCCTCCAGGTCCAGGAAGATGACGTCGGCGGCCGATTTGGCGGCCTTCTCGAACAACTTCGGGCTGCTCCCGGGAACCGCCAGTTCGCTGCGGTTGAGCCGGGCCGGAGCCTGTTCGACGATCTTGAAGCTCATTGCTGTTCCCCCATCACAGTGTCGCCGCGCGGTCGGGCGACCGGGTCGCCGCGCCGTCGCGGTATCGGAGCCGTCTTCCCAGGTCCGGAAAGCGGCAGGTATGGCGTGCGGTACGGAAGGCGCGATATTCCGCCGGGCACGCTGCCGATGGATACTACGTTTCTTCGCAGCCGCACCATAATGGCGGAAAGTACCATGCCAAGCGATTTCCACGACATGTTCGCCGCGCGCATCGCGCCGCACCTGATGCCGCTGGAGGATGCCCGCCGGCATCACGCTATCCGCCTGCGGCGGCGCGCCCTGGCGTTCGGGACCCTGTGCCTGGGCTGGCTGGGCATCGCCGCGTGGGTCGGCCACCCGCTGCTCTGGTCCGCCGCCCCCGTCCTTGCCGCGGTCGGGCTGTTCATCGGGCTCCAGGTCCGCTCCGCCCCAGGCCGCGACTACGCCGAGGCGCTGCGGACCATCGTCCTGCCGCCGCTGTGCGAGGCGGCGGGAGGCTGGCGGCACGAGCAGGCCGGCGGCCATGACGTCTTCTTCCGGGACGGGTTCCGGGTCGAGCCTTCCTGGCCGCTGTTCGCCCTGCCCGACTGGTCCACGCCGATCCCGCCGATCGCCAGGGCCGACGCCGACCGGCTGTTCGGATTGCTTGCCAGCGCCCCGACGCCTGCCTACGCTGCCCCGGACGGAAAAACAGAACCGGAAGCGCAGGTGACTTCGTGACCTCCAGGGCGCCAGGCGGCAAAGCGACATGCGGCGAATCGGCGATCCGCCTGCTCGAATCCTACGGCATCGACACGGTGTTCGGCATACCGGGGGTCCACACGCTGGAGCTCTACCGGGGATTGCCCAACGGCCGCATCCGCCACGTCACGCCGCGGCACGAGCAGGGCGCCGGCTTCATGGCCGACGGCTATGCCCGGGCGTCGGGCCGCCCGGCCGCCTGCCTGCTGACGACGGGTCCCGGCCTGACCAACGCCGCGACGCCGATCGCGCAGGCCTATTCGGACAGCATCCCCATGCTGGTGCTGAGCAGCGTCAACGATCGGCGCGACCTGGGCATGGGCCGCGGGCGGCTGCATGAGCTTCGCAGCCAGCAAGCGGCGATCGCCCCACTCTGCGCCTTCAGCCACACCGTGATGGACGCGGCCGAGCTGCCGGAGGTGATGGCGCGCGCCTTCGGCGTGTTCCAGTCCGCCCGCCCCCGCCCGGTCCATATCGAGATCCCGCTGGACGTGCTCGCGGCACCTGCCGACTTCCGCACGGATGCCCGCGCCGTCATCGGCCGCCCCGCGGCGTGCGATGCCGCCCTGGTCCGCGCCGCGGACCTGATCGCCATGGCGGAGCGGCCCGCCATGATCGTCGGCGGCGGCGCCCGCGACTGCCCCAAGGCGGTCCGCGAATTCGCGGAGGGGGTCGGCGCGGCCGTCCTGCCGACCGGCGCCGCCAAGGGGGTCCTGCCGGACGGTCATCCGCTGAACCTGGGTTCGTCCTGCGACCATCCGGCCATGGTGGAATTCATCGAGCGCGCCGACGTGGTGGTGGTCGCCGGCTCCGAGCTGGCGGAGACGGATTTCTGGAGCGGCGTGCCGAAGTTCGGCGGGACGCTGATCCGGATCGACATCGACCCGGCCGCGCTGACCCGCGACACGGCCCCGGACGTGGCATTGCTGGGCGACGCCGGTTCCATCCTGTGCGATCTGGTGGACCGTCTGGCGACGCCGAACCCGGCCCGCCAGCACGCCGCCGTCAGGGCTGCGCGCGAGGCCGCCACCGCCGACCTTCCGCCCCTGCGCCGGCAGCATCGGGAAGTGCTGTCGGCGATCCGGGCGGGCCTGCCGGCCGACGGCATCGTCATGACCGACATGACCCAGATCGCCTATGCCGGCAACAGCCTGTGGCCGGCCGACCTGCCCCGGACGTGGCACCACCCGCACGGGTACGGCACCCTGGGCTTCGCCCTGCCGGCCTCGATCGGGGCCAAGCTGGCCATGCCGGACCGCGACGTGGTCTGCCTGATCGGGGACGGCGGGCTGATGTTCACGGTGCAGGACCTGATGACGGCGGTCGAACTGGACATGCCGCTGGCGGTCGTGATGTGGAACAACGATGGCTTCGGCCAGATCCGCGATGGCATGATCCAGCGCGGCATCCCGGAGATCGGCGTCACCCTGAGGAACCCCGACCACCACATGCTGGCGAAAGCGATGGGCTGCCACAGCCTCCGCGCGGAAGATCCGGCGATGCTGACGGCAGCCCTGATGGAGGCTTTCAAGCGGCGGGGACCGACCCTGATCGAGGTGAGGCAGGACCGGTTCGCCACGTAGGTCCGGCGTTACTCCGCCGGCGCCCGGTACCCGACGCCGGGAGCCGGCGGCGCACGGCCCTTGCGGGCCTCCTCCTCCAGCCAAAGGCTGTGGTGTTCCCGCGCCCAGTTGACGTCCACCTCGCCGCTGCCCATGGCGTCGAAGGCGCCTTCCATGCCGACCGAGCCGATATAGATGTGCCCGATGATGCCGGCGATCAGCAGCACCGACAGCACGGCGTGGACCAGATGGGCGAGCTGCATGCCGGCGACGTCGGTCACGTAGAAGGGGAACAGCAGAACGTAGCCGCTGGCCGCCACGACGCCGCCGCCCGCCACGACCAGCCAGAAGATCATCTTCTGACCGGCGTTGAACTTCTTCGCCGCCGGGTGCTTGCCCTTGGAGAACAGGCCGCCGGCCGCCTTGACCCAGGCGAGGTCGGTGGCGTCGGGGATGTTGTGGCGGACCCAGACCAGCAGCATCAGCACGATGCCGAGCACGAACGGGAAGCTGACGAAGTTATGCGCCAGCTTGCCGTAGACGGTGAGGGTGGTGAACGCCTCCGGTCCCAGCAGCGGGATCAGAATGTAGCGGCCGAACACGAGGTTGAGCCCGGTCAGCGCCAGCACCAGGAAGCTGACGGCCGTGATCCAGTGGGCGAACCGCTCCAGCCCGTTGAACCGCCGCACCCGGAAGCGGGACGGCCCGGCGTCGATCCGGATCTTGCCGCGGACCATGTAGAAGATCACCAATCCGGCGATGCTGCCCAGCAGCACCACCGCCGCGATGGTCTTCAGGGTACCCTGGCGGAACTCCCGCCAGTCGCGGCCTTCCGGCTGGATCAGCGTGGCCGACTTCTGGTCGGGGATGCTGACGCGCCCCTGGAAGCCGCCCTGGAGCTGCTGGAACAGCAGCTGCTCGTTGCTGATGTCCGGCCCGGTCAGGGCGTTCGGCCCCGGCGGGACCGGGGTCGCGCCGGTCGGGGTCTGGGCGTGCGCCCCGACCGCCGGGACCAGCAGCAGGAGCGTCAGCGCGGCGAGGCGCAGGACGCGCCCGAGATTCATCATGGACATGATCGTTCCTCCAGCCGGTCCTAGGCGCTCGCCTTGTCCTTGTACGCGGTCGACCAGCCCCAGGCACCGGAGCCGTAACCGCGCCGGACGACGCGTTCCTTGTAGATGTCGGCGATGATGTCGCCGTCGCCGGCCAGCAGCGCCTTGGTCGAGCACATCTCCGCGCAGAGCGGCAGCTTGCCCTCGGCGAGGCGGTTGGAGCCGTATTTCCGGTACTCCGCCGGGGTGACGTCGTCCTCCGGGCCGCCGGCGCAGAAGGTGCACTTGTCCATCTTGCCGCGGCTGCCGAAGTTGCCGACCTGCGGGTACTGCGGCGCCCCGAACGGACAGGCGTAGAAGCAGTAGCCGCAGCCGATGCACAGGTCCTTGGAGTGCAGGACCACGCCCTCGGCGGTCTTGTAGAAGCAGTCCACCGGGCACACCGCCATGCAGGGCGCGTCGGTGCAGTGCATGCAGGCCATGGAGATCGACCGCTCGCCCGGCTTGCCGTCGTTGAGGGTGACGACGCGCCGGCGGTTGATGCCCCAGGGCACCTCGTGCTCGTTCTTGCAGGCCGTGACGCAGGCGTTGCATTCGATGCAGCGTTCGGCGTCGCACAGGAACTTCATTCTTGCCATTGCCTTGATCCCCGCCTTACGCCGCAACAATCCGACACAGGGTGCACTTGGTCTCCTGCATGTAGGTGACCGGGTCGTACCCGTAGGTCGTCAGAGCATTCACCGAGTGGCCGAGCACGATCGGGTCGGTGCCCGGCGGATAGGCTGCGCGCTGGCTCTCGCCGTCCCAGAAGCCCGCGAAGTGGAAGGGCATGAAGGCGACGCCCGGGCCGACGCGGTCGGTGACCAGCGCCTTGACCTTGGCCTTGCCGTTGCCTTCCGGGCCGTGGACCCAGACCATGGCGCCGTCCTTGACGCCCAGGCGCGCCGCGTCCTGGGTGTTGACCTCGACGAACATCTCCTGCTGGAGCTCGGCCAGCCACTTGTTGGACCGGGTCTCCTCGCCGCCGCCCTCGTACTCGACCAGCCGGCCGGAGGTCAGGATGATCGGGAAGTCCTTGGTGACGTCGCGGGCCTGCACCGTCTTGCCCAGGTGGGCCAGGCGGAAGTCGCGGCGGTCGTCCAGGGTCGGGTATTTTTCGACCAGGTCGCGCCGCGAGGTGTAGATCGGCTCGCGGTGGACCGGCACCGGGTCCGGCAGGTTCCAGGCGACCGCCCGGGCCTTGGCGTTGCCGAACGGCGAGCAGCCGTGCTTGAGCGCCACCCGGATGATGCCGCAGGAAAGGTCCGTCGCCCAGCTCACGCCGTCGGGGTTGGCGCCGCCGATCTTCTCGATGGTCGCCCGCTCCGCGTCGGTCAGGTCGGCGTTCCAGCCCAGCTTCTTCAGCATCCCGTAGGTGAACTCGGGATAGCCGTCCTCGATCTCCGACCCCTTGGACCAGGAGCCCTCGGCCAGCAGGGTGGCGCCGTCCTTCTCCACCCCGAAGCGGGCGCGGAAGGTGCCGCCGCCCTCCAGCACGTGCTTGGAGGTGTCGTACAGGACGTGGGTGCCGGGGTGCTTCATCTCCGGCGTGCCCCAGCAGGGCCAGGGCAGGCCGTAATACTCGCCGGCGCACGGGCCGGTGGAGGCCTTCAGCGTGGTCCGGTCGAAGTCGGCCTGGTGCTCCATGTGGAGCTTCAGGCGCTCCGGCGACTGGCCGGAGTAGCCGGTGGACAGTGAGCCGTAGTTGATCTCCCGCAGGATGTCCTCGGGGTCGGGCACGCCGTTCACGACCTTGATGCGCTTGAACATCTCGTCGGCGAAGCCGAGGCGGGTGGCCAGCGCGTACATGACGTCGTAGTCGTTCTTCGACTCGAAGATCGGATCGACGACCCGGTCGCCCCACTGGATCGAGCGGTTGGACGCGGTGCGCGAGCCCTCGGCCTCGAACTGGGTGCAGATCGGCAGCAGGTATGTCCCGTCCTTGCGGCCGCTGACGGAGGCGAAGGTGGTCGGGTGCGGGTCGGCGACGACCAGCAGGTCCAGCGCCTCCAGCCCCTTCCGCATCTCCGGCATGCGGGTCACGGTGTTGCCGCCGTGGCCGAACACCATCATGGCCTTGACGGGAGCCGGCTGCTCGATCTCGTCCGGCTTGGCCAGCACGGCGTCGAACCAGCGGGTGGTCGGGATGCCCTTCGCTTCCATGAACTTCTGGGAGACGAAGCGGCCCTTCATCCACTCGTAGTCGACGCCCCAGACCCGGCTCCAGTGCTTCCAGGCGCCTTCGGTCAGGCCGTAGTAGGCCGGCAGGGAGGTGACGTCGAGGCCGAAGTCGGTGGCGCCCTGCACGTTGCAGTGGCCGCGGAAGATGTTGGCCCCGCCCCCCTCGACGCCGATGTTGCCCAGCGCCAGCTGGAGGATGCTGAGCGCCCGGACGTTGGCGGTGCCGACGGTGTGCTGGGTGACGCCCATGCACCAGATCAGCGTGGACGGCCGGTTCTTCGCCATGATCTCGGCGACCTTGCGGACCTGCGCGCCGGGCACGCCGGTGACCCGCTCGACCTCCGCCGGGTCCCACTTCTTCACTTCGGCGCGGATCTTGTCCATGCCGAACACGCGCTTGGCGATGTAGTCCTTGTCTTCCCAGCCGTTCTCGAAGATGTGCCAGAGCATGCCCCAGACCAGCGGGATGTCCGTGCCGGGGCGCAGCCGCACATATTCCGTCGCGTGCGCCGCCGTGCGGGTGAAGCGCGGATCGACCACGATCATGTGGGCCCGGTTGATCTCCTTCCCGCGCAGCACGTGCTGCAGCGACACGGGATGGGCCTCGGCCGGGTTGCCGCCGATGATCAGGATCGCCTTGGCGTTGTGGATGTCGTTGTAGCTGTTGGTCATGGCGCCGTAGCCCCACGTGTTCGCGACGCCCGCGACCGTGGTGCTGTGGCAGATGCGCGCCTGGTGGTCGACCGTGTTGGTGCCCCAGAACGCCGCCATCTTGCGGAACAGGTAGGCGCCCTCGTTGGAGAACTTGGCCGAGCCCAGCCAGAACACCGATTCAGGTCCGGCCTTCTCGCGGATCTCCAGCAGCTTGGCCCCGATCTCGTCGATCGCCTGGGTCCAGGAGAGGCGCTTCCACTCTCCGTTCTCCAGCTTCATCGGGTATTTCAGGCGGCGGTCGCCATGGACCAGCTCGCGCACCGAGGCGCCCTTGGCGCAGTGGGTGCCGAGATTGATCGGGCTGTCCCAGGACGGCTCCTGGCCGACCCAGACGCCGTTCTGCACCTCGGCGGTGACGGTGCAGCCGACCGAGCAATGGGTGCAGATGCTCTTCTTGCGGACGATCTCGACGCCCGGCGTGGTCGGGCCTGCCTCGGCTCTGCGGACCGTGCCGAACGACAGCGTGCCGGCCGCGGCGAGCCCGCCGGCCGCCAGGCCGGAGCGCTTGAGGAAGGTGCGGCGGTCGACCGGCGCCTGCGCCAACGCGCCCGCCGCTGCCGACAGCATGCCGGACCGGCGCGTTCCGGCCGACTGCGGACCCGACGCCTTTGCTGAACCTCTCTTGACCAACATGGCGTGGCTCCCGTCAGAACCGATTGGTTTCGTAATATTTCTTGACGTGGTCGGTCTCGCGGTAGCGCTGCTTGACGCGCTGCTCCGGCGTTTCCGCGGCTTCGGCCGTCCCGGCGGCGAGGAGCGGAGCGGCGGCGGCACCGGCGGCGCCCACCCCCATCACCCGCAGGAACTCGCGGCGTTCCAGTCCATCCGCCTTGCCCTTGGCGCTCATCCCCATGCTCCTTCGTGTCGAATGTTCAGCGTCATGCTCCAACTGCCTGCCATTTTCTTTTTATTTGGGACTAACTGGCTATATCTGGCCGGTACTCTGACTTGATCGGCCTGGACTTCAAAAAATCAGGTGGACATGGTGAAGGCTTCGGTCTCGATCGCGATGAAGAGCCGGCCGATCTCTCCCACGGGGCGGTACAGCACCGCCGACTGCGCGTTTTCCACGTCCCCGAAGAAGCGCGCGGCCCACGGGGCGAGATGCCGGTCGTAGAAGCGGCGCTGGGTGGCCAGATCGGCCGGCGCGCCGAAGCTGCCCAGGATCAGGCCGGCCATCATCTCGCAGACGGAGGCGATATGGTCCTCCGGCTCCGACACGTCGGCCCGGCGGGCGATGCCGAAGCCCTGCATGTCGGCGCGCAGGCGGGCCAGCGGCTTCTCGTTGAGGAAACCCGTCAGGTAGTAGGAGGCGTAAGGCACCAGCTCACCCCGCGCGACGCCGATGAAGAGCGCGAAATACTCCCGCTCGGCAATGGCCGCATCGCTTTCGGCGGCGGCCGAGGCCAGCCGGGACAGGGCCTTGCCGAAAGCCGTGTCGTCCCCCCGAAGCGCCGCCACGCGCGTCAGGAGGTCCTGCGCCGGAGGCCCGACCAGAAGTTGGGCGAGCAGGCCGTAGCACTGCGCCCGCAACAGGTCACCTTCGTCGATGTCAGCGCTCAAGTCATCACCGGAGTCAGTTACCAATCATATTAAGGAGAAAAGATTAAAAAATCTTTCCGCCCGCTTCCCGAATGAATATACCGCGGCGCAACAAAGCTACGCCGACTCATCCTTTCGAGACTGCGCTAAATGTATAAAAATTGTAAAGGTTCGGCAATAGCGAAGGGAAGGCCGGCCTACGACGGCACGGCGCCGCCATGGCGGCGTCGGCGGGCCGGTGACGGTTCAGGCTCAGGTTCAGGCATGGGCGGCGGCCCGGGCTCGGGCATGGGCGGCGGCCCGGGCTCGGGCATGGGCGGCGGCTCGGGCTCCAGCACGGGCAGCGGCTCGGGCGCGGTCCCGGCGGTCAGGACGGGGGCGGCTTCGGATTCCGGTTCAGGCTCCGGCTCGGGCTGCGGTCCGGGAGCGGGCTTCTTCTCCGGGTCGAGCAGTCCGAACGCCCGCCGCGCCAAGTCGGCGACATCGTCGGTCACCCTCAGCGCGCCGTAGCCCGGCGCGTTGAAGTCCCAGTCGTAGTCGGCCAGCGTCTTGTAGCCGGTGATCGCCGGATCGGTCACCCAGGCGCGCCGGAGCGCCAGGGTCCGCAGCTCGCGCGGGACGCCGGGCTTCAGGAAGGCGGTGTAGTCGCTGGCCGAGTCCAGGGTGTCGAGGGCGGGCAGCGACGCCGGATCGAACGGCTCCTCCGGCGCGGCCGGCCCGGTGTCCTGGGCGGTAGATTGGGCGGCGTTCTCCGCCGGCACGGGATCGGGGGCCGGCTCGGCCTCCGGCACCGCCGACCGCTTCTTCAGCCGCGCCCAGCGGCCGAGAAAGCCTTCCTCGCGATCACTCGTCATCGTCGTCCTCTTCCGAGCTTTCGAACCGCCCCTGCCCCGGCACCCGGATCGCCATGGCCTCGGGATCGACGCGATCGCGCTTGCGCTTCCATTTCGTGCGGGGGACATGGTGGACCGCGACGAAAGCCGCCATCCAGTCGCGGACGATGCCGGGCAGCGGCAGGGCCTCGACCAGATCGTCGCCGGTGTCGGCGTGGGCATGGGCCTCGCCGGGGTCGACGGTGGCGCCGAGCAGCCGGACGCCGCGCTCGTCGTCGCTCTTGCGCAGAACGACGTAGATCGCGGGTTCGGGGCTTTCCAGGTTGTAGACGTAGGTTTCGGTCTCGCCGGGATAAAGGGCGAGCTCGGCCGTGCCGGCCAGGTAGCGGACCCAGCCCTCCCCCTGGCCGAGGACGGTCCAGGCGGGCGCCGCCGGCGCGCCGGGCAGCACGGCGACCGGCTGCCAGCGGTGGGATTGCCAGGGATGGTCGATCCGGCGATGATCCACGACCACGCCGACCGTCATCCGGTCGCTCGGCAGGGGGGTTCCGGACTTCGTTTCGGTGTTCATGCTCCCCGCCCTCCTTCCGCCAAGGGGAGATTGACCAGCAGGTTCTGCGGTTTCAAGCGGAGCTTGCGGTCTCCGGTCATCGCCATCGCCATGTAGACCGGCCGGCCGGCGACGCGGGGGAGCATGGCGGCGGGGTCCTCGAACTCCAGCCGGAACAGGGCCAGCACGCGGGCCATGGTCGCATCGTCCACCTCCTCCCCGTTGTAGAGCGCGTTCATGATCGCGGTCGCCTCGCCGTCCAGGCCGACATGCCAGACCCAGCGCTCGTCCCGGATCTGCTGGACCGGGTGGATGCGGACGCCGACGCCCAGCAGGTGGCGGACCCACTGCTCCAGCACGCGGCACAGCGCGTCCAGGCCGGGCTTCGGGAAGCCTACCTCAAGCACCATGTCGAAGCGGTCGCTGCGCTCCCAGTAGAGGCCGGCGTTGGCCTCGGTCATGACGTCGAGGTCGACTCCGCGCACGGCGGTGCCGTTCTCCGACAGCAGCCGGCCGAGCGAACCGAAGCCGCCGTCGCGGGTGCGCTGGTCCACGGTCTCCTCGTCGGCCACCAGGACCGCGCCGTCCTGGATGTTGACCCGCTGCGGCCGGAACAGCAGCTCGGCCGCCCGCACGCGCATCGGGTCCCCGCAGCCGTCCAGCATCGTGCGCAGGATCAGGTGGACGAGCTGGTCGATGAACAGCGCGGGCACCCGCCCGGTGCCGCCGCGGACCAGCGCCAGATAGCCCTCCTCCAGGGTGGAATGGGCCGCGAGGGTGTCGCGGAAGCCCAGCCAGACCGCGTAGTTCTCGCGCGCATCGGGATCGCCCAGCGAGGCCAGCCGCTCGGGCGGCACTTCCGCCCGGGGGTTGGCGAGCAGGGACCGGTGCAGCGCCAGCTCGGCAGCGCAGGACTCCTCCACCGGGCGGATCTCCGGCCGCGCGAGATAGGCGCGCAGGAAATCGTCGGTGACCTCCAGCCGGCCCTCGGGCGTGCGGTCGAGCAGGTGATGGCCGGAACTCAGCCAGAAATCGGCGGTCAAGTCAGTTTCCCTCTTCCTGATCCGGTATGCCGTCCGGAACGATGGTCCAGATCGGCGCATGGGGTTTCTCCGTCCTGGGCTCGATCACCCGGAAGCTCTCGCGGATGTCGCCGTCGGGCCCGAACTCCCGGCTGACCGCCAGCAGCGTGTTGACCGGATGCCCGCACAGCCCGGCGGCGAACTCCACCTCCTCGCGCGCGGCGGCCAGGGCGGAAGCCCGGTCTGGCGCGCCGAACTCCGCGACGAAGCGGTCGGCCAGCGCCTCGACCACGGCCGCCGCCTCGGCCTCGTCCGCCTCGCCGACCGCCACCAGGGTGGACCAGCCGAAGCTGGATGTTCCCAGAAAGCCGTTGGCGAAGGCCTGCCGGGCCTTGCCCTTCAGCACGGCCGGATCGGCATGGACGAACATGAAGGCGCCGGGCACCGCCCATTCGCCCGGTTCGGCCGCGCGCTCGAAGATCGCCGCATCGGAGGCGTCGAGCCGGATGGTCCGCGGCAACCGGGTCATGACCATGTCGGTTCCCGCAGGACCCGGTCCAGCGCCACGTGGCGGATGCCGTCCTCCTGCCCCAGCAGCAGCCCGCCGGACTCGTCGAGGCCGCTGAAGCCGCCGGACAGGCGGACGCCGTCCACCTCCAGCGAAATCACGTCGTCGAAGCCGGTGGCGCGGCTCAACCAGGCATGCCGCACTTGATCGAACCCATCCTCCTGCCAACTGTTCATCCAGGCAAGGAAGTGCCTGCTGAAGCTCTCCAGCAACGGTAGCGCCTCGACCTCGCCGAATCCCTCCTCGTGGAGGGCGGTGCGGTCCGGGTGCAGGCCGGGGCTGTCGTCGTCGGGAAAACCATGGACCTGGATCGAGATACCCAGTACCAGCCAATCGGGAATGGCTTCCGCGCTCCGGGTCTCCGCCGCGGCCAGGCGGACGCCGCCGACCGTGGCGCCGTTCACCTCGATCCGGTCGGGCCAGCCGAAGGTGACCGGGATGTTGGGCGGCCCCAGGGCGCCCAGCGCGTCGCCCAGGCCGAGCAGCGCCACGTAGGAGACCGGCAGGGAGCGCGCCAGCGGCTCGTTCGGTTCGAGCACGACGGCGGCGTCCAGCCGGTCCTCCCGCCGGGTCCAGACCAGCGTGCCGGCCTCCGCCCCCGCCGCGGCGTCCGCCAGGGCGCGGGCGAAGGCACTGCCCCGTTGTATGGTTACCGAATGATAAATCGGAGGAAGCTCGGGATCCGGCGCGGAGTTTGAGATAATATCGGACGCCAAGGCGGCACTCTCATGAAGATGGCAAGCTATCGCAAATATCGGGGCATTCCCCTAGGATCGCAATGAAACCTCTCTCCTTTGATCGCGTGACCGGCCCGATGGATGTAAACGGCCGCACCGTCCTCGTATGCAATTGCGAGGGCACGATGCCCCTGGACGGCGAGAAACTGGCCAGAGCGTGCGGCGCGTCCCCCGGCGCGGCGCCCCCCGTCGCGACCCAGCTGTGCCGCGCCGAGCTGGACCGCTTCACCACGGCGCTGGGCGAGGCGTCCGGTCCCGTGCTGGTCGCCTGCACCCAGGAGGCGCCGCTGTTCGACGAGCAGCGCGAGGACGCCCGGCCCGACGCGCGGGTCGGGTTCTTCAATATCCGCGAGCGCGCCGGCTGGTCGGACGAGGCGGCCGACGCCCACCCGAAGATCGCGGCGCTGATCGCCGAGGCGGCGCTCGACCTGCCGCCCGCCGGATCGGTCGAGCTGAAGTCGGAAGGCGTCGCCCTGATCTATGGCCGCGACGAGCAGGCGATCGAGGTCGCCCGGCAGCTGTCGGACCGGCTGGACATCACGGTGATGCTGACCCGGCCGGGCGGCGTCATCCCGCCGCGCACCGCGGAGTTCCCGATCCTGAAGGGCACCATCACGCGGGCGACGGGGCATCTCGGCGCGTTCGAGATCGAGGTGGACGACTACGCGGTCCCGCTGCCCTCGTCGCGCCAGGCGTTGGCGTTCGGCCCGGCGCGGCGGGGCGCCAAGTCCACCTGCGACATCATCATCGACCTGACCGGCGGCACGCCGCTTTTCCCGGCCCACGGCAAGCGCGACGGCTACCTGCGGCCCGACCCCGGCAGCCCGGCGGAGGTCCAGAAGGCGGTGTTCAAGGCCGCCGACCTGGTGGGCGAGTTCGACAAGCCGCGCTACGTGGATTACCGGGCGGAGCTGTGCGCCCATTCCCGCTCGCGCAAGACCGGCTGCACCCGCTGCCTGGAGGTCTGCCCGACCGGGGCCATCGCGCCGGCCGGCGAGCACGTGGCGATCGACCCCTATGTCTGCGCCGGCTGCGGCTCCTGCGCGGCGGTCTGCCCGACCGGGGCCGCCACATATGCCCTGCCCGCGCCGGAGCCGCTGCTGGAGCGGCTGCGCACCCTGCTGATGACATACCATCGCGCGGGCGGGCGCGACGCGGTCGTGCTGGTCCATGACGGCGACCACGGCGACCCCCTGATCGACCTGGCGGCCCGCTTCGGCGCCGGCCTGCCGGCGCGGGTTATCCCCTTCGCGGTCAATTCGGTCACCCAGCTCGGCATCGAGGCGCTGGCGGCAAGCTTCGCCTACGGTGCCGCCGAGCTGCGGGTGCTGGTCCCCGCCCGCCCGCGCGAGGACCTGCTGCCGCTCGCCCGCAACATGGGCTTGGCGGAGACGGTGCTGTCCGGCCTGGGCTTCGGCTCCGGCCGGGTCGGGCTGATCGAGGCCGACGACCCCGACCTGCTCACCACCGAGCTGTACGGCATGCCGCGGCGCCCGGGGGCCGAGCCGGAGAACTTCCTGGCGCTGGGCGACAAGAAGGGCCTGTCGCGGCTGGTGCTGCGAAAGCTCCACGGCGTCGCCCCGGAACCGGTGCCGGTCCTGCCGCTGGCGGCGGGGGCGCCGTTCGGCACCCTCGACATCGACGTGGAGGGCTGCACGCTCTGCCTCGCCTGCGTCTCCGCCTGCCCGACCGGCGCCCTGTCGGACAACGCGGACCGGCCGATGCTGAGCTTCACCGAGGATGCCTGCGTCCAGTGCGGGCTGTGCCAGAACACCTGCCCCGAGAAGGTGATCCGGCTGAAACCGCGGCTCGACTTCACCGACGCGGCGCGGTCCCCCGTGATGGTGAAGCAGGAGGAACCCTGCCACTGCATCCGCTGCGGCACCGCGTTCGGCACCAAGGCGTCGATCGACCGGATCGCCGAGAAGCTGGCCGGCAAGCATTGGATGTTCGGCAACAAGGCGCTGATCGACCGCATCTACATGTGCGGCGACTGCCGGGTGATCGCCCAGACGGAAACGGCGCTAGACCCCTATGCGGGCCCGGAGCGTCCGCCGACCATCACGACGGAGGACTACAAGGCGTAAGGGAACGGCCGGCCTTTGCGGAGGGTGCGCGTCCCGCCGCCCAAGGTGCGCGGCACGCGCACCCTCCCGTGGCTCGGCGCTAACCCTGGATGAAGTGCGGGACGAAGCGGCTGGTGTTGCGGGTCACCGGGGAGGTGTCCTCCCGGATGCCCATGCCGGCGGGCTGGCCGGCGACCACCCAGGATCCGACCACGGGATAGTTCCCGTCGAAGCGGGGCAGCGGGGCGTATTGCTGGACCACGTAACCCTCGGCGCCGTAGGGTCCGCCCTCGGCGCCGAGCAGGCCGACGATCTCCACGTTGGCGCCCTCGCGGGACAGCAGCGGCTTGCGGACGTATGGCTGCGTCAGGCCGTGTCCGCTCCCGTCGAAGAAGGAGGGAAGCAGGTTGGGATGGCCGGGGAACATCTCCCACAGCAGCGCCAGCAGGCCCTTGTTGGAGAGGATCATCTTCCAGGCCGGCTCGATGATCCGGGTGGTCCTCCGGAGCAGGCTGGTGCCGTACTGTTCCCGGACCATGAACTCCCAGGGATAGAGCTTGAACAGCGTCGTGATCGGACGGTCCCGCAGGTCGACGAAATCCCCCGTGGCGGTCACCCCGATCTCCGCGACGTCCATCATCTCCGTGGCGAAGCCGGCCTGCTGCGCGCAGTCGGCGAGGTAAGCCACGGTGACCCGGTCCTCCTCGGCGTCCATCACGCCGGCGAGGTGCAGGCGGCTGCCGGCCACGCCCACGCCCCGCCAGGCTTCCACGAGCCGCTCGTGGAGGGAGTTGAACTGGTCCGAGCCCCTGGGCAGGGCGCCGCGGCCGATCATCTGCTCCAGCCACACCCACTGGAAGACGGCGGCCTCGTAGAGCGAGGTCGGCGTGTCGGCATTGTATTCGAGCAGCTTCGGCGGGCTCCCGCCGTCGTAGCTGAAGTCGAACCGGCCGTAGAGGTTGCGCTCCCGGTCGGTCCAGCTCCGCCGGACCAGGTCGTGGAACCCGCGCGGTATGGCAAGGCGGTCCAGGACGGCGGGGTCACCGACGGCGCGGTCGACCACCTGGTAGCACAGGGCCTCCAGCGCTTCGGTGGCTTCCTCGATTTCCTCGACCTGGGCCAGGGTGAAGCGGTAGGCCGCGGTCTCGTCCCAGTAGGGACCGTTCTCGGAGTGGAAGGTGAAGCCCGCCTCGGCGGCCGTGTCCCGCCAGTCGGGCCGGGGCGCGAGGCCGATCCGGTCCACGGGATCAGCCGCCCGTACCCGTGGCGGCACCCCGCGCGCCGAAGCCGCCGCGGCTGATCGCCTGCCCGGCGTTCGCGACGGGAGCATTGACCGCCGACGGCCGGACGCTGGTCCGCCCCACGGAGGACCCGACATCGACGTTGCCCGGCGTCCGGAACGATCCCGGCGTCCCGTTGACCAGCGGGCGGTAGAGGGGCTGGGCCGCCACGCCGGTCCGGCCCAGGGCGTTGCCCAGCATGTAGCCCATCATGACCGGCATGAAGAAGGATCCGCCCTGGCCGGCCTCGGCCTGCTGGCCGGCGGGACCCGCCTCGCACCGGCCGTCGCCGAACTCGGCCTCGCAGTCGGCCCGCGACGTGTAGCGCGGCGCAGTTTCGGCGTGGAGCGCCCTTGCGCTTTCGAAGTCGCGGCGACAGTCGTCCGGATGTTCCTCGACGTTCGCCAGACATTGCTCGACCGTCTCGTATACCTGCGTTTCGATGCGTTCTTCGCAGGCGGTCAGCACGATGGCCGAGGCGCCGAGCATCGTAAGCTTTATTCTTCGCGATCTCTTCATCCCGTCCTCCTCGTGTTCCTGTCTTCACAAGGTGGCCCGATGGAGTCCGATGCCAAGGTGTCCATTGGAGTGCTGACCGGAGGGCGGAACGCGCGGCGGACAGGGAACCCTTTCGCACCGGGGCCATTTGAAACGGCATGGTTCCCGAACGCCGCGAGGACGAAGCGATGACTGCCGCCAAGGAAGCCGCAGACCTGCCGACCGCCGCCCGCTCCGGCCGGCATGAGGACCATCGGGCGGGACGCCCGCACGTGGTCATCATCGGCGCGGGCTTCGCAGGACTGGCCGCCGCCAACGAGCTGGGCGGGAAGGAGGTCGACGTCACCCTGATCGACCGGCGCAATTACCACCTGTTCGTTCCGCTGCTCTACCAGGTCGCCAGCGCCGCCCTGTCCCCGGCGGACATCGCCGAGCCGATCCGCCGGATCGTCAGCCACCATGCCAATATCGAGGTGATGCTGGGCGAGGTCGTCGGGATCGACAAGGAGTCGAAGACGGTGGCCCTGGCCGACGGCTCCGCCGTTCCCTACGACCGGCTGATCGTGGCGACCGGATCGACCCACAGCTACTTCGGCCATGACGAGTGGGAAAAGCACGCCACCGGCCTCAAGACGATCGAGGACGCCCGGCAGATCCGCGGCCGGGTGCTGATGTCGTTCGAGCAGGCGGAGATCTGCCCCGATCCGGCCAGGCAGCAGAGCCTGATGACCACCGTGATCGTCGGCGCCGGCCCGACCGGGGTCGAGATGGCCGGCGCGATCGCCGAGCTGTCGCGCCACACGCTGGCCCGCGACTTCCGCAACATCAACCCCGAGACGGCGCGCGTGATCCTGGTCGAGGCCGGTCCCCGCGTGCTGCCGGCGTTCCCGCCCGAGCTGTCCGAATACGCCCACCGGGCGCTGACGGAACTGGGCGTCACCGTGATGGTGGATACGCCGGTCGAGGACGTGACCGCGGAGGGAGTCACCGTCGGGGGAAGGGTCGTGCCGGCCGGGACCATCGTCTGGGGCGCCGGCGTCAGGGCATCGCCCGCCGGGACGTGGCTGGGGGTCGAGACCGACAAGGCCGGCCGGGTCAAGGTGGGGGACGACCTCGCCGTTCCCGGGCATGCCGACATCTTCGTGCTGGGCGACACCGCCCTGGCGATGCACGACGACGGCCAGCCGCTGCCGGGATTGGCGCAGGTCGCCAAGCAGCAGGGCGAGCATGTCGGCGGGCACCTGTACGCCCATCTGACCCGGGGCGCGCCGATGCCGCCCTTCCGGTTCAAGAACCGGGGCAACCTGGCGACCATCGGCCGCAATTCGGCGGTCGCCGACTTCGGCAAGACGAAGCTGAAGGGCTTCGTCGCCTGGCTGCTGTGGGGGGTCGTCCACGTCTATCTGCTGATCGGCTTCCGCAACCGGCTGCTCGTCACGATGCAGTGGCTGGTCGCCTACGTCACTTATCAGCGGGGCGCCCGGCTGATCACCGGGGAACGCAAGGCCCGGGTACGGGAAAACCGCCGGCAGACGAGCGCGGCGGAGTGACGCCCCCGGCCGTTTCCGCCGGTCAGGTCCTCAGCGAGTCGCGCAGGCGCAGCACCAGCGCGTCCAGGTCGGCCGGCGCGTAGGGTTCGGCGATGCCGCTGCCCCAGACCGGGTTCGGCCAAGCCGGGTCGTCGCGGCGCCGCGCCACCACATGGACATGGAGCTGCGGCACGACGTTGCCGATCGCGGCGACGTTCAGCTTGTCCGGCCGGAACATCCCGTCGAGCAGCGCCGACGCCTGGGCGATCTCCTCCATCAGGACGGCGCGGTCGCCGGCCGGCAGGTGGTGCAGCTCCGTCACGTCGGGTCGCGCCGGCACCAGGATCAGCCAGGGCCAGACCCGGTTGTTCATGCAGAGCAGCTGGCACAGGGTCAGCGGATGCACCAGCACGGTGTCGGCGGCCAGCCTGTCGTGGAGCTTGAACATGATCGGATTCTTCCTTCCCCCTCGTCGTCGAACGGAATAACGGGCGCCGGCCCATGTTTGTCCCATGGCTTCGGCGACGGGGCACGTTTACGGGCTTATGGGGAGCATTGTAGCCTAAGTTAAACATTAAGCAGATAAAATGCCGCATCGCACCCGCGAGACGGGTTGTGGAATCTATCATTTCGCGATGGTTGAGGAATGCCGGGGACGACTCCCGCAGGGAGAGTCCCCGCCGGCAGATGGCATCGGGGTCCCGACCCGGCTCCGGCGCCATGGGCTTCGTGCGTTCTGGTGCAATAGGTCAAAGATCCTGTCCTATGGCGGCGCCGCGCCACGTGTCGGCGAGCAAGAAGAATAACGGAAAGCCGACGATACATGCGCACATCAGCGATTCTCGTACTCATGCTCGTCATGCTGGGCAATCTCGGCGCCTGGGCGCTGGCGAACCGGCCCGAGGACGAGCGGCCCTGGGCCGGCCTGATCAACGGCGTGGCGCTCAGCCCCTATCAGGTAGACCAGAACCCGATCGAGGGCCGCCATCCCGGCCCCGGCGACATCGAGCGCGATATCTCGGCGCTGTCGGGCCACGTCAAGAGCGTGCGTAGCTACAGCTCGCTGAACGGCGCCGACCTGATCCCCCAGGCGGCCCGCCGCCATGGCCTGACCGTCACTCAGGGCGCCTGGATCCAGGGCATACCGGAAGTGGACGAGGCGGAGATCGCCAGCCTCGTGCGCGTGACCCGGCACCATGACAATGTCCGCCGCGTGCTGGTCGGCAACGAGGCGATCCTGCGCACCGACGTGACGGTGCCCCAGCAGATCGCCAACATCGAGCGGGTCAAGCGGCAGGTGGACGTGCCGGTCTCGACCGCCGAGCCGTGGCACGTCTGGCTGGACCATCCGGAACTGGTCGCCGCGGTGGACTACATCACCGTCCATATCCTGCCCTACTGGGAAGGCGTGCCGGCCGAGGGCGCCGTCGAGTACGCCCTGTTCCGCTACGACGAGCTGAAGCGGAAATACCCCGGCAAGCACATCCTGATCGGCGAGATCGGCTGGCCCAGCGACGGCCCGTGGCGGCGCGGCGCCGAGGCCTCGCTGGTCAACCAAGCCAAGTTCCTGCGCACCTTCTTCAATGTCGCCGCGCGCGAGCGGCTGGACTATTACGTGATGGAGGCGTTCGACCAGCCGTGGAAGCGGACGCTGGAGGGCACGGCGGGCGCCAACTGGGGCATGTGGGACGCGATGCGGCAGCCCAAGTTCCCGCTGTCGGGCGGGATCCTGGAGGTGCCGGACTGGCCGGTGCTGTGCGCCGCCGCGATCGCCATGGCATTCCTGCCGACCCTGTGGTTCGTGTTCCGCCGGTCCGACCTGAAGCCGAGCGGCCAGTTCTTCTACGCGGCATTGATCCAGGCCAGCGCCTCGATCCTGGTCTGGACCGGCGCCTCGGCGATGTCGTTCGGCATGGCGGTGACCACCGAGATCGCCTGGGCGGTGCTGCTTGCCTGCCAGGTCGTGCTGCTGGCGGTGATGCTGTTCGACGGGCTGGAGCTGACCGAAGTGGTCTGGACCGAGCGCTGGCGCCGCCGGTTCGAGCCGGCCCGGGGGACGCCCGGTCCCGACGCGCCCAAGGTGTCGATCCACGTGCCGTGCTACAACGAGCCGCCGCACATGGTGATGCAGACGCTGAACGCGCTGGCGAAGCTGGACTACCCGAATTTCGAAGTGCTGATCATCGACAACAATACCCGTGACGAGGCCGTGTGGCGGCCGGTCGAGGCCTTCTGCCACCAGCTGGGCGACCGCTTCCGCTTCTTCCACCTGCCGAAATGGCCGGGCTACAAGGCGGGCGCCCTGAATTTCGGGCTGGACCACACGGCGCCCGACGCCGAGATCGTCGCGGTGATCGACAGCGACTACCAGGTGGCCCCGGACTGGCTGTCGGCGACCGTGCCCTATTTCCAGCGGGCCGAGGTCGGGTTCGTCCAGTCGCCGCAGGACTATCGCGACTGGGGCCACGACACCTTCCAGGCCATGTGCAACTGGGAGTACCAGGGCTTCTTCAAGATCGGCATGATCCAGCGCAACGAGCGCAACGCCATCATCCAGCACGGCACCATGACGCTGATCCGCAAGTCGGCCCTGGTCGAGGTCGGCCGCTGGGGCGAGTGGTGCATCACCGAGGACGCGGAGCTGGGGCTGCGCCTGTTCGAGGCCGGGTACGAGGCGGTCTACATGCCGGACAGCTTCGGCCGGGGGCTCGTGCCGGACAGCTTCGCCGCCTACAAGACCCAGCGCTTCCGGTGGGCCTACGGCGCGGTGCAGATCCTGAAGCGGCACTGGCGGGAGATGATGCCGGGCAGCCGCACGCTGACGACGGCCCAGCGCTACCATTTCCTGACCGGCTGGCTGCCCTGGTTCGCCGACGCGGCGCACATGATGTTCGCGGCGGCGGCGGTGTTCTGGTCGCTGGGGCTGCTGGCCTTCCCGAAATATTTCGAGTTCCCGCCGACCGTCTTCATGGTGCCGACCCTGTCGGTGTTCGGCTTCAAGATCGTGTGCAGCCTGTGGCTCTACGAGGCCCGGGTCCGCTGCACCTGGCCGCAGAAGATCGGCGCCGCGGTGGCGGGCATGGCGCTGACCCACACGGTCGGGCGGGCGATCTGGCAAGGGATGTTCACCTCCGGCCGGCCTTTCGTCCGGACGCCCAAATGCGAGAACCAGCCGGCGATCGTGCAGGGGCTGTTGCACGCGCGGGAGGAGATCGGGCTGATGCTGGGCCTGTGGCTGGCCGCGGCGGCGATCGTGGCGGCGTTCGGTCACGAGAACCGGGACGCCTTCCTGTGGGCCGGCCTGCTGGCCGTGCAGTCGCTGCCCTACCTGGCGGCCCTGGCGACGTCGATGATCAACGTCCTGCCGGCACTGCGCCTGCGCCGCCGCCGCAACGCCCCGCCTCAGGTCGCCGAGGCCGAAGCGGGCGACTGAAGGAGGGTTCTCCCGGAGGGGCGGTGTTTCGCCGCCCAGGACGCGCGAGACGCGCGCCCTCCGGACCCGGTCAGGCCGCCACTTCCATCCGGGCTTCGCACAGGCGGGCGACGCAGGTTTCCAGGCTGGAGCGGAGCGGCGGGCTGGATATGCCGTAGACCGCCGACAGGCGGGAGCAGTCAAGCACCGAGTTGACCGGGCGCACCGCCGGGGTGGGATAGTCCTGCGACGCGATCGGCCGCAGCCCCGGGGTGCCGCGCCCGTGGCGGGCGGCCAGCGAGAAGACCTCGCGGGCGAAGCGGTACCAGCTCATGCGGGCCGCCCCGGCAAAGTGGAAGGTGCCGAACAGCCCCGCCTCCGCGGGGGCCGGCTCGGAGAGGATGCGGGCCGCCATCGCGATCAGGGCGGCGGCGATGTCGGCGGCCGCGGTCGGGCAGCCGACCTGGTCATCCACGATGCCCAACTCCGGCCGCTCGTCGCCCATACGCAGCATGGTCCGGACGAAGTTGTGGCCGTGCGGGCCGTAGACCCAGGACGTCCGGACGATCGCATGGCGGGCGCCGACGGCCCGCACCGCCTGCTCCCCGGCGGCCTTGCTGACGCCGTAGGCGCTGAGCGGGTTGATCGGGTCGGTCTCGCGGTAGGCGTGGCCTGCCGCCTTGCCGTCGAAGACATAATCGGTCGAGAGGTGGATCAGCGGCAGGCCGGCCCGGGCGCAGGCCAGCGCGACATGGGCGGCGCCGTCGCGGTTGACGGCGAAGGCCTGGTCGGGCTCGCTCTCGGCGCGGTCGACGGCGGTATAGGCGGCGGCATTGATCACCAGCGCGGCGCCGCTCTCCCGGACGGCCCGCTCGACGCCCGCGCGGTCGACGATGTCGACGCCGTCGCGGCCGATCGTCCGGATGCTCCAGCCGGCGGGCGGAACCGCTTCGCGAAGCGCCGTCGCGACCTGCCCGTGGTGGCCGAACACCAGCAGCGTCCTGGGGGATGCGGAATTTTCGATGGTCTTCGTCACGAGGCGACAACCTCCAGCGTGCGGGTGGTTTCGAGGGCGCCGAGACCGAGGCGCTGCCCGCCATAGACGGCGGAGCGGAGCGGCTGCCACCAGGACTGGTTGTCCAGGTACCATTCGATGGTCCGGCGCAGGCCGGCCTCGAAGGTCACCGACGGTTCCCATCCCAGTTCGCGGCGGATCTTCGTCGCGTCGATCGCGTAGCGGAGATCATGGCCCGGCCGGTCGGCCACATGGGTGATCAGGTCGCGGCGGGGCCGCTCGCGCGGCAGCATCGCGTCGAGCGTGTCGCAGATGGCGTGCACGACCTCAAGGTTGCTGCGCTCGGCATCGCCGCCGACATTGTATTTCTGCCCCACCCGTCCCGCGGTGAGGATCCGCACCAGCGCCGCCGCGTGGTCCTCGACGTACAGCCAATCGCGGACATTGGCCCCGGCGCCGTAGACCGGCAGCGGCTTGCCCTCCAGCGCGTTGAGGATCATCAGCGGGATCAGCTTCTCGGGAAACTGGTAGGGGCCGTAGTTGTTCGAGCAGTTGCTCATGACGACCGGAAGGCCGTGGGTATGGTGCCAGGCCTGGACGATATGGTCGGCCGAGGCCTTGCTCGCCGAATAGGGCGAGCTGGGCGCGTAGGGCGTCTCCTCGGTGAACTTGCCGGTCGGCCCCAGCGAGCCGTAGACCTCGTCGGTGGAGACATGGTGGAACCGGAAGCTCTCGCGCCGCTCCCCGGTCAGGTCCGACCAGTGGCGGCGCGCCGCCTCGAGCAGCACATAGGTGCCGACCACGTTGGTCTCGATGAAGACGCCGGGGATCTCGATCGACCGGTCGACGTGGCTTTCGGCGGCCAGGTGCATGACCGCGTCGGGCCGGTGTTCCCGGAAGACGCGCTCGACCTCGGCCCGGTCGCAGATGTCCACCGGCTCGAACACCGCGCGCACGCCGTCGATGATCGGCGCCAGGGTATCGGGATGGGCCGCGTAGGTCATCTTGTCCAGGCACACGATCGACGCGTTCGTGTCCCGCAGAAGATGCCGCGCGACGGCCGAACCGATGAAGCCTGCGGCACCGGTGATGATGATCTTCATGGCTCTGTTCCGGATCCTGGTTGGTGAAGCTTCCCCATGATTGTCATGACGGGATTAAGAACCGGTCACGCGGTGCGGCAAAAATACCGGGATCGTCGCTGGCATCGCCCTGTCCCCAACGTTCGGCGGAGGACGCTCCGCCGGAAGGCATAGATTGACTACCACCAAAGTGTGAACCGTTCGTTAACTACGATTTGCCACCCTCACGGGAGCAGGCACATCCAGCGCGGGAACGTCTCCTCATAACGGGGTAATTTCGCCACCCCTGCGGGATGCTGGCCGGCGCCCTGTCCCTGAAGGCTGGAAGATGTCCCAGCAATATGCGGATTTTGGTGTTGTTGTGGTGCCGATTACCCTTTTAGAATAAACCTTTCGTGGTAGCTCTTCCCGCGACCAGCAAAACGGCGGAAGCGAGGCCCCTTCACCGTGACGACCGAAGCTCCCGTCTGCGTAATCGTCGTCAACCACAACGGCGGGGCCCTGCTGAGCCGCTGCATCGACAGCCTCGCGGCCCAGACGGTGCTGCCGCGCGACGTGGTCGTCGTGGACAACCTCTCGACCGACGGCTCCGCCGCCTTCCTGGAGACCCTGTCCGGCCCGCTCGCGGGGCGGGTCCGGCTGATCGCGCCGGGAGCCAATCTCGGCTTCGCGGCGGCCAACAACCTGGCGGCCGGCCTGACGCGGGAGCCCTGGATCGCGCTGCTCAACCCCGACGCCTTCCCCGAACCGGGGTGGCTGGAGGCCCTGGCGGACGCGACCGTCCGCCATCCCGACATCGCGATGTTCGGGTCGACGCAGATCGACGCCGAGTCCCCCGGCCGGCTCGACGGCGCCGGCGATGTCTATCATGCCAGCGGCCTGGTCTGGCGCGGGCACCACGGCGCGCCGGTATCGGAACTGCCCCCGGAAGGCGAAGTCTTCGCGCCGTGCGCCGCGGCGGCCCTGTACCGCCGCGACGCCTTCCTGGCGGCGGGAGGGTTCGACGAGGGTTTCTTCTGCTATTGCGAGGACGTGGACCTGGGATTCCGGCTTCGGCTGGCGGGTGAGCGCTGCGTCCAGGTCACCTCCGCCCGGGTCCTCCATGTCGGCTCGGCGATCACCGGCCAGCGCAGCGGCTTCGCCACGTATCACAGCACCCGCAACCGGGTCTGGATGTTCGTCAAGAACATGCCGGCCCCGCTGCTGATCGGGCTGCTTCCCGTCCATCTCGCCGTGAACGGCCTGCTGCTGGCCAGGGGCGCGGTCCAGGGCCAAGCCGGGCCGATGCTGCGCGGCCTGCGCGACGCGGTCCGCCATATCGGACCGGTGCTGGCCGAGCGGCGCGCGATCCAGGCCCGGCGCCGGCTGTCCGCCGCCGGCGTGGCACGCGCGGTCGACTGGTCCGTCGCGGGGCTCCTGGCCCGGCGCGCCCGCCTCCTGGACAGCCCGCACCGCCGGGCCGCCGGCCCGCTGCCCCGATGAAGTGATTTCCACCGGAATTGCCCGGATCCAAGCACGCTATTGATACATGAAGGTCCATTTGAATGAACAAGATCGTTTATCTCGATTCGAAGCGGCGGCGGCCGGCGGGGCCTGACGACAATTTCGACGCGGCAGGGCCGGAAAAGGACGCTCCGCGCCCGGCGCGGCAGGGACAGCCGAACGTCACGATCGTCATGGTCAGCTATCACACCGGCCCGGTCCTGGACGAGGCGATCGCGGCCGTCCTGTCGCAGGACGTCGGGATCGAGCTGCTCCTGGTGGATAACGGCAATCCCGCCGCCGTGACCGCCGCGCTGGTGGCCCGCGCCGCCCAGGACCTGCGGTTCCGGGTGGTCACCGGCCACGGCAACATCGGCTATGCCGCCGCCTGCAACCTGGGAGCCCGCGGGGCCCGCGGCGAGTACCTGCTGCTGCTGAACCCCGACTGCGTGCTCCAGCCCGGGGCGCTCGCCGAGATGATCCGGCTGACCAGGCCGGCGCCCCGGCCCTGGGTCGCGGGATGCCGGATCGTCAATCCCGACGGAACCGACCAGCGCGGCTCCCGGCGCGAGCTGCCGACGCCCTGGCTGACCCTGGTGGAAGCCTTGCGGCTGGACCGGATGGCTCCCAACCATCCGTATTTCCGGCGGCTGAACCAGCACGACCAACCGCTGCCGGAGACGGTCACCGCGGTTCCCGCGGTCAGTGGCGCCTGCATGCTGATGCCCCTGGAGGACTACCTGACGCTGGGCGGCATGGACGAGCGCTACTTCCTCCACGTGGAGGACCTGGACCTGTGCTTCGCGATGTCCCGCAGGGGAGGCACGGTCCTGTTCGTCCCGCAGGTCAGCCTGATCCATTACAGGAGCACGAGCGACGCATCGGTCGTCCGGATCGAGTGGTGCAAGGCGCGCGGCTTCACCCAGTATTTCCGCAAGAACTTCACCGGGCTGTATCCCGGCTTCTTCCTGGGGTTCGTCAACCTCCTGGTCTGGGGATATTTCCTGCTGCGCCTGTCCAGCCTGGCCCGGAGAGGCGTCGTCCGCGGGATCGCCGGGCTGCTCCGGTTCGGGCGGGCGGCTCAGCGGGCGGCCGAGTCCGGCGGCGAGGCCGAGAAGCGGGGGCGGAAAGGCTGGGCGGCATAGCCCAGCAGCCGCGCCGCGTCGGCGCCGTCGAACGCCAGGTCCTGGTTCATCCGCGCGAACAGCGCCGGGCTGTAGGCTACGCCGGTCACCCGGCGGGCGGCGGAGATGCCCCGGGCGAGCAGGCCGGCGGGCAGCGGCACGATGCGGACCGGCCGGTCGAGCGCCACGAAGATGCGCCGGACCATCTCGCGATAGGTCAGGGTCTCGCCGCCCGGCAGGTCGATCGACCGTCCCGCCACGAGCCCGTTGCCGAGCGCCGCCACGAGGGCGCCGGCGACATCGTCGGCATGGATCGGCTGGCGCAGGCCGCGGGCCGGCATGCCGACGGGAAAGAAGCCGAACCGCAGGACGAATCGCGCGATGGCGGTCACGTTGGCGTCGCGGAGCCCGTCATGGATCAGCGTCGGGCGCAGGATGGTCCAGGGAATGCCGGCCTGGGCGCAGAACGCCGCGATCCCGCTCTCGGCCTCCGCGAGGCGCTGCGCCACCGCGCGCTCCTCCGGGTCGGCGCTGCCGGACTTGGCCAGCACGCTGGTCGAGCCGAGCGCCACGATCTGCGCCGCTGCGGCGAGGCGGGGCAGAAGCGGCGGCAGGAGCCACAACGGCATCAGCGACAGCACGGCGGCGCCCGGCTCCACCGCCCAGCCGGAGGGATCGGCCACGTCCAGCCGGAGCCAGGGAAAGCCCGGGGCCGCCATGGTTCCGCCCGGCGGAGGACGTCTCCCGGCGCATGTGCCGGTGCGCCCGCGGGCGGCCAGCCGGTCGAGCAGGTACGGCCCGACGAGGCTGCTCGCGCCGAGCACCAGCACCGGCGGCGCCGGCGGGGCGGCGGGGGAAAGCTCCGGATCATCCATGGCGGCGTCTCCTCAGCACGGGCGGCAGATGAAGGCGACCTCGTTGTTGACCGACAGGGGCAGGAGCCGGAACGGTATGCCGAAGCGCCGCTCGACCCGGAACCGCCGAGCCAGCTCCGCCTCCACCCGCCGATGGTCGAAGCCGATATGGGAATAGATATAGCGTCCCTCGGGGGTATCGCTGACCAGGCGGGACGGCGGCCGCCCTGCCAGCACGGACCGAACGGTCCCGGGATCGACCCGTTCCGTTCCCGCCATGGCCCGGAAGACGCATTTGACCGCGCCCGCCGGCCCCAGTTCCGACGGGACGGTCACGATGATCCGGGTCGCGGGGCTGGCGAGCGCAGCGATCCGGTCGAGCGCCTCCGCCAGTTCCGGGTCGTCCAGATGCTCCAGCACCTCCATGCAGAAGATGTGGGAAAACCGCTCCCCCGCCAGGCCGCCGAGTCCGGACGGGTGTTCGACCAGCCGGGGACGCCCTCCCACTCCGAACCGGGCCGCCCCGAACTGGGCCGCCCCGAATTGGGCCGCCATGGACGCGAAGGGTTCGTAACCGGTCAGCCGGTCCGGCCCCACCCCCCGCTCCTGGAGCAGGCTGAGGAAGAAGCCGTCGCCGCAGCCGTAATCCAGCACGCGGACATCGGCCCCCGGCGCTACCTGCCCGAGCATCGCATGGTAGCGATGGCCCTGGACGAGGCGCTTCAGCGGGTTGTGCGAACGATAGGTCAGATCGGCATAGGACATGGAGTTCAGTATACTGTCATGGACGGCCGCCCGGAAATCGTCACAAAGATCCTGTTGAGTACCGGGCGATCGGACTTTAAACCATCCGGCATTGCTTTGCGCAGTTACCCCTGTTTTCATGAACGAGGGGTTAATTCATTTCCGGCCCGCCGAATACTCGGATATGTCAACTGAATCTCCCCGGAGACTCCCGGCCGGGCGGTACCTTTATCCCGCCGCCGCGCTGCTCGTCGTCCTCTATGTCAATACCTTCGAAATCTGGGGGATGCTGGTCGGTTCCCTCGGCGGCGAGCGTGCCGGCCTGGTTCCCTTCGCGGCACTTCTGGGCGCCCTGGGCTGCATCCCGTGGCTGGTCCGCGGGCGCGGCCGGATCGGGCTGCGGCCCGGCGCCGTCATGGCCGCCGCAGCCCTGATCGCCCTCGGGCTGCTGATCACCGACCCCGCCTTTCCGGCCAAGCGCATCCATGTGCCGCAATATCTGCTGCTGGCGCTGGTCCTGCGCAGGGCGCTGTCCGACCCAATCGGCGGCGCCGCCCTGACCGGCACCGCCGTGCTGTTCACCCTGCTTTTCGGCATCCATGACGAGATGCTCCAGGGTCTCCACCCGAACCGGACCTATGGGCTGCGCGACATGGCGGTGAACGGCGTGTCGGGAGCGGCCGGAGCCCTGCTGGCCGCCGGCATCGGGCTGTGGACGGGGCCGGCGGTGCCGTTCCGCCCGGACCGCCGGACCGCGGCGGCGGCCGCGGCGCTGGCCGGCGCCGTCCTGTTCCTGGTGCTGCAACTGGTCGATCATCGCGGGACTCCGCCGCCGGTCTGGCTCGGGCTGCCCGTCGTGGCAACCGGCCTGGCCCTGCTGGCGGCGGGCCGCGCGACGGCGGCCGGCCCGGCGGTCCGGCACGCCGCCACGGCGCTCGCCTGGATCACCCTTCCCCTGGCCCTTTACCCGGTGATGCCCCATGTCGCGCCGCTCGTTTTCAACTAGCCTCGCCGTCGCCGTCCTCGCCCTGGCGCTGGGAGCGGCCGGCTATGCCGCGTGGCTTCGCACCGGACAGCCGAAGCGGCTGAACGTCGTGATCCTGACCGTGGAGAGCTTCCGCGCCGACTTCGTCCGGCCGGACGTCACGCCGAACCTGCTCGCCGCCGCCGAGTCGGGCATCCGTTTCACCGGCCACCGGACCATCTCGGCCTGGACGGCACCCAACGTGATCTCGGTGCTGACCGGGACCGACCCGTTCGCGCAGGGAGTGCACGCTCAGCGCCAAGCCGTGCCGCCGGAGTGGAAAGTGCCGCTGGAGACGCTGTCGGACTTGGGATGGCGGGTGACCGGGCTGCAGAGCTTCATGCAGATCGACACCTTCCGCGGCCTGGGGCTGGCGATCGAGCCGGGCGAGGAACCGGTGCCCTGGCTGGAACGCCAGGCCGGCGCCGCGACGCCGTTCGTCCTGTGGCACCACTACCTGCCGACCCACCTGCCGTACCGACCGTCCGCCGCCTTCATGCCGGACCTGGGGGCTCTGCTGCCCGCCGGCGACCAGACCGCCCGGGAACGCATGGAGGCCGTGATGACGCGGCCGACCATCCGGACCGGCACGGTCGCCTTCGAGCCGGCCGACCGCCCCGCGATCGCCGCCCTGCATGCGGGGACCTACCGGGAGTTCGACGCCTGGTTCGGCCGGTTCTGGAGCTTTTTCAAGGCAAGCGGCCTCGACCGCGACACCATCCTGGTGGTGACCGCCGACCATGGCGACGAACACCTGGAGCGCGGCCATGTCGGCCATGCCTCGACCACCCATGACGGCCACCTCCATGAGGAGGTGACCCGGATCCCCCTGTTCCTCTGGGTGCCCGGGGGTGGCGGGCGCGTCGTCGAGGCGGCGACCGACCATCTCGACATCATGCCGACGGTGATGCGGCGGCTGGGAGTCGCGGCGGAACTGCCGCTGGCGGGGCGCGACCTCCTGGCCGGCCCGATCGCCCCCGACCGGCCCTGGATGGCGCTGACCAGCAGGGCCGGCTTCCAGGAGCCCGACCCGGACACGGTCCGCGACTATCGCACCGCCATCGCCGAGGGCGGATGGAAGCTGCACCTGGACCATCGGGACGGCGCGGTGGTTTCCCGCCGGCTCTACGATCTCCGCTCGGACCCCGGAGAACTGGACGACTTGGCCGCCCTTCACCCCGATACCGTGGAGCGGCTGTCGGCGCCGCTCGAATCGGCCTTCGCGGCGCGCCGGATCGTCAGGCCGTCGGCGGCCAGCCCCGCCGGCGACGGCGCGGCGCCGGTCTGGCGGGTGCCGGCAGCCAGCGGGACCGTGGCCCACCAGCAGGTGTCCGGGGGCTTCCGCATGGAATGGACCGGCGAGCCGGCGTCCGACTATGTCATCCAGTACGAGGCCGGCGAGGGCCTGCTCAGCCTGAAGGGGGAACTGGAGGTCAAGGGTGTCCTGCGGGAGTTCGGGCCGGTCGACGCCGCCTACTGGAAGACCTTCATCCTGCCCTATGGCAAGGTCCGGATGCGCGTCGGCCTGGCGGGCCGCGGCGACCGGTGGAGCGACTGGCTGGTCATGACCCCCGTTCCATAGGCGCCCCCCTCAGGGCGGCGGCCGGAGGAAGGCGCGGATCGCGGGGTCGGCCAGGAAGGGCGGCAGGACCGCGGCCAGATCCGCGGCCCGTTCCTTGATGGCGGGATCGCCGACCCGGTCGGCGAGGCGCAGGATCGCGGCGGCGAGGCGCAGGCAACGGGCTGCGGCGGGACGCTCCCGAAGGTCGCGGAGCATGGCGGAAAGCAGGTCCGCCAGCCACGCCGGCGGCGGCGCCTCCGCCGCGACGGCGCCGCCTGCCAGCTCCACGGCGCCGACCCGAGCCGAGCAGGCGGGATGCGCCGCCAGCCGTTCGGCGCCGGCCCGGACCGACTCGCCGTCCATCGGTCTCGCAAGACCGGCGAGACGGGCGTGAAGCCAGGGCTGGCTGACGGGGCGGCGGGCATCCAGATCCTCCAGCACCCCGAACCATGCCGCCGCCCGGTACTCCGGGCCGGCGGCCAGCAGGTGGCAGCGGACCGCCTGCAGCAGGGCGAAGCCGGTCGCGAAGTCGCGGTCGGGCGCAGCCCGGAGCAGGGCCGGCATTCCGCCGGGAAGCAGTCCGCCCAGGGCGGCCCACGCCGCCAGCGCCTCATCCCCGTCGCCCTGCATCGGGGCGCTGCGCCGGATCAGCGCCGTCAGGTCCTCCCCCTCGCCGGGGGCCGGGGCGGGCGGCGCGGTCGCGGGACACGCATAGTCGCCGGGAGGGTCGAACCGGTAGGGCGGACCGCCGGCCGGTCCGTCGGCACGGCCGAGGTCGGCCGCCACGGCCTCGCCGTTCCGCAGGAAGCGGTCCTCCGGGCCGGCACCGACCAGGAAAGAGAGCCCCGGAAGACCGCGTGCGGCATGGTCGCGCCCCCAGCCTTCGGCGGCGAGGGAGAAGCGGTCGTCGCCCCCGCCGTCCAGCAGGACCCCGGTGCCGTTCGCCGTTCCAGCCCCCTGGGCCAGGCTGCCGGCCTCGTAGGCGTCGTCGCCGCCATCGTCCTGGAGGGCGCCCAGCGCCATGTCCAGGCCCATGCCCTGCCCGACGCCGTGGCGGGCGGCATAGGCGTCGTTTCCGCTCCGCTCCGCCAGCAGTCCGATCCCGCCATGGACCCCGGCACCCTGGACGTAGCGGACCCCTTCGTAGCGGTCGTTCCCCGCCCCGTCCGCCAGCACGCCGATGCCGGTGAAGTAGCCGGCGCCCTGCCCGAACATCTCCAGCACGTAGGCGTCGTCCCCCGAGTCGTCCCGCAGGACGCCGATGCCGCCCCCGTGGCTGGCCCTGATCCCGGTCCCCATGCCCTGGGCCTGGCTGAGCCGCGCGTCGCGGCCGACGGTATCGTTCGGCCCGGCCGCGCGGTTGAGATCATTGCCGCCGAGATCCCACAGGAGCGCCGTTCCCCCGACCTGCCCGAATCCCTGCCCGCGGTCGCCGATCCCGCGCGAGTCGTCCCCCGCCCCGTCGATCAGCACGGCTGCTCCCAAGGCCGCGGCGGCCTGCCCGAAGCTTTCCGCTTCGTAGCGGTCGTTTCCGGCGCGGTCGATCAGGAGGGCGACACCCCCGAGGGCGGCGGCCTGGGTCCCGATGCCGCCCTCGTGGATGTCGTCGCCGTCGAGGTCCGCGAGGGCGACGAACGACCGGATCGCCAGGGGATCGCCGACATAGCGGTCGTCGCCCTTGAGGTCGACGACCGTCAACTGGCCGCCCGTGAACCGATCACCCGTCACCGGGCCGGCGAATTCGTAGCTGTCGTTGCCGCCGGGATCGACGACCAGGATCGTGCCGGGCTCGATCCGGTGGCGGTCGTCGCCGGTTCGGCCGACCAGAATGCGCCCTTCGGCGCCGTCCAGGACGAAGCCGCCGCCGGCCGCTTCGGCTGGCAGCCCGGCCACGTCGCCGACCAGCGTCGCCAGGGCGGCGGCGAGTCGCGGGGCCAGTCGCCGGGCGGCCTCGCCGGTCGCGGGGCCTCCCACGGCCGCCAGGGCGGCGGCCCCCGGTCCGCCGGCGTGGAGATCGGCGAGGATGGCAGGGACGTCGCAGCAGGCCGGCGCTTCGGGAAGCTCCGCCAGCAGGTCCGCCACGGTCCGCCCATAGTCCGCGAGTCGCTCCCGGAGTCCGGATCGCCCGGGTTCGGCGGCGTCGCGACGGCCCCAAGACCCCAGCAGGTCCGCCGCGTTCTCCAGGCCCAGCCGCCGGATGACCCGGTCGGCGAGATCTGCGCCGCCGGTCGCGGTCTCGATCGGCCTTCGAAGCAGGTCCGCCAGCAGGGGCTGGACACTGTCCGGAACGTCGAACGCTTCGGTTTCAAGAAGGTTGGCCGGGACAAGGAGCGCGTCGATGCCTGCGGCTTTCGCGAGCACGGCCCGTTCCAGGCGCTCCCGCGAGGCAGTCTCGTCCCGGGGTTGCGCGAGGGCCGGGAGGGACAGCAGGACAGCGGCGGCCAGCGCTCCGAGCCGCATCGCGCCGGAGAGCAGGACGAGCGCTCCGGTCCCGTCGGACCTGATGCCGGTCATGGGCACATCACCTCGATGCTGGGCGCAAAAACAACAGGGGCCCCATCCCGGAGGATGGAGCCCCTGCCGCTGCTCAGATAAGCGTCCGCATCAGAACTTGTAGCGGAGGCGCAGGTAGCCGACGTGGCCGTCGCTCGAGTCGGTGCCCTGGTAGTCGTAGTTGCCGGAGATGGTCAGCTTGTCGTTCGACAGGAAGGTCAGGCCGACGCCGACATTGTAGATGTCCTGGCTCGGCTTGGCCCCCTTGATCGTCGAGGCGAGTTCGGGAAGGTTGACCATGGTGAAGTTGTTGGACGGAGCGTCGTCGTTGAACTCACGCGTGTAGCCGATGCGCAGTTCGGGGATCAGGCGCCCGCCTTCGATCGCCACGGGATAGGCGATCCGCAAGCCGATGCCGGCCTGGAACGACGTGTTGTCCGAGGAAGCCATCGACACGCCGTTCGAACCCGTCTCCTTGTAGGAGTCGGTGTCGGAGTAGGTGTACTGGAGGAACAGGTTGGGCGTCAGTTCGAAGCCGTTGAGGCTCTTCGTCAAACCGCCGCCGATACGGGCCCGGTAGGCGGAGGAGTCGAAGTCCGCCGTCAGGTTTTCGATCGTCGAGAAGCCGCTGGAGGCCTGGGTGACGGCGAACTTGCGGGTCTGGTCGTTCTTGTTGAAGCCATAACCCAACTGGAAGTCCACATACCACGGAGCCGGGTTGTAGCTGGCGTACAGCGTCGCCTGGTAGCTGTCGATATCCGAACTATCGCCGGCGGAAGCGTCCTTGCCGTCGATGTCGGTGTTCGCATAGCCGACCGCCAGGCCGATGCGCAGGTTGTCGGCGACCACGGTATCCGCACCGATCGTCAGGCCGCGGCTGTCGGCCTGGAAGCCGGAAACGCCGTCCTTCAGATCCTGCGTGAAGGTGGACAGGTAAGGCTGGGCCCACATCTCGATGCCGCGGCCGACCATGTCGCCGGCGGCCATGCCGGTCTGGCTGTCCGCTCCGCGCATGGACGCGAGACGGGTGCTGACCGTCGTCGTGGACGCCGCCCCGATCGCGTTGGTGACGGTGGAGCCCGTCGCGGAGATGCTGAAATCAGGCGTCAGCTCCCTGACGAACTGGGAGACGATGTCGTTGACCTGGGTCTGGGACAGCTGGACCGGGGTGCCGTTGATCGTGACCGTCGAGCTCTGGAAGATCGACAGGATGTTGCCGAGCGACGTCGTCGATCCGACGGTGGTGATCCGCTGCGACAAGCCGCCGGGCAGGTCCACGATCGTGGTGAGCGCCCTTTCGAGAGCGACTGTGGTCGAAGCGACCGAGGCGTTGCCGCCGGTCGAGACCGTGCCGGACTTGATCGCGTCGATCGCCTTCTGGACCGGCGCGTCGGGAGAGATGCCGGCCTCGCGGGTGATCCGGAGCTGGTTGCCCGACTGGGACAGTACGAACTTTTCGATCGCGTTGGTGTTGTCGACGCCGGCGGTCGACGCGAGGGTCAGCGTGCCGGTCGATTCGAGGACCGTCAGGGACGTGCCGGGAGCGACCGTGGCGGTCCGCGACCCGGTGTTCGGCGCGACCTTGCCATCCACGCTGGCCGTTCCGCTGACCGAGAGCTTGCCCTGGGCGGCGTCGGTGATCGTGACGGCCAGGGTGCCGGTCGAGGTCTGGACGTAGTTGCCGGTGATCGTGCGGGTGGCGCTGCCGACGTCCAGGGTGCCGGAGTTGGTCACCGTGGTCGCGGCGATGGAGCCGTTCTGGTTGACCTTGGCGCCCGAGGCGATGGTGAAGGCGCTGAAGCCCGTGATGCTGCCGTTGAGCGTGGAGGTCCCGCTCAGCGCGTTCACGGTGTTGGTGCCGGCGCCGCCGCTGACGTTGCCGGTGATGCTGCCGCCGAGCAGGCGCAGCTCGTCGTTGCCCGACCCGAACATGACCTTGCCGACGATCGTGCCGGAGTTGGTGACGACCAGGCGGGCCGAGCTGAGCGAGGCGTCGATCGCCATGCCGGAACCGTCGTTCGGGCCGCCCTGGATCGTGCCGCTGTTGGTGATCCCGTCGGAGATCGAGCCGTTCGCGCCGAGATAAATGGCGGTGCCGGTCTGGGAGATGATCGTGCCGCTGTTGGTGATGCTGCGCATCGCCCCGTAGACGGAGATCGCGTTGCCGCTGTCGCTGGAGATCAGCCCTTCGTTGGTGATCGTCGACCCGCCCACGTCCCCATTGGCGACGTCGTTCGCGACGATGATGCCGTCGGCGCCACCGGTGCCCCGGATCACGCCCGTCGGGCGGTTGATGATGTCGGCCCGGCTGGCGAGATAGATCGCGGCGACGTCGCGCGCCGTGTTGCCGGGGGCCTTGCTCGCCTCGATCGTGCCGTAGTTGTCGATCTTGGTCGCGGCGGAGGCGACGCCGGTGACGACGACGGCGGAACTGTTCGCGAAGCCGCGGATGGTGCCCCTGTTCTCGACCGAGCCGCCGCCGATCAGTTCGATCGCCACGGGCTTGTCCGCAGTGCCGACGATCGTCTGGTTGGCGGCGACGTTGGTGGCCGTCCGGACCGTCGCGACCGGCGTGACCGACCGGACCTGAGCATAGGCGCTGCCGACGCCCGAGAATACTGCGCTGAACGCGAACACCGATGTGGTTGCAAGCAGTACCGCCTGCTGCCTATGACGTCTATTGATCAACATAAATGTGCCCCCTGCGGCGAATGCGGCAAAGTTCTGCAAATTTCGAACTGCGTACCGTCATGAGTAAACAATCTGGGGAGAAGGATCAAGTACCGATAATCGTATCACGTGCGTCGTAATGCACCTGTTCAGGTTTATGGCACCAAAGACACACCAGACAGCTGATTATCAGGATATGCGCCATCCCGGACACCGCACCAGCGCTGTCATTCCTTCCCCAATTCGACCGCATCAGCGTTAAGGCAACATTAAATACTCGCGGTGATAGTGGCGCTCGGCCAAGCAGCCCCCGCGGAATCCCGCCGGACCCGGTCGCGCCCCGTCCGTGACGGCGGCCGGGCACGGTCCGGGGACCGCCCCGCGTCGGCGGCGTGGACCGCGTCATGACCGGCCCTTCAGGGGTCGCTGAGAGGATAAATCCGGGTGCCAGCCAACTCCCCCGTGTCGGACGGGTCTTCGACCGTGAGCCCCGCCGCGGTACCGGCGGAACGATCCGCCGGCGCGGCGCCGTCCTGGCTGACGGCCACGGGCGGAGCGATCGTGTCGGCGTCGTTCTTCATCTTCGTGCCCGCGCTGAAGCCATTCGCGCTGGGCGTGTGGTACCAGTCGGAGCCGGTGATCGCGGCGCTGTTCGCCTGCGCGGCCGCCGCGACACTGTGCCTCGCGCTGATGGCCGCCCTGCGGTACCCGGTGACGGCCGCCCTCACCCATCCCCTGACCCTGGCGACCTCAGCCCTGGCACTCTGGTCGGCCGCGGCGTCGCTGGCGGCGCCGCTCCCGGTGCGGTCGGCGATGGGACCGCCACAGACCGGCGAAGGGGTCCTGTGGTACGCGTCCCTCGCCGCCCTGACGGCGTTGACCCTGGCGGTGTGGCAGCGCCGGCGGGTCCGTCAGGCCATCGTCGGCTCGGCGGCGGTCTCCGGCGTGATCCTGCTGGCCCTCAATGTCAGCGAGCCGATCGGCTCGCCCTGGCGCCCGGTGGTCTGGCCGGAGTTCGCGGCGCTGCTGGGGCTGTCCGTGATAGCCATCGTGGCGAGCGACAAGAGCCTCCGGTGGCCGGCGCCGCTGGCCCGCCGACTCGGGCGGGTCGCCGGCCCCGCACTGTCCGGCCCCGGCCCCCTGCGGATGGCCGCCGCCCTGGCGCTTGGCGGCGCGATCGTCGCGACGTCGCAGAACAAGACCGCGATCGGCATCGCCGCGGCGGCGATCCCCGCCATGCTGATCCTGGCCCGGGCGATCGGGACCGGGCGTTCCTGGCGCGTCCTCGCCGCCGTGGCGGCGCTCGCCCTGACCGTGGCGGTCCCGGCGGGAATGTACTGGCTCGGCACCGCCAAGGGGCTCGAGTCGCCGCTGTCGCGCACCGAGATGATCCTGGTGGCGCTCGAGGCGCTCCGGTCCGACCCGATGCTGCTGGTGCACGGCGCCGGCTGGGGCTCGTTCAACGACGTCCTCTACAGCTTCCTGAACCGGGTGCGCGACGTCCGCGCGGTCACCGAGACCTGGCAGCAGTCCCTCGGAAATACCGGCGGCGGCGCCTTCCACACCCACAACACCTACCTGGAGGCGACCCTGTCGGCGGGACTTCCCGGCGGCGTCCTGATGGCGGCCCTGCCGGTCACGGCGATCCTATGCGCCCGCCGCCGGTCCCGCGCGCTGCTGTGCGCCGTCTGGGTGGCGATCGCCGGGCTCCTGGCGGCCTGGTTCACCCTGCCGGTCGCGGTTCCGTTCCAGGCGGTCGCCTTCGCCGCGACCGCCGGCGGCGTGAGGCGGCGGAGCCCGTCCGGCACCGCGATGACGCGCCGCTTGGCCGTCGGCATCGCGCTGATCGTCGCCGTGACCCTCACCGCCGGATCGGCTCTCGCGATCCGGGTTGCCGCCGAGTCGGACCGGCTGCTCGCCGTGATCAGGTCCGGCCGGCCGCCGGCGTCCGACGCCCCGCCCTTCCTGCTGTGGGACCACGGGCAGGGCGGCTCGCACCTGTGGTGGATCGCGCTGGACCTGACGCACGAACTGGCCGCCAAGGGGCAGAACGGGCAGCCGCTGACGGAAAGCGAGGTCTTCTGGTTCGAGACCCTGCTCCGGGCGGTGGACCGCCACGCCGCGGACCTGCCGTCGAGCACCCGGCTGAAGTCGCTGACGCTGATCATGCGCGACGAGCTGGCGACCAAGATGGGCGATCCCCGGCTCGACCGCCTGCGCGAGTGGGAAGTTCCCGCCTGGAGCCAGAAGCTGTTCGCCCTGCTCGACCAGCTGCCCGGCCGGGTCGATCTGTCCGTCCCCTTCCTCGACCTGCTGGTGACGTCGAACAACGCCCCGGTCGCGATCCGCGTCGGCAACGAACTGCTGCTGCGCAACCCCGACGATCCGGTCGCCCTGTGGTTCACCGGCATCGCCATGGCACCGACCGCCGAGTGGGGCAACCTGGGACAGGCCCGGTTGCTGCGCGCCGTGGAAGCGGGCGTAGAGCGAGTCATACCCCTGACACCCGAGATCCGGAACAAGCTCCATGAACTGCGCCGCGACTGATCGCAGCGCCGCCGCGCCCGGCCGGCCGCCACCGCGAATGCCGCGGGGGCGCCGCGGGCTGGCGCTCCTCCTGGCGTCCCTTCTCGCGGCCGGATGCACGGCCAGCCCGGCCGAACGCGGGTCCGCGGCCGCCGAAATCGCCGCAGGGGGCGGATTAACCAGGTCCACCCTGCGCTCCGGCGGGTTCGACATCGCCGTCTGGTCGCGCTTCGACCAGCCGGGCGCCCCCGTTCATGTGTATGTCGAGGGCGACGGCTATGCCTGGTCGTCGCCTACCGACCCGTCATCCGACCCGACGCCGCTCAACCCGATGGCGCTGCGGCTCGCCGCGCTGGATGGCGGACCCAACGTCCTGTACCTGGGGCGGCCATGCCAATTCCGGCCGGCGGGCTCCCGCGACTCGTGCGAGTCGACGTTCTGGACCTCGCGGCGCCTCGCCGAACCGGTGATAGCGGCGCTGGACGGCGCGATCGACCGGGCGCTCCCCACTCCGCCCCATCGGCTCGTGCTGATCGGGTATTCGGGTGGCGGCGGCGCCGTCGTCCTGCTGGCGGCCCGGCGGTCCGACGTGGCCGCCGTGGTCAGCGTCGCGGGAAACCTCGCCACGGCGGCGTGGACTTCCCACCACCGGATCTCGCCCCTGTCCGGCTCGCTCGACCCGTCCGACTCGGCGCGCCGCCTGGGTGCCTTGCCGCAACTGCACCTGGTCGGCGCGCGGGACGGCGTCGTGCCCCGGCTGGTCGCCGACAGCTACGCCCGGCGCGCGGCGCCAGATGCCTGCCTGCGAATCCTGCAGGTCGCCGGCGCCAGCCATGACAAGGGTTGGCTGGAGGAATGGCCGGCGGTCCTCCGGGAGGTTCCGGACTGCACGGCCGTGCCGCCCCGGCCGGCTCCGACTCGATGACTTGTGAACAGCGATGACATCTGGGAAAACCTTCATGAACCACTGGATGCTGTGGACCGTCGGCCTTGGACTGGCGCTCGGCCCAGCCCTGCCGCCGGGTTCCGCTTGGGCCGTCGAGAAGGCGGCCGAGAAACCCGCCGCCAAAAGGACCGCGGTCTCGTCCCCGATCGAGGACTGGGCGGTCACGGCCGTGTCCCGGGAAAGCGGCGAGTTCGACTACTGCGCCGCGGGCACCCGGTACGACAACGGGCATGCCCTGCTGATCGCGAAGAACAAGGCCGACGAGGTCGTCGTGATCGTCGGCCTGCCCGAATCCCGGCTGAACCCGAAATCCCTGCTGCCGACGACACTGACGATCGACCAGCGCGGAACGCGGCAGGGATCGGGCCTGGTCACGAGGCCATCCGCCCTGGCGGTTTCACTCGGGAAGGACGCCTCCTTCTTCGAGGCGATCCGCCGGGGCAACACGCTGGCCATCGACAATCCGGACGTGAAGCTGTCGCTCAGCCTGCGCGGTAGCGGCGCCGCGCTCGCCAACCTGAACACTTGCGTCCAGTCCAACGGCAGGACGGCGGCGAAACCCCTGACGATCGCCGAAGCCCCGCCGGCCCCGCTTCCCGGCCCGGCCGCCGACGCGCCGGAGGCTCCCGCCCCGGCGGAAGCGGCGATCCCGGTACCCGAGCCCCCGCCGGCCGCGGTCCAGGCGGATCCGCCCGCGGAGCCGCCCGGGACCCCGGCCGCCGCGACGGCCACGCCGCCGGCACCCGGGCCGGCACCGGGGGATGGCAGGAGTGCGGAAGCGGTGCCTCAGCCGGTTCCGCCCCCCGCCGGCGAGCCCCCCGCGGCGAACCTCGCCTCGGTGCCGCCGATGCCGGCTCCGCCCGCGGGGACCGCTCCGGACCCCGTCCCGGCGCCAACCGCCGCTCCGCCGATCCTGGGACCCACTCTGCCCGACGCGCTGGTCAACCTGCTTTCCGCCGCCGGCATGGCCGGGATCGTCCCGGTTTCGCTGGACCGGGTCGCGCCCGACCAGAGGCCGGCGACATTCGCCTGGAAGTACGGCCAAGTGTTCGGCGGCATCCGCGAGGTCAGCATCATCGACAACCGCAGCCTTGCGGAATTGACCGAGTCCTATGTCGAAGTGCTGAAGAACAGCTGTTCAGGAGAATTCAGGTCGTCGCTGGGACCGGTCGAGCAGCTGCGCGAGATCACCCTGCGGGTTGGAGAGGCCGCCTGCGTCCTGCCGGAGCGGACGACGGAATTCCGCCATGTCTATTACATGAACAGGGCACGGATCTTCACGACCTTCATCCATGAGAGCGACACGGCCGGGAAGGCCATGGCGGAGAAGGCTCGCGACCAGCTGGCGTCCGTGATCCGCCAAGTCGCCACCGCGGCCCGCTGACGGCTTGGCCCTTGCAGGACCCGGGGCCTGCAAGGCCCCGATCGAGGGTCCGGCAAGGGCCAAGCCGGTCAGCCCCTCGGGCCCAGGCGCGTCCGCCAGTAGTCCAGAACCGAACGCAGGGTATCGTCCATGTCGCGCTCCGGTTTCCAGCCCAGCAGCTCCCGGGCCCGGCTGCTGTCGCCGACGACCGAGGGCGTATCGCTGGCGCGGAACCGGGCGGGATCCTGTACCAGTTCGATCGGCACCGTCGACATGGACACGAGCCTGTCCAGCAGATCGCCGATCCGCCTGCCGGTTCCCGAGGCGAGGTTGATGATGCATCCGGGCGGCAGCCGATCGGCCGACCGGATGATCCGGACATAGCCGTCGACCACGTCGCCGACATCGAGGAAGTCCCGGACGGCATCCAGCCAACCGACGCGGATGACGGGCTCCTGCTGTCCAAGCTCGATCCGCGCGATCTGGGCGGCGAACGATGGGATGGCGAACTGCTCGCCCTGGCCGGGGCCGGTATGGTTGAACGGCCGGACCCGGGTGACGGCGACTCCCTGGAGCGCCATCTGCCCGAGCATCAGGTCGGCCGCCGCCTTGCTGGCGGCATAGGGGTTGGCCGGCTGAAGCAGCGCCCCCTCGTCCAGGGGCACGCCGGCCTTGAAGCTGGCGCCGTAGATCTCCGAGCTGCTGCTGAACAGGATGCGGCACGACGGGCATTCGTCGGCGACCGCCAGCGCGACGTTCAACGTGCCGCCGAGATTGACGCCCCACGCGAAGCGGGGGTCCCGGGTGGCCGCCGTCACGGCCGCGATCGCCGCGAGATGCACCATATGGGTCGGCTGTTCGGCACGGACGACGGAGCTTACCTGCGCCGCGTCGGTGACGTCCATCCCTGTCAGGCGGACCGGAATGCGGCCGGACGGAATCCCCGCGCCCGCCGGATCGGCGCCCGGCCGGGAAGTGCCGGCGACGATCTCGCTCCCGTCCGCCAGCGTCCTGTCCAGCGCGGCGATGAGGTGACGGCCCACGAAGCCGGTTCCCCCCGTCACCAGCACCTTGAGCGGCGTTTCTTCCGAAGACACGGCCCGTCCTACTTCATGTTCCGGCGGACACGCTGAAGATCGACATCCACCATTTCGCGGATCATTTCCTCCAAACCGATTTCCGGGACCCAGCCGAATTTTTCCCGCGCCTTCTTCGAGTCGCCCAGGAGGACGTCGACTTCGGCCGGCCGGAAAAGATCGGGGCAGATCACGATGTGATCCTCAGCCTTCAGGCCGACATGGTCGAAGGCGATCCTGCACATGTCGCGGACCGTCGTCGTACGGCCGGTGGCGATGACGTAATCGTCGGGCTCGTCCTGCTGGAGCATCATCCACATGGCCCGGACATAGTCCTTGGAATGGCCCCAGTCGCGCTTCGCGTCGATGTTGCCGAGGCGCAGCTCCTTCTCCAGCCCGAGCTTGATCCGGGCGACGCCGTCGGTGACCTTGCGGGTCACGAACTCGATCCCGCGCAGCGGCGACTCGTGGTTGAACAGGATACCGCTGCTGGCATGCAGGTTGAAGCTCTCGCGGTAATTGACCGTCATCCAGTGGGCGTAGAGCTTGGCGGCCGCATAGGGCGAGCGCGGGTAGAACGGGGTCGTCTCCGTCTGGACGGGTTCCTGGATGAGCCCGTACATCTCGGATGACGAGGCCTGGTAGAAGCGGGCCGTCGGGCACTCCAGGCGAACGGCCTCCAGCACGTTGGCCGTGCCCAGGCCGGTGACGGTGCCGGTCAGGAGGGGCTGCTGCCAGGACGACTTGACGAAGGACTGGGCGGCGAGATTGTAGACCTCGTCGGGCTTGACCTCCTTGAAGGTCCGCATCAGCCCGGAAAGGTCGGTGAGGTTGCCGTCGACGAACCTGATGTGCTTTTCGATCCCGAGCCACCGCAGGCGCGCATCGACCACATCCGCCGAGCTGCTCCGACGCAGCATGCCGTACACTTCATACCCTTTGCCGAGCAGAAGTTCAGACAGATAGGCCCCGTCCTGTCCAGTAACACCAGTAATCAACGCGCGCTTCATTACTTTTCCCCTTGATCACAAAAGGCATCGTCCACAGGAGGCGTTTAAACAATCCACATCGCCGAAATCAGCAAGATCATCTTCCCGCGCCAAGCTGGATATCTTCCAAATCGGTCAATGTCATACCATGGGCACGATATCAAGGTACCCGGAACGTCATGCTTCCACCGGATGGATCCGACGCGACAAGCCGACCGTGGGTACCCGCATCCGGCCACCGCAACGGCGGCATCGCATCGGGGAAGCGTCGACGCCCACTGACATTCGATCTCCCCACCATAGTCAATCCGACAGGCGCGCAACAAGAGGCGCAACGGCCGTCGCACCGAATCGCCGACGGTACCGGCGCGGCGCCGCGGCGTACGGCGGCCATCAGGCGCGCCGTGCCAAGCGGGACGGCTCCGGCTCGTCGCCGTCCGCCATGGCCGTTCCGCCGGCGGTATCGGCGCAGGACCGTTCATGTTCCCGGCCACCCGCCCGCCGTTGCGGATCGGTCGGACCCGGTTGCCAAATGGCGTCCCACCGGTCGTGCAGGACGGCATCGACGAGTTGCTCCGCCGCACGCGCCCAGGTCAGCCAGGGCATGTTCCCGGTATTCGGCACGTCGCCACGACGATGGCGCTCGATCCAGGCGGACAAAGCCTCCGCGAAATCACGCCCCTCCGTCCCGGAGAAATACGTCGCATGATCGCCGGCGATCTCCCGGAAAACCGGGATGTCCCGCGCGATGATCGGCTGGCCGTGCTTGGCGGCCTCGATCAGCGGAAGGCCGAAGCCCTCGTCCTGCGACATGCCGAGCAATGCGGTGCATTGTGCGTAGAGCGCGTTCAGATCGGCGTCCGAGGCCTTGTCGAGCCAGTGGAGCCGCCTGCCGGCCTCGACGTGGCCCCGCATCCTGGCGGCCAGTTCCTCGACCATCCAACCCTGCTTGCCGACCAGGACGAGGTCGATGTCGGCTCCGGCGGCCCACAGTTCCTCGAAGGCGGCGAGGCACTGGGCATGCCCCTTCCTGGGTTCGACCGTGCCGACCACCAGGAACTTCAGGGTCGGCCGTTCCAGCAGGGACGCCACCCCGTCGGATACCCTACCCGCCTTGGTGTCGATATCCGCGCCGAGATGGAAATGGCCGATCCTCAGCGGCGTCAGCCGCTCGACGTCCAGTTCCGGCAGGTGGTCCAGCAGTTGCTGCGCCACCGATCGCGAGATGCAGACCAAGCCGTCCGCCTCGCGGGAGATCGTCTGGAGCCAGGTGCGGAACAGCGGGAACGGAGGGAACCATTGCGGCCGCAGGACGGGAAGCAGGTCGTACACGACGTAGAAGACGCGAACGCCCCGGTGCCGCAGGCGGCGGTTCAGCTCCTGCCGGCCGGCGATCTGGTGCGCCACGAGGTCCAGGCCGAGCAGCACGTCGCCCGGCCGGGTGTCGATCAGATCGTCGCCAAGGCCCTGGCCGGGCATGCCGATCAGCTTCGCCGTCAGCGCGCGGGCGTAGCGGAACACCCCGGTGCCGTCGTCGAAGACCGGCTCGACCCGGAAACCGGCCGGCGGGTTCTCCAGGAGCTTCAGGGTGATGTTCTTCGTGACCCGCTGGATGCCGGTGCCGGCGTCGCGCTGCACGAGTTCCGACACGTCGATCAGGAACTGGCGGACCGGTACCGCCGGAGGCAGGTTCTCGGCGGCGCAGACCAGCACCTTTTCCCAATCTTCGGGACCGGGAGCATCGGGAGCGGAGATCGCCATGACGTCGTCGGCCAGCCGGTCCAGGCGCGCCATGCGGGAGTCCCCGGCATGCTCCTCCAGCGCATCGCGATACAGCTCGGCCATGCGGGCCGGGCTGCGGTCCGGATCGGGCCGGACGATTCCGGCCGCGCTCTCCAGGACCGATCCCAGGCACGGGTATTTCACCACGACGGCTTCGGGATCTTCCGCCCGCAGGCGCTCGATCACCGCCGTCCAGCCGTGGGAGCGGTAAAGCTCGGCCGTCCAGGGGTCGGGCCGCCCTTCCGCGGGCGGCAGGAGCGACAGCGCGTCGCCCAGGCGGTCGTCATGAAGCGCGACGGTGCCGGGCCACTGTCGGAGCAGGTCCGAGACCCAGGGATGAAGGTCGGCATCGTTCCCCAGGTGGTAGAGCACGCGGTCGAACCGCGCCCCGTTCCCGGCGAACCACGAGGCGGACCGGATCGGCAGGTTGGACCGGGCGAATCCGTCCTCGACCAGGTCCTGGCGAACGACGCACTCGATGTCGTAGTAGCGGGCCAGTTCCGGCAGGATCGCGCCGGCATGGCGGGAAAACCGGTTCACTTCCGGCTTCAGCGGACAGACGAAGGCCAGCCGGGGCCGCCGAGGCAGCGGCGCACGCACCGCGACGCGGGAGCTTTCGCGGCGCCGGTCATGCAGTTCCTCGAAGGCGTCGAGCGCCTTGCGCGCCGTGCTCTCCCAGCTGAACAGGCGCGCGCGGGCGAGGCCGTGCCGGCGCAGGTCCGCGAGGAAGCCTTCGTCGCCCAAGGCCCGCTCCATGGCGCCCGCGATGGCCTCGGGCGATGCGGCGTCGAACAGGGCATCCGGGCGGCCGACCACCTCGGGCAGGCTCGTCGAGTCCGACGCGATCACCGGGGCGCCGCAGGCCATCGCCTCCAGGGCCGGCAGGCCGAAGCCCTCGTGGAGCGACGGAAAGACGTAGAGCCGGCAGATGGTATAGAGCGCCAGCAGATCCTCGTCCGGAACGTAGCCGGTGATGACGTAGTCGTCGTCGCGCAGGCCGGCCCGGCGGGCGGCGGCGTTCAGCCGCGCCAGGTTATGGTCGTCGATCCGGCAGACGATGGCCAGCCGGTGGGATCGGCGCACCTGCGGCGACAGTTTCCCGTAGGCCGTGAACAGCCCTTCCACGTTCTTGTGCGGCTCGATGGTCGCCGTGTACAGGACGAACGGCTTCTCCAGGCCGTAGCGCCGCCGCAGGGCCGCCTCGTCCGCCGGCTCGACCGGGCGAAACATCGGGTCGACCGCGGACGAGATCGACCGCACCCGGTCCTCCGGCAGGCCAAGCAGCTCGATCCCCTCCCGCCGCGTATGGTCGGAGATCGCGAGCCACAGGTCGGCCCGCCGCAGCGACGCCAGCTTGCGCTCGTACCAGTCGGCGACCGCGGGGTTGGCCAGGTAGACGTCGCGCCGGACCAGCGGGATCAGGTCGTACAAGGTGACCGCGGTCGGCAGGTCGGCGGCGACCTCCCCGATGGAGGTGGTGACATCGTCGCCCAGCCCCTCGAAGAGGCTGGACACGTGCAGGACATCCGGTCGCAGCGACTCCAGGAACCGCTCGCGCAGCCGCTCCGCGGCGCGGGCGCGCCAGCGGCTGTCCCCGGTCACGGATCCGACGCCGCCGGGCTGGGACCAGGTGACGATCCGCTCAGCGGGGACGAATCCGTCCAGGTCGGCGCGAACCGCGTCGACCATGTCGGGCAGCGCCCCGTTCAGCGCGACGATGACCTCGTGGCCGGTCGCCAGCGTCGCCAGGTGGCGCGCCAGGGCCAGGGAGTAGCGCCCGATGCCGCGGACGCGGCTCGGCGATTGGCGGGACTGCAGGTCCAGGACGATACGCATGGTGGCTTCTTCCGGTCAGCGCGCGCGCGCGAGCGCGCGTCGGAAAGCGGTTTCGACGATGGCTTCAGCCGGGGACGGGCTTCGGGAGACGATGGCGGGGCCGGAGCGGTCCGGCCGGCGCGGCGGCGGAATGTCGGCCACGGCGGTCGCCGGCACCCCCGGCGGCGGCGCCACGAGGGAACGGACCTTGCGCTCCAGCGCGGGACTCCTCGCCAGGACGGCCACCGCGGCGCGCTTGAGCACGGGTTGGCGCGCCGACCAATGGGCCGCGCGGCTGACCAGGGAGGGACCCGGCCGGGAGCCCCCGGCGTCCCCCATGGACCTGGCGAGGGCCGCGGCGGCCATCTTGACCCCCCGCATCGGCGCCGTGATGCGCCAGGAGGAGCTGGCCAGGACCGAGTCCAGTTCCAGCTTGGCCAGGAAAGAGGCGTGCTCCAGCTCGGCCAGCCGGTGCCTCAGCGCGGCCGTCTCGGCCTGCACCGAATTCTCCATTCCTTCCCGCAGGGCCACGATGCCGGTCCTCAATCCGGCGGCCTGGACGGACAGGTCCGCCATCTGGTCGAGCAGCCTCGCCTCCCGCTCGGACGCCCGGGCCCCGGCCGCGGCAGCCTCATCGAGAGCACGCATCAGCTCGCCCAGGCGCGCCTCCAGCTCCAGCCGCCGCGACTCGTCCTCGGCCCTGCGAGCCGCTTCCTCCGCGCGCCTGGCGGCTTCGGCGGCCTGGGCGGCCTCGGCCCGGGTCTTCCATTCCTCGACCTGGGCCTTCAGGATCTCCAGTTCGCTCCTGTATGACTCCCGCTCCTCTTCCAGCTTGGCGGAGAGCACGTTGGCCCGGTCGTGCGCCTGGCGGTCGGTGATCCGCATCCAGTCGTCGAAGACGTTGGGCGGGCTCTCGAAGGAACCGGCCAGATCGGCATGCTCGTCCGCCACGTAGAAGCGGTTGAGGCCGTCGAAATAGACGAAGGAGTAGCCCCGCTCCTTCAGACGGGGCTCCCAGGATGCATGGCTCTGCACCTGGCTCAGGACTTCCGTCGCCTCGACCACGATGATCCAGGGCCGGATCTCCTCGAGGGAAAGCCCCCGCAGGACCGACCCCTCAAGTCCCTCGACGTCGATCTTGAGGAAATGGACCTCGCCGCTGACATACTTCCGGAACACCTCGTCGAGCGTCTCGACCACGACGCTGCGCCTGGTGACCTGATAACCCGCGGCACGATGATTTTCGGCGATCTTCGGGTTTATCGTGGAGAGGCCGGTGCCGGCCACGTCGTGGAACTCGATGAACCCGGTCCGGTCCGCGATGGCGATCGGCAGGTTGACGTCGCGCGGACGCGCCTCCAGCAACTGCCGGTGGAATTCCAGGACCGGCTCGATATTGATGCCCCGCCACCCGCGCTCGTAGAAGGCGCGGGTCACGGAATGCTCGTCCGGGCTGTTGGCGCCGACATCGACATAGAAGCCCTGCTCCACGCCGCGCAGGGCGCGGAACAGCATGATGTCTTCGTAGTTCTGGGCGTAGGAGATAAAGGTCATCGGCTCGGGGTCTCGATATCGGATTGGTCACGGAGGGCCGGGATCGGGGCGCTTCGCCGCCGCCGGGGCTCCCGGGGCCGGGGCTCCCGGGGCCGGAGCGCCGAGGCGTTCAGTCTCCCGCCTCCACCCGGTCGGCACCGAGCTGCTCGCCCCCGGCTCCCGATTCGATCCCGGAGCCACGGCCATAGGAGAGGCGGGCCGGCAGCGGCGTCAGGCCCGCGTAGTCGGGCACGCCGTCGGGCATGACCTGGAAGACGACCGCCTGGTCGATCCAGTCGAGATGGCTGCTGTGCAGGGCGTCGTCGACCACGGCTACGGAGACGTTGTACGACCCGGCGCCCAGCCGGAGCTCGACGTCGAAATCCACGTGGAACCGCGTTCCGACCTCGAAGCGGTCGTCGATCGTGACCTTCTTCAGATGGGTATTGGTGCCGTAGATATGGTTGCCCAGCCGGTCGCGGATCATGATGCCGACATTGGGCCGGACGTCGGGATCGTTGCAGGTGATGGTCTGCCGGATGCGGGCGGTCTCCCCCGTCTTGAAGACCCGGCCGGGCCTTCCGTCCATGTCCAGGATCTGGATGGCGGAGATTTCCATCCGGGCGTCGCCGCTGCGGGTGACGACGACGCCGTCGTTGCTGAACTGGCGGATCTCCTCGTCCTTCTTCCGCCGGTTGACCATGGCCTGGTAGTAGTCCAGGACCTCGTCCGGCCGGCCGTCGCGGATCACCACCCCCTCCTCGAGGATCAGGGCCCGGTCGCACAGGTTCTTGATCGCGGTCGGATCGTGGGAGACGAGGAAGAGGGTCGTCCCCGCCTCGCGGAAGCGCCGGATCCGCGCCATCGACTTGTGCTGGAAATAGGCGTCGCCGACCGCCAGGGCCTCGTCGACCACCAGGATCTCCGGGCGGACCGCGGTCGACGCGCTGAAGGCGAGGCGCATCTGCATGCCGGTGGAATATGTCCGCATCGGCTCGTCGAAATAGTCCTCCAGCTCCGAGAAGCGCTTGATCTCCTCGACCAGCGGCGGGATCTCCGCCGGGTCGAGGCCGAGGAGCTGGCAGCTGATCGTCGCGTTCTCCCGGCCTGTGAATTCGGGATGGAAGCCGACGCCCAATTCCAGCAGCCCGGCGACCCGGCCGTTGATCGCGACGGTGCCGCTGTCGGGCGTCGAGACTCCCAGGACGATCTTGAGCAGGGTGCTCTTGCCGGCGCCGTTGTAGCCGATGATGCCGATCGACTCCCCGGGCTCCGCCTCCAGCGAGACCCCCTTCAGGATCCAGTGCTCGTGGCGCCGCCGGATCCTGCCGTTGGTGATCGCCTCGACGAAGCGGTCCCAGTCGCTGGCGAAGGTATGGTACTTCTTGGTGATGTTCCGGATGCTGATCAGGGGCATCAAAGATAGTCCTGGACCGCGCTGTACAGACGCTTGAAGCAGAAATAGGCCAGCGCGAACAGCGCCGCCGCCAGCACCACGTGGCCGATATAGGCGGCCGGGTCCGGCAGGGCGTTGTTGAGCGCGATGTCGTGGTATCCGGTGATGATCCGGGTCATCGGGTTCCAGTTCGTGACGAACGAGGCGACCGCCGGGGGCAGGATCGACAGCGGATAGACGATGGGGGTCAGCCAGAACCAGAAGGTCAGCACGATGCCGATCGCCTGCCCGACGTCCCTGAAGAAGACGTTGAGCGTGCCGAGCAGCATGCCGAGCGAGATCGCGATGGCCTGCTGCAGGACCAGCAGCGGGATCATGCCCAGCAGGGCCCATCCCGGGATCCGGCCGGTCACGATCAGCAGGACGGCGAAGACCCCCAGCATGATCGCGAACTGGACGCCCTGGGACACGATCACGATGATCGGCAGCGTGATCTTCGGGAATCCCGCCTTCTTCAGCAGCATGGCGTTCTCGCCGAAGATGTTCAGCGAGCGCAGGATGGTGTTGGAGAAGTAGGTCCAGGTGATGATGCCGACGCACAGGTAGATCGCATAGGACATGCTGTCGTCGGAACCCGGCAGCCTGCTTTTCAGCACCTCGACGAACAGCGTCATGTACAGCAGGATGAGGGCCGCCGCGTTCAGCACCGGCCACAGCCAGCCGAGGACCGAGTTCATCGACTGCAGGCGCATCTCGCGCGTGGCTGCGCTCCAGATGAAGGCCCGATAGCGCCACAGCGGTTCCGCAAAGGGAATTTTCGTGATCACAGCATTCATGAGAGAATCCGCATTGTAGTCAGCCCGCTTCCGCCAAATGGCAGATCCATCATGAATCCAGCCTCACACTTTCCGGCAACACGCCTGGAACTCGAAATCTCTCTCTAGGTTTCCACTCAAGCATGTTTAACAACATATCAACTAATATTTACTGTATTCCACGCCGCGAATAGGAGCGGAACGGTTTCCTGTTGTCAAGCGCACTGCACCATCGGGGGGAGGTACCTAGACCTCTGCGCCGGTCAGCAGGAGGGAGCCCAGGGTCTCGGCATAGGTCTCGGACGAGCAGCGCCGGCGGATCGTCGCGGTGGCGGCAACGCCCAGCCGGACGCGGGCGTCCGGGCTTTCCGCCAGAAGGCGCAACTGCCGGGCGGCGTACTCCACCGAGGGTTCGGCCCAGACCTGGTCGGCGTAGTGGTAGCTTCCCTGAGGGTCGACAGCCGGCACCAGCCAGTAGGAAACCGGGCAGGAATTGTCGAAATCCATGAAGTCCGTGTTGCCCGACCAGTTCGTGGCGACGACCGGCACGCCGTGTCCCATCGCCTCCGCGAGCGGCAGGCCGAATCCCTCGGACCGGTGGAGCAGCATCACGGCGTCGCTGCCGGCGATCAGCGCGTCCAGCTCAGTCCGGTCCAGCGTGCCATCCAGGACGCTGATGCGAGGATCGCCGTCGATCGCCTCGGCCAGCTGGTCGCGGCCGGCCGGATAGGCCGGGACATGGTGCGTCTTCAGGATCAACCGCGCCTCGTCGGCCGGCCCGAAGGCCAGCTTGAACGCCTGGACCGCCGCCACCGGGTTCTTCCGGGTGAAGCCGGACGCCATGTTGAACGGGGTGAGCACCGTGAAGGGCGCGCCGGCCCGATCGCCAGCCGGCCGGAGGCGGCCCGGCGCCGCGACCGGATGGGCCACGATCCGCACCGGACGGTCGGTGTGCCGCCGGAACGCGTCGGCGGTGAACCGGCTGGGAACCCAGATCTCGTGGACATGCGCCAGGGCGGCGATCCAGTCGGCCGGCAGGTCGGGCAGCTCCCAGGCGAAATAGCCGATGATCCGCTTGGCCTTGATCGCCGCCCGTCCCAGCATCAGCAGGGCCAGCGGCGCCAGCGGCGCGTTGACGTGCAGGATCACGGTGCCCGGCCCCGGTGCGACCGCGGCGCCGGGGTCGATGGGCTCCGCGGGATCGCCGCCGAGCATGACCTGGCTGACGTCGAAGCCGCGTACGTCCAGCCCCTGGGCGCGGAGCGCACGCATGCAGAGCCGCGCCCCTTCCCCGAGGCCGGTGGCGCTGGAGATCGGCCCCACGACGACGACCGGTTCGGCCGGCGGCGGGCCGGGCAGCCGTGCGATGGGAGCGGCCAGCCGGGTGGTGCCGAACAGCAGCGACCGGCGCAGGCCCGGCGGCATGCTCCGCCACAGCGAGCGCACGGTCTTCCGGGGGGATACCGTCATCACGGCGGGCCTCCCCGGCGGTCAGCGCGCCTGCCGGCGGAGCGGCAGGCGGCTTTCCGTCCCGGGGGCCGGAACGGCGTTGTAACGGGGTGCCGGAGAGGCCGACGCGCCCGCCCCCAGCAGGAAGCGGGAGATGCGGTCGCCGGCTTCCGACCATCGGTCCTCGGCGTTCCGGGCGATGCCCTGGACGCAGCGGTGATAGAGGGCGGGATCGTCCAGCAGACGACCGATCGACGCCGCCAGCTCCTCTCCGCTGATGCCGGCCGCGATCAGGCCGTTGACGCCGGGGACGATCTGCTCGACCAGCGCGCCGGCCGGCGTCCCGACCACCGGCAGGCCGGCCGCCTCGGCCAGGACCAGGACTCCGGACTGGCTGGCCTCCCGGTAGGGCAGGACGACGAGGTCGGCCTCCTCCAGGATGCCATGCAACTCCTCCTCCCCGATGTAACGGTTCTCCACGGTCACGTCCGCCAGCCTTTCCAGGGCGGCCCGGTACGGCGAGATGTCGCCGTCGCCGTAGATGGCCAGGCTGAGGTCGGGATGGTCGGCCTTGAGCCGGCCGTAGGCGTCGAGCAGAAGGTCGAGGCCCTTGTAGGCGATGATCCGGCCGAAGAAGAGCAGCCGCCGGGGCGCCCGGATCTCGCCCGCCGGCCGGCAGGCCCGCCCGGCGTCGATGAACTGGTTGAACGGGCCGCAGGGGGCCACGGCGATCCGGTCGGCCGCGGTGCGGTGGCGAGTGCGCAGGACGCTGCCGACATGGTCGCTCAGCACCACGTACCCGTCGGCCTGGCGGATCTCCCAGTCCAGCCACCACTGGTACGGCAGGAACCGCTCGCCCGGATGGAGTGCCGCGTCGTGGATCGTCACGACGTAGCGCGCGCCGGCCCGGCGGATCGCCGGCAGCATGAAGGGGTTCCACAGGTGCTGCATGGTGCACAGGACGACGTCGATCTCGTGTTTTTCCAAGTATTCCCTGAACTGCCGCCTGACCTGCGGAAGGCGCGACAGCGCCATGACCGCCGATCCGACATCGCAATAGGTGTCCACGTCGAACCCCGGGAGCCCCAACGCCTTGATCTCGCGGTAGAGATCGCAATTGCGGGAAACCGACAGGTGCAGGTTGAACTCGTCCCGCCGAGACAGTTCACGGGCAACTTCCAAGCAATAATGGGCTCCACCGCCTCGCCTGCCCCAATACCAAAGCAGAAGATTCCGCTTCCGGCCGTCGGACATGTGTCGCTTGTCAGTGCCGACCACTCAATCAGGCCCTCTTCTCGTCGCTTACGGGCTGGCCACGCACGTCAGACCTGCTGGATGCCTGCCACTCCGGGGCAGTCCTGCCTATTGAACGAAACATCCGAGCGGTTGGCATCACTGCCATAGCTAACGAGCGTACCCAACCCCGTCAATTATCAAAGGGGCTTAATCTAAGTGCCCTGAGCGGCAATGATGGCAAAAACAAACGCAATATGCCTTTTCGGATAGCCCGGAACATCATGGGCAGCAGTCCTTTTGGGCTAACGATTGACGGTTGAATATTTCCTTTTCTTTGTCCCGTCACCCCGATGCCGGATCACCCGACTGCCGCCCGATGCGGCCGGGGCGCCGGATCGGCCTCCCCGGCCCGGTCGGAGCCAGGGCCGAGCCAGCGCCGCCGCCATGCCTGGAACATGAGCACGCCCCACAGCCTGTCGCCGTGGTCGTGCGTGCCCGACAGGTGCTCCGCCCAGCGGCGGCGGACCGGCCCCGGATCGAGCACGACGTCCTCGTCCAGCCGCCGCCCGTCCAGCAGATCCTCGGCCCAGTCGCGCAGGGGGCCGCGCAGCCAGTCGCCGAGCGGCACGCTGAAGCCCATCTTCGGCCGCTCCACCAGCTCCCGGGGGACGTGGCGGTAGAGCACCTGGCGGAGCAGCCACTTGCCCTGTCCGTCGCGCACCTTGAGCGAGGCCGGCAGGCCGGCGGCGAACTCGACCACGCGATGGTCGAGCAGCGGCACCCGCGCCTCCAGCCCGACCGCCATGCTGGCCCGGTCCACCTTCGCCAGGATGTCGTCCGGAAGATAGGTCACCGTGTCGAGGAACTGCATGCGCCGGAGAAAGTCAGGGATCTCGCCGGCGACCGAGCCGTCCCACAGGATGCCGCGCGGCTCGTCCGCCCCCCTGACGATCTCCGCCGGGTCCCAGTGGGACAGCAGGCCACGATAGACCTCGTCCGGTCCCGACGCCGCGAGCAGCGCCGCCAGCTTGTGCAGGCGATCGCCCGCGCGGTCCGGCCGGAACGCGCGCGGAAGCAGGCCGAACCCGCGGTCCCAGGCACTTTCCGACGGTCCCGAGAGCGCCGCCGCCGCGACCCCGCGCAGGCTCCGGGGAAGGCGGTCCAGCCGCCGGCGCGCCGCGTCCGCCCATAAATAGCGGTGGTAGCCCGCGAACAGCTCGTCGCCGCCGTCGCCCGACAGCGCCACGGTGACGTGGCGGCGGGTCATTTCCGAGACCAGGTATGTGGGGATCTGGGAGCTGTCGGCGAAAGGCTCGTCGAACAGGTCGGGCAGCCGGGGGATCACGTCGCGGGCGTGGTCGCGGCCGACATAGAGCTCGGCGTGGTCGGTGCCCAGGTGTCCGGCGACCGCCTTCGCGTGGACCGCCTCGTCATAGCCCGCCGCGTCGAACCCTATCGAGAAGGTCCGCACCGGCCGGCCGCTCCGGGCCTGCATCAGCGCCGCCACGGTCGAGCTGTCGATCCCGCCGGAGAGGAAGGCGCCGAGCGGCACGTCGGCGACCATCTGCCGGCCGACGGCGTCGCCCAGCAGCGCCTCCAGCGCGTCGATCGCCGACGCCGGATCGCGTTCGCGCGGCGGAACCCGCGCTATCGCCCGCATGTCCCAGTAGCGTTCGGTGCGGGGCTCGGTCCCCGGTTCCCAGGTCAGCATCGAGCCGGCGGGAAGCTTGGCCACGCCGCGGTAGATCGTGTGCGGCGCGGGAACGTAGCTGAAGCGCAGGTAGGAGGCCAGCGCGCCGCGGTCCAGTTCGGGCGACCAGCCCGGATGCACCCGCAGCGCCTTCAGTTCGGACGCGAACATCACGCCTTCCCCGGCCCCGGCCCCGCTCCCGGTCCGGCCCCAGTAGAGCGGCTTGACGCCGAGTTGGTCGCGGACCAGCGTCAGGCGCCGGGCGGCCTTGTCCCACAGGGCGAAGGCGAAGATGCCGATCAGCCGCCGCACCGTCGGGCCGACGCCCCAGGCGGCGCAGGCCTCGACCAGCACCTCGGTGTCGGACTGGCCGCGCAGGCGGATCCCGCCGGCTTCCAGTTCGGCACGCAGGTCCCGGTAGTTGTAGATCTCCCCGTTGAAGGTCAGCACCAGCCGGCCGTCGGCCGATTCCATGGGCTGGCGCCCCAGGGGCGACAGGTCGACGATCGCGAGCCGCCGATGGCCGAACGCGACGCCCGCCTCCTCGTCGGTCCAGACGCCGTCGCCGTCCGGGCCGCGGTGGGCCAGGGCATCCGCCATCGCGCGCACCAGGGATGCCGGCGCCCGGCGGCCGGAAGGTTCGACGAAACCGCAGATGCCACACACCGGAACCGATCTCCCCGCCTGACTGTCCGTGACGACGATGGTTCAAGGAGAACCATAAGTTCTCGAATAGAAGCCCGCGCCCGCTCCGGGCAAGCGCAATCATCGGTAAGCGGGGCCACCTTATGGGTGACGATCGAAAAGGTGCCCAGCCGCATTGACTTCCCCCTCCGCGCGACAGCATTCTCCGCCGGTCAAGCTTCCGGCAGCGGCGCGCGTCCCGGTTTTCGCAGGTTTCGGTTATCGCGGTGGCATTTAGACTTCCTCTCCTGATCACGCGGAACCCGGCGTTCATGCGGCTGGCCCGGGGCGGCGGCAGCGTCATGGCGCTGAACGTCGCGGGCATGGCCCAGGCGCTGCTACTCCAGATCGTACTCGCCCGCCTGCTGGGCCACGAAGGCTACGGGCATTTCGCCTACGTCATGGCCTGGATCAACATCCTGGTCTACGTGGCCGTCATGGGCCACGACATGCTGATGATGCGCAACGTCGCGGCGCACCAGGCCCGGCAGGAATGGGCCCTGCTCGCCGGCGTGCTCCGCCATGCCGCCGTCCTGGTCGGCGCCCTCAGCATCGGGATCTCGGCGCTCGGCGCGTTCCTGATATCCCGGCAGCCGGGAATCCCGGCGGAGCTCGGCGCCACCTTCCTGGCCGGCTTCGTGGTGCTGCCCCTGCTCGCCATGCTGAGGCTCAATGCCGCCGTGCTGTACGGGCAGGGCCAGGTGGTGCTGGGCACCGCGCCGGAACGACTCGGACGCGACGCCGTCGTGCTGCTCCTGGTCGGAGCCGCGACCGGCCTGTCGCTGACGCTGACGCCGCCGGCCGTCATGGGATTCGTGGCGCTGGGCGGGGCGAGCGCGCTGACCCTGATCCTGTATCTCCGCCGGCGCCTCGCGGTGCTGCCCGCCCCCGCGCCGCGCGCGGTCTTCCGGCGGCGCGACTGGATCGCCTCGGCCTTCGTCCTGGGACTTACCGGCGGCAGCCAGCTCCTGCTCCAGCGCAGCGACGTGCTGATGATCGGCTGGCTGATGACGGCCGCCGACGCCGGCGTCTACGTGGTCGCCTGCAACGTCGCCGAACTGGTGCTGTTCCCGTACCTGGCGGTCGGCGCGATCGTCGCCCCCTCGTTCGCCGCCCACTATGCCCGGGGAGAGCGGACAGAACTGGCCGCCTTCATGCGGACGACGACCCTGATGACGCTCGCCGGGTCGCTGGTCATCGGCATCCCGCTGATCGTCCTCGCCCCCTGGATCCTCGGGCTGTTCGGGTCCGAATTCGTCGACGGTGCCGGAGCCGCCCGTATCCTGATGGTCGGCATCTGCCTGCGCACGGTGATCGGCCCGAGCCACCTGATGCTGACCATGACGGGGCACGAGCAGCAGGCGATGCGGGCGCTGGGCTGCGCCGCGGCGGCCAACGTCGCCCTGAACCTGGTCATGATCCCGGCCTTCGGGATCGAGGGCGCCGCCGCCATGACCACCCTGTCGCTGCTGGGCAGCCAGATCGCCATGGCGGCCATGGCCTGGCAGCGGGTCGGCATCCCGCCGCCCCTGCTGCCGCGCCGCCTGCTGGCCGCCCTGGCGCCGCGCGACGGCGGGCCGCGTGACGCGGAAACCGGCGGCTGAACCGATTCGGGGAAGCTCGACCCGCACGGCCCCGAATCGGAAGGGCTATGACCGAGTTGCGCTGGCACTGCCGGGTGGGCTGGGCCATAAAGCGGCCGTACTGAACTCGACCGAGGTCCTGGATGACGATCTTTCTCACCGGTGTCGCCGGCTTCATCGGCTCCCATGTCGCCGAGGCGCTGCTGGCCCGCGGCGATCAGGTGGTCGGCATCGACAACATGAACGATTATTACAGCGTGGACCTCAAGCGCGCGCGGCTCGGGCGGCTGGCGGGCCGCACCGGCTTCACCTTCATCCAGGCCGACGTGGCCGACCGCGACGCGGTCGGCGCGGCGCTGAAGCGGGCGGGATCGTCCGGACCGGTCACCGGCATCGTCCATCTCGCCGCGCAGGCGGGTGTACGCTACTCGCTGGAGAACCCGTACGCCTACGCGGACGCCAACGTGGTCGGCCAGGTGGTCATGCTGGAAGCCGCCCGGAGCCTGGATTCCCTGGAGCACTTCGTCTATGCCAGCTCCTCCTCCGTCTATGGCGCCAACACCAAGCTGCCCTTCTCGATCGACGACCCGGTGGACCATCCGGTCTCGCTGTACGCCGCGACCAAGCGCGCGGGCGAGCTGATCGCCTACAGCTTCAGCCACATCCACAAGCTGCCGGCGACGGGGCTCCGCTTCTTCACGGTCTACGGCCCCTGGGGCCGGCCGGACATGGCGGCCTACCTGTTCTGCGACGCGATCATGGCCGGCCGGCCGATCCGGGTGTTCAACCAGGGCCGCATGGAGCGCGACTTCACCTATATCGACGACATCGTGGCCGGGGTCGTCGCGGCGCTGGGGCGCCCGCCCGCGCCCGACGCTCGGGGCGTACGCTCCATGCTCTACAACCTGGGCAATCACAGGTCGGAGAGCCTGGTCCGCTTCATCGAGGTGATCGAGCAGGCGCTGGGCCGCACCGCCCTGAAGAACCTGGAGCCGATGCAGGCCGGCGACGTGCCCGCGACCTATGCCGACATCGACGCGACCCGCCGCGATCTGGGCTTCGAGCCCGCGATCCCGATAGAAGTGGGTATTCCCCGGTTCGTCGCGTGGTACAAGGACTATCACGGCATCGCATGATCGCCTTACCCAAGCCGGGACGTTCCGGCCGGACCACGCTGGGGCGTTCCGCCCGGATATCCCGATGACCGATGCCATTGGCCTGTTCGAAACCGCCCTGCTCGCCGGCACCGCCGCCCTGTCCTACATGGCGACCGGCATGGTGCTCCACTATCTGCGCCGGAACGCCATCCTCGACCTCCCCAACGAGCGCAGCAGCCACACGGTGCCGACGCCGCGCGGCGGCGGCTGGGGCATCATGGCGACCCTGCTGCCCGCCTTCGCGCTGATCGGCTGGATCATCGGCTCGTTCGACCGGATCGGGCCGGTGCTGGCGGGCGCCGCCGGGCTGGTCGCCGTCTCCTGGATGGACGACCGGCGCAGCCGCCCGGCCCTGTTCCGGCTGGCGGCGCAGATCGCGGCGGTGGCCCTGGGGCTGACGGCGCTGCCCGGTCCCGACCTGGTCTTCCAGGGCTGGCTGCCGCTGTGGGCGGACCGGCTGGCGGCGGGCTTCTGCTGGCTCTGGTTCGTCAACCTGTTCAACTTCATGGACGGGATCGACGGGCTGGCAGGCAGCGAGGCCGCCTCGATCGGCGCCGGGCTCGCCCTGGTCTCGGTGATGGCGGGGCTGGGACTCGTGCCGCTCTGGCTGGCGCTGGCGACGGTCGGAGCGGCGCTGGGATTCCTCGGCTGGAACTGGCATCCGGCCCGGGTCTTCATGGGCGACGTGGGCAGCGTCCCGCTGGGCTACCTGCTGGGCTGGCTCCTGCTCGGCGCCGCCGGGTCGGGCGCTTGGGCCGCCGCACTCCTGGTTCCGCTCTATTTCCTGGCGGACGCGACCTTCACGCTGCTGCGCCGGCTGGCGGCGGGCAAGCGGATCTGGCAGCCCCACCGCGAGCATATATACCAGCGCGCGGTCCAGGCCGGCCGCAGCCACTCCGGGGTCGTGCTGTGGGTCCTGGCCGGCAATGCCTGCCTGGTGGCCCTGGCCGCCGCGTCGGTGACGGTCGGCTGGATGGCGCTGGTGCCGGGCGCGCTGGTCGTGCTCGCCCTGCTGGCCTTCCTGCCCCGTCCGGCCGGGAGGGCATGATGCGCGTCCTGGTGACCGGAGCGACCGGTTTCGTCGCCTCCGCCCTGATTCCGATGCTCGCATGCCGGGGCCACCATGTCCGCGCCGCGGTCCGCCGTCCCGGCGCCCTCCCCGTCCCCGACACGGCGACGGTCGGCGACATCGGCCCGGAAACCGACTGGAGCCGCGCCCTCGACGGGGTCGACGCGGTCGTCCATCTCGCCGCCCGGGTCCACCAGGCGGAGGAGCCGGGCGGGTCCGCCGCGGCGCTCGACCTGCACCGCCGGGTCAACCGGGAGGGCACCCGGCGGCTGGCCGAAGCGGCGGCCGCCGCCGGGGTGCGCCGCATGGTGCTGGTCAGCACCATCAAGGCGGTGACCGAGAACGGCGCCGAGGATGCGGTGACCGACGAGACCCCGCCCCGGCCGAGTTCCCCCTACGGCATCTCCAAGCTGGAGGCCGAGCAGGCGCTGGAGGCCGTCGCCGCGCGGACCGGGCTGGAGCAGGTCGTGGTCAGGCCCCCGCTGGTCTACGGCCCGGGCGTCGGCGCCAATTTCCGGCAGCTGATGGAGTTGTGCCGCCGAGCCCCGCCGCTGCCGTTCGGCGCGATCCGCAACCGGCGCAGCCTGGTCTATGTCGGAAACCTGGCCGGCGCCATCATGGCCTGCGTCGAACACCGCGACGCCCCGGGCCGCCGGTTCCTGGTCCATGACGGCCCGGTGCTGTCGACGCCGGACCTGATCCGCGCGATCGCCCGCGCCCTGGGCCGGCCGGCTCGCCTGTTCGGCGTCCCGCCGCCTCTGCTGGGAGCGGCTTTCCACCTGATCGGACGCGGCGACGCCTTCGACCGGCTGGCGGCGTCCCTGGAGCTGGATGACCGGGCCATTCGAAAAACCCTGGGCTGGGAACCGCTTTGGTCGCAGGAAGACGCCTTGCGCGTCACCGCGGAATGGTTCAATGCTGCGGCCGGTCCATAGAGCAGCGCCCGTTGAGCTGATGAAATTCGATCGAGCCGGCCTCGCCTACCTGCACGACCTCCTGATGACGGGTCTCGCCTTCGTCGCGGCATTCTACCTGCGCGTTGGGGACGACCTGTTCGGATTCCATTTCGAAGGCCTGCTGGAAGGCCTCGTGGTGGTGCTTCTGACCGCGGCCATCACCTACCGCCTCCTGGGGCTGTACCGGGGGATCTGGCGCTACGCGTCGGCCCCGGACCTGATCCTGGTGACCAAGGCCGCCACGGTCGTTTCGGTCGTGTCCGTGCTGCTGCTGTTCCTGCTGACCCGGCTGGACACCATCCCGCGGTCGATCCCGGTGATCCAGTGGTTCGTGCTCCTGTTCCTGCTGGGCGGGCCGCGTTTCGGCTATCGCCTGTTCAAGGACCGGCGGCTGGCCCTGGCCGACTTCTCCGGCGGGGAGCACCGGGTGCCGGTGCTTCTGGTCGGTGCCGAGGACGGTTCCGACCAGCTGATCCGCGCGCTTTCCCATACGCCCCAGGCGGCGTACCGCGTGGTCGGGGTGGTCGACGACAAGGGCGGGCGGATCGGCCGCGAGATCCGCGGCGTGCCGGTCCTGGGCGGCGTGGACGACCTGCCGGCCGTGGTCGAGACCCTGCACCGGCGCGGCGTCAAGCCGCAGAGGCTGATCGTGACCAAGCCGGAGGCGGACCATGACGGCGACCTGATCCGCCGGCTGCTCGACCTGACCGAGCCGCTGGGGCTGTCGCTCAGCCGCCTGCCCAGCCTGACCGAGTTCAAGGACGCCCTGGGCGAGGGCAAGATCGAGCTGCGGCCGATCGCGGTGGAGGACCTGCTGGGGCGGCCCCAGACGGTGCTGGACCGCAGCGCCATCCAGGGCCTGATCGCCGGGCGCCGGGTGCTGGTCACGGGCGCCGGCGGCACGATCGGCAGCGAGCTGACCCGCCAGATCGCGGCCCTGGGCCCGGCCGAGCTGACCATGGTCGATGCGGGCGAATTCAACCTGTACACGATCGACGGCGAGATCCGGGGCCGGTACCCGGGCCTGGCCTGCCACAGCGTGATCGCCGACGTGCGCGAACGCGCCCGCGTGCTGCGGCTGTTCCAGGACGCGCGGCCCGACCTGGTGTTCCACGCCGCCGCCCTGAAGCACGTGCCGCTGGTCGAGGCCAATCCCGAGGAGGGCGTGCTGACCAACGCCATCGGCACGCGCAACGTGGCCGACGCGGCGCGGACCGTCGGCACCCGGGCCATGGTCCTGATCTCCACCGACAAGGCGATCAACCCGAGCAGCGTGATGGGCGCCACCAAGCGCGCCGCCGAATCCTATTGCCAGTCGCTGGACCTGCTGCCGGCGTCGGACGGGGCCAGCACCCGGTTCATGACGGTCCGGTTCGGCAACGTGCTGGGTTCCAGCGGCTCGGTGGTCCCGCTGTTCCAGCGCCAGCTCGCGGCGGGCGGCCCGCTGACCGTCACCCATCCGGAGATGCGGCGCTACTTCATGACCGTGCGCGAGGCGGTCGAGCTGGTGCTCCAGGCCTCCGCCTACGGCTCGGCCCATCCGCAGGGCCGCGGCCGGATCTTCGTGCTCGACATGGGCGAGCCGGTGAAGATCGTCGATCTGGCGCGCAACATGATCCGGCTGGTCGGGCTCCGCCCGGACAGGGACATCATGATCGAGTTCACCGGGTTGCGGCCGGGCGAGAAGCTGTTCGAGGAACTGCTGTCCGAGGGCGAGGCGCCGACCCGCACCAGCGCCGACGGAGTGTTCCAGGCGTCGCCCCGCGTGATCGACCACGCGGTGATCAACCGGCTGCTGAACGAGCTGGAGCACGCCGCCCGGGCGACCGACCGGTCCAGGACCCTGGCCACCCTGCGCACCCTCGTCCCGGATTACCGGGCCGAGGATGCCGCGACGGAGGCCCCGCGCCAGGAGCTGGGCTCCGACTGACATGAACCAGCAAGGATGAACGGCCCAGAATGAGCCAGCCGACATGAGCGGGCCGGCCACGCCGGCGCGCTTCGCGACCGCCTGCCTGATCACCCTCCTGCTCGCTCCCCTTGTCGCGGTCACCGTGCCGCGCGGACTGGCCCCGCTGATGATCGCCGGCTCGGTCATCGGCGTGCTGCTCCACCGCCTGGACACCGGCCGCTGGCCCGTCCCGCCGGTGCGGTGGCTGGTGATCCTGGGCGGCTTCCTGGCCTACGGCGCCCTGACCGCGCTCTGGAGCATCCGGCCGGGGCGGAGCCTCCATCAGGCGTGGGAACTGGGCTACGCGCTGCTGCCCGCCATGCTGCTGGCGAGCGGCGCGGTCCGTACGCCGCTGCTGGACGGGCGCCGAGCCGGCCTGCTCGTGACGGCCTACGCCGCGGCGGTGATCCTGCTGATGCTGGACCTGCTGCACGGCCTGCCGGTCTACCGGCTGATGCGCGGCGGCGTGCCGCCCGATCTGGAGCTGTACGGATCGTTGATCAACCGGAACATGGTCGCCATGGCGGCGCTGTGCTGGCCGGTCTGCCAGGTGTTCTGGCTTCGCCGCCAGTGGGCCGCCACCGCCCTGCTGCCGGTCGGCATGATCGTCCTGGTGACCGGGGGGGAGAGCGAGTCGGCGATGGTCGGGCTGCTGATCGGGCTGGTGACCCTGGCGGCCGCGATGGCGGCGCCGGCTATCGTCCGGCATCTGCTGGGCGTCGGAGTCGTCGTGACCTTCTTCGCGACCATTCCGGCCATGGAATATCTTTACAGCCTCGACCTGATCGATCGCGGCGACCTGCCCTTCTCGTTCCTCCACCGGATCGAGATCTGGCACTACGCGTCCAACCTCGTGTTCGAGCGCCCGCTGGTCGGGTGGGGCCTGGATTCGTCCCGCTCCCTGGCGGAGAACGTGTTCGTCGACCGCGGCGGCTACAGTTTCCCGGTGCTGCCGCTCCACCCGCACAATGCCATCCTCCAGGTCTGGCTGGAGCTGGGCTTCGTCGGCGTCTGCTTCGGCATCGCCGCCGGGCTGACGATCCTCCGCGATATCGGCACCCTGCCGCGCGACAGCCAGCCGGTAGCGCTCGCCGCCTTCGCCGGCATGCTCGCCATGATCTCGGTCGCCTACGGAATCTGGCAGGTCTGGTGGCTGGGCGCGCTGTTCCTGTCGATGCTGGCGATCCACGTGCTTGCGCGCCAGCATCGAGTTGGATAGCTTCGACGGGGCTGATCGCGCCGGCCGCATCAGTTCCCCGAGGTCCCGTGAATTCACCAGGTGGCTGATGCTGTCGAACAAGACAAACCCGCTTTCAAGGTGGGGCGCTTTGCTCTGTCTGATGCTGCTGCCCGCCTGCGGATACCAGCCGCTCCACGGCGCCAACACGCCGGCCGCGCAGCAGCTGTCGCTCGTCCAGGTCAACAATATCCCGAACCGCCTGGGGCAGCAGCTCCGGAACAGCCTGATCGACCGGTTCTATATCGACGGCCGGCCGGTATCGCCGGAATACACCCTCGACATCGCCTTGAACCCCTCGGTGATCAAGCTCGGCATCGCGGTGGACGACAGCGCCACCCGCGCCGAACTGAACGTGCTGGCGACCTATACGCTCCGGAACGCGCAGGGCGCCGCGGTGCTGTCCGGCACCACCAGCTCCGTCAGCAACTTCAACATCCTGCGCAGCCAGTACGCGACCCTGATCGGGGAGCAGGACGCCTATGACCGCAGCGTGGCGCAGCTGAGCGAAGACATCACCCGCCGGCTGTCGCTGTTCTTCAACCGCGAGCCGGTGACGGCGTCGGCGTCCTAGCGGTCCCGTACAGTGTCTTTGATGACGTTCGGCGGACCCGGAGTGCGGTAGGTCGGCCTTCGCCCGCCAGGGCGAACGCCGACGCCCTGCGTCGATGCTCCGGCCGCGCTGTCGGCGTCGGCCTTCGGCCGAAGCCGACCTACGACAAATCGCTCAAAAACACTGTGCCGAGCCACGAGTGTTCCGACCGAGACATCTGGTTTCAAGCGTTGGGCCGCGGCCCAACGCATCGCAAAGCATGAACCGGGGGACTCCCGGGGAGGGCGCGCGTCCCGCGCACCTCGGTCGGCGGGACGCCGACCCTCCGCAAGGAAAAGCGCCGCTGCCGGCGGCGACTCGCGGCGGGCCTACTGGGACGCCGCCTGGGAGGAGGAACTGATGAGCGGGGCTTCGACCTCGCCCAGGTTGCGGAACACCAAGCGGAAATAGATCGTGTCGCCGCCCTCCTCGCCGGAGCGGACGGTATTGTCGCGCGATCCGATGACCTGGAAGGTGAAGCACTCGTCGCTGTAGGTCAGCGAGGCGCTGGTGCTGCGCAGCTTCTCGTCGGTCGCCTGGAGGTCGTAGCTCTGCGCCACGGCCGCGGACCAGTACTGCGAGAAGGAAGAACTGAGGGACGCGGACAGGAACTCGCGGCGGGGCGCGGTATCGCCGCTGGTCGGCCGGTCGCGGTAGTAGTAGTTGACGCCGGCGCGCAGCAGGGGAACGCCGGCGCTGACGCGGAACTGCTGGACCTGGGCCTCCAGGTCCTCCTCCGAGAGCTGGAAATTGTATTGTAGGTCCAGGTAGGGGCCGGGCTGGACGCGGACGCTGCCGACGATGTCGGAATAATCCTCGCCCAGGCCCGATGCCTCCAGGGCCTCGTCGTTCCGGGAGATCTGGTAGCTCTGCCCCAGGAAAAATTCCGAGAAGCCGCCGCCGAAACCGTAGAAACCCGTCTTGGCGCCGTAGGTGACCCGGGTGCCCGAATCGAGCCGGTCGACGCCGGGAAAGCGGTTGGGGCGGAACAGGTTGTAGGCGGTCAGCTCGATGTCCTGGCTGTCCTCGTTCGGGATGTCGTCCTGGTCGTCGACGTTGGGCGAGGTGGTGAACGAGACGATCGGCTCGATCACGTGCTGGACCGTGCCGATCTGGCGCGCCACCGGATACCGCATGGTGATCTGCCCCTGCGGGAACAGGCGGTAGTCGGTCGTGCTGTCCTCCCGCCCGGTCGGATCGTCCGGCCTGATATAGTCGGTGACGTAATAGGCGTCGCCCCGCAGGGTTCCGCTGACCGTGGTGATCAGGCCCGCGTCGGCGACGAACTGGCGCTGCCAGCCCGCCTCGATCGAGGCGCGCTGGGTGTCGCGCCCTTCCGGGCGCTGCAATCCGACCAAGCCGAAATCCAGCGACCAGCGCCCACCCAGCAACGAGTCGGGTTCGCCGAGCATCTGGGCCTCGGCGAGCGGGATCACGTAGGGCTCGTTCTCGTAAAGCTCGCGCAGGTCGTCGAACCGATAGGCGTTCGCGACCGCGTAGTTGCGGCCCTGGAAGCCTTCGACGAAGGCGCGGCTGGTCAGGATGTCCTCGCCGCTGATCCGGTACCGCCGAAGGTAGGACCGGTCCGACGTCTGCTGGAGGTTGAAGCCCGCCCGCCAAGTCTCGTCGAGGTCGAACAGACCCTCGCCGAACAGGTGCCCGCGCCAGCGGTCCTCCTTCACCTCGCCCGAGGTCGTCGTCCGGTCGGCGTTGACGATGCTGCCGTCGAGGAACAGGCGGCCCCGCTCGAACCGCTGGCGCCACTCGCCGCGGACCTGGAGCCCGTCCTCCGTGCTGAACATCGGCGTGATCGTCGCGTCCATGTCGGGCGCGATCGTCCAGTAGTAGGGGACCGCCGCGAAGGTCCCGAGATTGCCGCCATAGCCGAAGATCGGGCTCAGGAATCCGCTCTTCCGGTCCACCGTCGGGTCGGGATGCTCGAAATAGGGCGTATACAGCACCGGGATGCCGAACATCTCGAGCCGGGCGTCGCGATAGACGACCTCCTTCGCCTCCTTGTCGTGGACCACGCGGTTGGCCCGGAGCTGCCAGAGCGGCGCCCGGGTCGGGTCCTCGGCGCACAGGTCGCAGGGGGAATAGACCGCCCGGTTGATCCGCATGAAGCGGCCCCCGTCGGTCCGCTCCGCCTCGGTCCCGGCCAGCCGGGAATTGTCGGTCAGCAGGGCGCGGACCTGCTGCACGAAGCCCTGGGCCAGGTCGTCGGTCAGTTCGGCGTATTCCGCGAACATCACGTCGCCGCTCGGCTCCAGCAGGCGGATGTTGCCGGTCGCGGTGACCACGCTGGTGCGCTCGTTGAAGGAGACGCGGTCGGCCAGCAGCAGGCGGTCGCCCTGGGCCAGTTCAACGTCGCCCGTGGCGGTCACGATGCCCAGGGTCTCGTCATAGGTGAGCTCGTCGGCGTTCAGCAGCACGGGCTGGTCGCCCCCGGCCTCCTGCGCCGATGCCGCGGGAACGCCTACCGCCGCCGCGATTCCCAGGGCCACCAGGCCGCCGCGCAAGCTGTTGCGCAGTCCCCGTTCAGGACGTTTCAAACCCTTATCCCGGAAGGAAAAAGCACGCACAAGAATACCCTTCGGAGCGGCCCCGGCGGAGCGCTCCCCAGTGGAGGCGGATGGTTGGCGATGGGACTTGGTCCGCGGCCCTGTACCGGTTCCCTGATTAATCGAAGGCCGTCCGGGAGGCAAGCCGCATCGGACCGGCAGCCGGTACAAAGGTCACAGGTGCTGCACTCCGGCAACCCTCAGCGCCCCATCCTTTCCTCCCGCCGTCCCCGCGGGCCGTGTTTAGTGCCGCACCGGCCATTCGCCCGTTCCGCTTCGGGAGCCGGGCGGGCATACTCCGCCGCGTCGCGCGCACGGAGGGTTGGGGGAGTTCTGGTTGTGGAGTATCTGGCGGTTCTCCTGCGCGGCATCCTGCTGGGGATCGCCATCGCGGCGCCGGTGGGGCCGATCGGCCTGCTGTGCATCCGCCGCACGCTTCAGGGCGGGGTCCTGACGGGCTTCGCCACCGGCCTGGGCGCCGCGGTGGCCGACGGGATCTTCGGCGCGATAGCGGCTTTCGGCGTGCAGGCCATGACCGACTGGCTGGCCGGCCACCAGACAACCTTCCGGCTGGTCGGCGGCACCGTCATGCTGCTGATCGCGGCCAGGGCCTTCACCGCGGAGCCGCACCCGCGGGAGATCACGCGGGACATCCGCACCGTCCTGGGCGGCTTCGCGGTCGGGCTCGGGCTCACCTTGACCAACCCGATCACCATCTTCGCCTTCGTCGCGATCTTCGCCGGCTTCGGGCTGGGCGGCGAGCTCGCCTCCGACTACGAGGCGACCGTCCTGGTGCTGGGCGTCTTCCTGGGCTCGGCCCTCTGGTTTCTGACGCTCAGCGGCAGCGTGGCCATGATGCGGCACATGATCTCGGACGGCGTGTTCCGGGGGATCAACCGGACCGCGGCGGTGCTGCTGGCCTGCTTCGGGATCTATGCGCTGTACAGCGCGGTCCTCGACATCATCGGGGGCATCATCGGGCCGGCCTCCGCGATGAACTGAACGGGGCGGCACAGACGCAAAAGGCGCCGGCCGCTTTCGCGGGCCGGCGCCTTTTCCATGATCGTTCCCGGGCGGGAGATGTGCGCTCAGGCGAGCGCGTTCTCCCCGTCGATCACCGCGGAGACGGCGTGGATCACGGAAGCGATCCGGATCACGTCCTGCACGGCCTCCTTGGAGACGCCCTTCTTGACGACCTCGTGCTCGTGGCTCTCGATGCACATGCCGCAGCCGTTGACGGCCGAGACGGCGAGCGACCACAATTCGAAATCGACCTTGTCCACCCCCGGATTGCCGATGACGTTCATGCGCAGGCGCGCCGGCATCTGGGCGTAGTCCTTGGTTGCGGACAGGTGGACGAAGCGATAGTAGATATTGTTCATGCCCATGATCGCCGCGGCGGCCTTGGCACCGTTCAGCGCCGCCGGCTCGAGGTGCTGCCCGGCGTCGGCGACGATGGCACGGATCACTTCGGGCTGGCGCGATGCGAGGGCGGACGCGACGGCGGTACCCCAGGCCTGCTGCGGTGTCAGGTTGGGCGTGTTGAACACGCCGGACAGGTTCAGCTTCAGGTCCTTGGCGTAGTCGGGCAGCTTGCCCTTCAGCGCATCGATCGACATGGCAGGCAATTCCTAAGGTGCGGACAGGTGAATGCAGATCAGGCCGGTACGGGAACCGGCGCCGGCACGATGGGCGCCCTTCGGCGCCCACCATGGTCAGTCCCGTCGGGAAGCGGGATCAGGCGGCCTGCAGGGTGTCCTGGCCCTTCTGCCAGTTGCAGGGGCACAGTTCGTCCGTCTGCAGGGCGTCCAGGACGCGCAGGACTTCCTGCGGGTTGCGGCCGACCGACAGGTCGTTGACCGAAACGAAGCGGATGATGCCCTCGGGGTCGACGATGAAGGTGGCGCGCAGTGCCACGCCCTCGGCCTTGTCCAGAATGCCCAGCTCGGTGCTCAGCTCGCGCTTGATGTCGGCCAGCATCGGGAACGGCAGGTCGCGCAGGTCGTCGTGATGGACGCGCCAGGCGTGATGCACGAACTCGCTGTCGGTCGAGGCGCCGAGAACCTGGACGTCGCGGTCGGCGAACTCGCCGTTCAGCTTGCCGAACGCGGCGATCTCGGTCGGGCACACGAAGGTGAAATCCTTCGGCCAGAAGAACACGACCAGCCACTTGCCCTCGAAGGAGCGGTCGGTGAACTGGGCAAAGGCTTCCTTCATATCGGTGGAAACGACGGCCTTGAGGTCGAAGGCGGGAAACTTGTCGCCGACAGTAAGCATGAAACTCGCTCCGTATGCTGCGGTGCACTAAATTCGAACAGTTCCAAAACTGGCGACAGCCCTATGATAAATCCAATCGCATTTTCCGAACGCAGTGATAGGAGAGGCCGATGAGTCAGGCCGTCACGCTCAAGCACCTGCGCTATCTGGTGGCGGTCGCGGACACCCTGCATTTCGGCCGGGCGGCGGATGCGGCCAACATCAGCCAGCCCAGCCTGTCGGCCCAAATTCAGCAACTGGAAGAAGCACTTGGCACCCAGCTGGTGGAGCGCACGAAACGCCGCGTGATGCTGACCCCGATCGGCACCGAGGTTGCCGAAAGGGCGCGCCGCATCCTCGCCGAGGTGCGCGACCTGGCCGACAGCGTGCAGGGCGTGGCGGCTCCGCTGGCGGGCGACCTGCGACTAGGTGTCATACCCACGGTCGGCCCATACCTGCTCCCCAGGGTGCTTCCTTCGCTGCGCCGCACATACCCGGATCTGCGACTCTATCTCCGGGAGGACCAGACCGGGCGACTCGTGGAACGGCTCAAGGGCGGCGACCTGGACACGCTGATGCTCGCCATGCCGGTGGCCGAGCCGTCCTTCGAGGCCGAACCCCTGTTCGACGAGACCTTCGTGGTGGCGCTGCCCGCCGGCCACCGGCTGGCGGCGCGCAACCAGGTCAGCGAATCGGACCTGGCCGACGAGCAGGTCCTGCTGCTGGAGGACGGCCACTGCTTCCGCGACCAAGCGCTGGCGGTCTGCGGCGATGCCAGGGCGCGCGACCGCGAGAGCTTCGCCGCGACGTCGCTGGACACGCTCCGCGAGATGGTCGCGAGCCGCATCGGCATCACCCTGCTGCCCGCGCTGTCGGTGACCGGCGCCTCCGCGCCGAACGGGTCGGTCGAGATCCGTCCCTTCGCCCCGCCCTGCCCGTCCCGCCGAGTCGCCCTGGTCTGGCGGCGCGAGGCCGCCCGCGGCCGCGAGTTCAAGGAGTTGGCGCAGTTCCTGCGCGACAATCTGCCGCTGGGTGCCGAACCGGTCGGCTGACCCGGCGGGACGGACGACGCCACCCTACATTCCCTGGTAATCATCCCCCGGAGTCGCAGGTGATCAAAGTGATTCCGGCTTGACCATTTGTCGAATTCTACGTATGGATCCAGTAGAATCAAGAATACTAGTGCTATAGCATAGTATGCAGCCTGTAAGAGCGGACTTAATATTTCACGCATCCGAACCCGGATTCCAGGATCACTGTAGCGGTCAGCCTTCCATCAACCCCGGCATTCGGGTGACTGCGCCCGCATGCGTCCAGGATCGCCCATGAAGCCGCATCTGATCATCAGGCTCGCCCCCCGGGCCGCGTCCGCGACGGCGACCGCGCCGGCCTGGAGCGATGCGGTCCGGGACAAGTCGGACGTCGGCGGCAGGCTCCATCCCGACGTGGACCGGGTGCTCGACCGTCACCGCGTCGGCGTCTGGGTCACGGCGGAATACCGGCCTCGGGATCCCTCGGGCCGGTGGACGGCGCAGGAGCTGGAGAGCGGCCTCAACCGCGTCTACCGCCTGATCCTCCAGGACAACCGGGAAATCCCGCCCGGCCTCGTCGAGGACATCTCCCTGCTGCCGGTGGTCGAGCAGGTCCGCCCAGGCCTGATCGCCCGGTCGGAGCTGCCCCGGGCGTCGGCGCTGTCCGGCGACGACCGCACCGGCCGGGCCGCCATCGGGCTCGACGAGGCGTCGGACTATACGCGCGGCGACAAACGGGTGCTGGTCGCCGTGCTCGACACCGGGATCGACCTCGCCCATCCCGAGCTGGCGGATTCGCTCCGCCCCGGCCGCGACTTCGTGGACATCCTCGACGGGGCGGGCAAGCGGTTCGGCGCGTGGCTGCTGGACAACATCAACAGCGCCGTCAAATGGGCGGTGGACCAGGGCGCCGACGTGATCAACATGAGCCTGGGCGTGCGCCACGAGGGCGGCGGGCTGCCCCACCGCGAGGTGGTGGACTATGCGAGGCGCAACGGCGTCACCATCGTCGCGGCGTCCGGCAACGACGGCCGGCGCGAGCTCTACTATCCCGGCGCCCTTCCCCACGTCATCGCGGTCGGGGCCGCCGACAACCGGGGCCGGGTCAGCAGCGCAAGAAGCTCATGGCCGACCTCGACCTGGCCAAGGTCGAGGCCCAGGACACCGAGGAGGAGCTGGAGCGCGCGGCCGACGAGGATACCAACGCAGAGAAGCTGTTCGACCATGTCGGCAGCGCCCAGATCTCCGGCTCGATCCTGCTGAGCGAGCAGGTGCCGGCGAAGCCCGGGCCGGGCGGCAAGCCGATCATCGGCGTCCGCATCAGCTTCCACTACAGCTTCGCCTGCTCCGGCTTCAACCCGGAGATCCGGCGGTTCGAGGTGATCGTCTATGCCGACGGCACCCACACCCGGGGGGCGACGACGATCTGACGTGCCGGACGGCCGGCCTCCGCCGAGGCCGGCCGTCCGAAGGGTCAGGTGCCGGCGACGGTCATGCCCTCGATCCGGATCGTCGGGGCGTCCATGCCGTAGCGGAACTCCAGGTCGCTGGCCGGCTCCAGGACCTTGAACATCTCCTTCAGGTTGCCGGCGACCGTCAGCTCGCTGACCGGATAGGCGATTTTGCCGTTCTCGATCCAGAAGCCGGCGGCACCCCGGCTGTAGTCGCCGGTGATCCCGTTGATGCCCATGCCCATCAGCTCGGTGATGTAGAGGCCCTGGCCGATGTCGGCGATCAGCTCCTCCGGCGTGCGGGTTCCCGGCGCCATGTACAGGTTGCTGGGCGAGGGCGAGGGCGGGCCGGAGGTGCCGCGCGACGCATGCCCGGTCGAGGTCAGGCCGAGCTGGCGGGCGGAGCGCAGGTCGAGCAGCCACGTGGTCAGCCGCCCGTCCTCGATGATGTTGCGCCGGGAATTGGCGACGCCCTCGCCGTCGAACGGCTTGGACCGCAGGCCGCGCCGCACGTGCGGGTCGTCCACGATGGTGATCCCGGCCCTGAACAGCTGCTCGCCCATCTTGTCCTTCAGGAAGCTGGTGCCTCGCGCGATCGACGGCCCGGTGATCGCCCCGGACAGGTGGCCGATCAGGCCGCGCGACACCCGCGGGTCGTAGACCACCGGCACTTGGCAGGTCTTGACCTTGCGCGGGTTCAGCCGGCGCACCGCCTTCTCGCCGGCGCCCCGGCCGATCTCCTCCGCCGAGGCCAGGTCCTCGGCGAAGACCTTGGAGCTGTACTCGTAGTCGCGCTCCATCCCCGTGCCGGACCCGGCCAGCACCGACACCGACAGGCTGCGGCGCGAGATGGAATAGGTGCCGGCGAAGCCGTTGCTGGCGGCGATGGCGACGTGGGAGCGGCTCCAGCTCGCCTCCGCCCCTTCGGAATTGGTGACGCCCTGGACCGCCAGGGCGCTCTCCTCCGCGATCCGCGCCTGCTCGATCATCTGCTCGGCCGATGGCTCGGTCGGGTCGTCCATCTCCAGGTCGGTCGGCCAGCCCCGGGCGAGCTGGTCGGGATCGGCGAGGCCGCTGAACGGGTCCTCCGGCACGTTGCGGGCCATGGCGACGGCGCGCTCGACCAGGGCCGCCAGCGTGTCGGCGCTGCGGTCGGTGGTCGAGACGATCGCCTGGCGCTTGCCGACGAAGACGCGCAGGCCCAGGTCGCCGGCTTCCGCCCGCTCCAGCCGCTCCGGCTGGCCCAGCCGCTGCGACAGCGACAGGGAGGCGCCGTCGAACAGCACCGCGTCGGCGGCATCGGCGCCGGCGGCCTTGGCCTTCCCGATCAGGTCTTCCAGCAGGGAGAGGGAGGCGTTGTGGGAATCAGCAGGCATCGACATCTCCGGTCCATTTCATTTCGCGCACGCTCTTTCGGACGTCCCTATCAAAGTGGGCCGTGTCGGCGAAAGATGGCAGGGGAGAGATGGGCCTGTCCCGCATATTTTCGCACCCTTTCGCACCCCGCCCGCAGCGGCCGTCGGCAGGCATCCCCGGAATGCAGGGCTGCTCTTCGGTTCTGGTATACAAAATACGGCATACCGTGTTTGACATCCAAATCGATCGGGAGCATCTTCCTTCCAACGCATCCCGGCAGACATCCTGCCGCACTTCCTACCGAACCGGAGCCGATCCATGCTGACTGGGACCAATTTCGAAGCCATCGCCATCCTCGCCCTCTTGGCAGTCGCCCACGCCGTGGTCAGCATGGTCATCACCCGTAGGCTGACCGGTGTCGAGCAGGTTTCCGCCCGGCCGGCCGCTTCGATCATCACGGGCGCCGTGACGCCGACGCCGGCCAACGACGGCCTGCGCAACGCCGCCTGAACCGCGACCGGCGCAGGCCGAGCCTGCCCCATGGGGCGCCCGTCGGACGAAAGTAGGATGGGAAAAACCGCGATTGGGCTTGCGATGTACTGAACCGTACATTATATTTTGCACTGCAGCAGAGATGCTGCGACGCCTCTTTGGGCGTTTCCTCCCTAGACTCCGGGCCGCCTTCATGGCGGCCTCTTTTTTTGCCGCGCGTGCTTTCCCGGGAGTGCGGCTGGTCAGGCGACCTTGCGGATCACCCGCTCAGACGGCAGGCGGACGGTCACCGTGGTGCCCCGCCCCGGCATGCTCTCGATCGACAGGGTTCCGCCGTGCAGCGCCGCGAGCGACCGGGCAAGCGGCAGGCCGAGACCGGTTCCCTGCGTCTTGTTGCTGAAGGAACTGTCGATCTGGCCGAAGGGCGCCAGGGCCTTCTCCATGTCTTCCGGCGCGATGCCGATGCCCGTGTCGGCCACGGCGACGGCCAGGCTTCCGTCCGGTTCGATGTCGGCCGAGACAAGCACCCGGCCGCCTTTGGGCGTGAACTTGACCGCGTTGGTCAACAGGTTGGCGATGATCTGCTTCAGCGCCAGCTCCTCCGCCCGGACGGGCGGCAGGTCCGGCGGCAGGTCGACCGCGACCGCCACGCCGCCGAACTGGGCGCGCCCCTCGACCAGCCGGACGCAGTTCCGGGCGACCCGGCCGATATCGACCACCGCGTCCTGAAGCTCCTTCTTGCCGGCCTCGATCTTCGACATGTCCAGGATGTCGTTGATCAATTCCAGCAGCTGCGTGCCGCTCTCATGGATGTCGCGGGCGTATTCGACATATTCGGGGCGGCCCGCCGGACCGAACATCTCGTTCTTGATGATCTCGGAGAAGCCGATCACGGCGTTCAGCGGCGTGCGCAGCTCGTGGCTCATGTTGGCCAGGAACTCGGACTTGGCGCGGCCGGCGAGTTCCGCCTCCTCCCGGGCGAGCCGCTGAAGCTCCTCGGCGGCACGGCGGTCGGTGATGTCCTCGACCTTGCCCTCGTAATAGAGCAGCCGGCCGGCGGCGTCGCGCACGGCGCGGGCGGTTTCCGAGATCCAGATGACGCTGCCGTCCTTGCGGCGGATCTCCGACTCGAAGCCGTGGATCGTGTCGTATCGGTCCAGCAGGCGGGCGAACTGGTCCCGGCGCCTCGGATCGACGTAGAGCTGGTGCCGGATGTCCTGCAGGGCCGCCAGCACCTCCCCGGGCGTCCCATAGCCGTAGATCCGCGCCAGGGCGGGATTGGCGCTCAGCATCCGCCCCTCGGGCGAGGTCTGGAAGATGCCCTCGGCGGCGTTCTCGTAGATATCCCGGTACTTGCGCTCGCTCTCGCCCAGCGCCGCCGCGGTCCGCTCGTTCTCCCGGATGCGATGCTCGAGTTCGCGGTTGATCCGCTCCAGGCGGCCCGCCAGCGCGCCGACATCGGCGGCCCGGCGCTGGGACGCGATCAGGTAGGCAGCCAGCATCGCGGTCAGCACGAGCCCGCCCAGCAGCGCTCCGGCCGGGGCCAGGGCCAGCGCGGGCGGCAGGCCGAGCATGACGGCCCGGAACTCCGCGATCCAGATACGGTCGGCGACCACGATGCGGGTGCTTCGGACCACAGGACCGACGAGGGCCAGCAGGCCCAGGCTGGGCGTGTAGTCCCGGCTGTAGAGCGGCTCTTCCGGATGCTCCGGATCGAACACCCGGAGCGAGAGCGGCAAGGTTCCGGTCCCCTGCTCGCCCTGGACCTCGCGGAAGAGGTCCCTGAGGGTGGCGAGGGCCACGGCGGCTCCGTTGACCGCCCCGTCCTCCCGCTGCCGCGTCGGCACCGCGACCGCCAAGCGGTAGCCGGTCCCGTCCGTGCCTTCCAGGTCGCGGACGACGCCGGTCGCCATCGGCAGGCCGGCCAGCACCGCCGAGGCGAGGGCGCGCAGGTCCGAGCTGGACTCCACGGCGAGATCCTCCGCCCGGTTCCCGGGGGTCGCGATGGCGTAGCGGGCGACGATGCGGTCCTCGGCCGGCGGCGTCCAGAACAGCAGGTCTACGCCGTCGCGTTCGGGCAGGATATGGTCGATGAATCCGGCGAATTCCCCGGACGTGACCACGCCCGACGCGCTGAACAGGGCGCTGGTCGCCCTGACGGTATCCTCCAGCATGCGGACGCGGCGCTGGATCGTCTCGGTCATGTGGACCGCCTGCACGTCCAGGATCTCGGCGATCTGGGCGGCGGTCTGCTGGCGCACCACCTGGAACATTGAGACGGACAGCAGCAGCCCGCACAGGACGACGCAGGCCAGCGTCATCCGGCGGTCGCGCCTGCGGCGTTCCGGATCCAGATCCGGAGCCCGGTCCCGGACCCTGGGTCCTCCCGCTGTTTCCGCGCCCACGCGTACCAACACCGACCTGCCAGCAAATAGTTACAGATGCATTTTAGCGGTATTATCTCCGAATCAGCCTAACCCGCAATGGCTCATCCGGCATGTGCCAACCGTGAGCCTGGATGAATAGCCGCACCGGGCTACTTCTCATCCCCGATGGCAAGAAGCGTCGAGGGGGCATCCATGAGCGACGGGACGGTGATCGGGTTTCCGGGAGGATCCGCCCGAAGCGGACCTCCCAGGGTCGCCGTGATCGGAGCCGGGCTTTCCGGCCTGGCCTGCGCGGAGCGGCTGATCGGCCGGGGCTGGCCGGTAACCGTGTTCGACAAGGGGCGCGCGCCGGGCGGCCGGATGGCGACTCGCCGGGCGGACGCCGGCGGCGGTGCGGGGGGAGACGCCGGCCTGCGGTTCGACCACGGCGCCCAGTATTTCACCGCCCGGGATCCCCGCTTCCGCGACCGGGTCGAGGACTGGGTCGCGCAAGGCGCCGCCGCGCCGTGGACCGGGCGGATTGTCCGGATCGGAAAGGACGGCGGCATCGAGGAATCGCCGGGCGAGCGATTCGTCGGCACGCCGGGAATGACCGCTCCCGCCCGCCTGCTGGCGCGGTCGGTCGCTCCCCGCAGCGGCGTGCGGGTGGCGGAGGTCGTTCAGGGAGACGACGGATGGCGGCTGCGGGACGAGGCCGGACGGGACCTGGGAAGCTATGGCCGGGTGGCGGTCGCCGTGCCCTCGCCCCAGGCGGTGCCCCTGCTGGCCGAGGCGCCGGATCTCGCCGCGGCGGCGGCCGACGCGGTGATGGCGGGATGCTGGTCGGTGATGGCCCGCTTCCCGCGGCCGCTCGGGCCGGACTATGACGGGGCCTTCGTCATGGAGTCGCCGCTCTCCTGGATCGCCCGCGACAGTTCCAAGCCGGGCCGGGACGCCGGAGGGGGCGAGACCTGGGTGCTCCACGGCTCGCCCGAATGGTCGCAGCGCCATATCGAGGACGATCCGGCCGCGGTGATCGCCCGGCTGACGGCGGCGTTCCGGGAACTGGCGGGACTCGGGGCGGCCGAGGCGGACCATCTCGCCGCGCACCGCTGGCGCTTCTCGATCCCGGTCCGGGGGCTGGAACAGGAATGCCTGTACGATCCGGAGCGCGGCCTGGGCGCCTGCGGCGACTGGTGCCTGGGCGGCAGGGTCGAGGGCGCGTTCCTCAGCGGCCTGGCTCTGGCCGATCGGATCCTGGCGGATGGCGCGCCGGTTTGATACCGTCCCGCCGCCATGACATTCGATGAAAACTACGTTCCGTCGCCCTGCACGCGGGTCTGCGTGATCGATCCGGTCTCGGGCTTCTGCCGGGGCTGCCTGCGGACCCTGGACGAGATCGCCGGCTGGGGCGCCAAGCCGCCCCGGGAGCGCCGCGAGATCCTTGCGGCGCTGGAGGATCGGAGGCGGCGCTAGGGACCGCCCGGAGCCTCAGGCGTCCGGCCCGCGCTCCGCCAGGTCGAACTGGGCGGTCGGTTCGGTCTCGACCAGCCCGGCGATGGTCTCGTAGGCCTGGGCGTTGGTGTCCATCTGTTCCCGGATCGGATCGTTCTGCTCCCCGACATGCCGGAAGAAGGATGCGGCATCCCTCAGCAGCTTGGCGGCGATCTCGGCGTTGGTTGCCATCGGCGGTCTCCTGTGTGAGGGGTCTGGACGAAAGGCGTATTCGGTCTCCAACACGCCCCCGCCCGTTCCGTTGCGACCGTCCGTTCCGATTCGACGGTCAGGAAGCCTGCTTCGAGCCCTGCTTGACCGCCGCGAGACGGTCGCGGTCGGAGCGGATCCGCGCGAGATGCTGGCTGATCACGCTGGCGAGATGGGTGGGAAGATCCTTGTCGAGCGCCTGTTCGTACCGGCGGACCGCCTCGGTCTCGCCCCGCTCCACCTCCTGGATGATCGCGGCCCGGTCGCGGCCGACGACGGCGGACTTGAGGTCGACGAAGAACCGGTGGGCGCCTCCCAGCATGGTCCCGCTGGCCTCCGGCGCCCCGCCCTGCTCCGCCACGTGCTTCTGGAGGTCGCGGACCATGGCGCCCCGCTGGGCGGAGAGATCGTTGAACAGCGTCTTCAGATCGGGGTCCTGGGCATCCTCGGCCGACTTCCGATACCCTTCGTGGCTGTCCTCGGTGATCTGAATCAGATCGTTTAGGGTATCGACGATCTCGTCCTTGGTCATGGCCCGCTCCACCGATGTTTCACACCGGCGATAACGAGCGATTCCCTGACTTGGTTCCCATCGCCGGGTCCGACCCCCGGACCCGGCGGCAGGCTCAGCCCCGGGGCGCGTGCTTGTTCAGGATGCGCTGAAGGGTGCGGCGATGCATCTTCAGGCGGCGCGCCGTCTCCGAGACATTGCGGTCGCACTGCTCGAACACCCGCTGGATATGTTCCCAGCGGACCCGGTCGGCCGACATGGGGTTGTCCGGCGGCGGGGGCAGCGGACGGCCGTCGGCCAGCAGCGCAGCCTCCACCGCGTCGGCGTCGGCCGGCTTGGGCAGATAGTCGACCGCCCCCGCCTTGACCGCCGCGACCGCGGTGGCGATGTTGCCGTAGCCGGTCAGGACCACGATCCGGCTGTCCGGGCGGGCGTCGCGCAGCGCGGCGACCACGTCGAGCCCGCTGCCGTCGCCCAGCCGAAGATCGACCACGGCGAACACGGGCGCCGATTCCTGGGCGACCTCGATCCCCATCGCGACGCTGTCGACCGCGACGACGTCGAAACCGCGTTTCTCCATCGCGCGGGCCAGGCGGTTGCGGAACGGGGGATCATCATCGACAACCAGGAGGCTGCGCGAGGCGTCACCGGAGAAAGTGAGTTTGGCTGCTTCGCCTGTCGGACCGATGTCGGAAGTCATTCGCGTTCCCGTCCTCAGCCTTTCGTGTCGAAAATCGGTGGATTCCACCGTACGACAACTTGCGCCCCGCCGCTACGACTATTGGCAAACATGACTTCCGCCCCGGTACGCTCCAGCAGGGTTTGCGCGATGAAGATGCCCAACCCCATATGCGAACCGCCCTCGGCCCGGCCGCCCTCGACGCGGGTGGAGATGTAGGGCTCGCCTATCCGGTTCAGCAGGCTCTGGGGAAAGCCGGGGCCGTCGTCGCTGACGGTGATGGTCAGCGCCTCCTCGTCCCAGCGGGCGCGCACGGTGACGGTGGACCGGGCGAACTGGGTGGCGTTCTGGATCAGGTTGCCCAGGCCGTGGATGATCTCCGGGCTGCGCCGGATCATCGGGACGGGCGGGCCGGCCACCGGCTCCGTCTCCAGCAGGTACTTGATGTGGCCCAGCCGGTGCGGAGCGCCGGCGGCCTCGATCAGCGCCGGGACGGTCAGCCGGTCGAACGGCTCGCCGCCCTCCGCCTCGGGCTTCCGGGACAGCTCGGCCAGGATGTCCCGGCAGCGCAGGCTCTGGCTCTGCAGCAGGGCGATGTCCTCCGCCAGCGGGCTGTCCGGCGGGATCTCGCTCGCCAGTTCCTTGGCGACGAGGTGGATGGTGCCGAGCGGGGTGCCCAGCTCGTGGGCGGCCGCCGCCGCCAGCGCTCCCAGCGCCGACAGCCGCTGCTCGCGCTCCAGCGCCATCTGGCTGGCGGCCAGCGCGTCGGAGATCGAGCGCGCCTCCTGCGCGACGCTCCAGACATAGGCTGTGATGAAGATCGCCGACAGCGACAGCGACAGCCAGATGCCGAGCAGGTAGAGCGGCGGCAGCCCGACCGCGCCGTTGGCCCAGGGCAGCGGGAACTGCCACAGCGCCAGCCCGGTCAGGCAGCACAGCGCCAGCACGGTCAGCGCGATCACGCTGACCCTGGACAGGATCGTGCCGGCCACCGTCAGCGGCGCCAGGATCAGGATCGCGAAGGGGTTCTGGAGGCCGCCGGTCAGGTAGAGCAGCAGCGTGAGCTGGAGCGTGTCGTATCCCAGGTACAGGGCGGCGTCGCGGTCGGCCAGCCGGGGCCGGGTGCCGCGCTGGGCCTGCGCCGCCAGGTTCAGCAGCACCGACGCCCCCATGGCGGCCAGCGCCGGCCCGAGCGGCAGCTTGAACCCGAAGCCGAAATGGACGGACAGCACCGCCGTCAACTGTCCCACGACGGCGATCCAGCGGATCAGGATGAGGGTCCGCAGGGTCACCCGGCCGTCGATCGCGGTGGCGATCGGCGTGACGACCGGGGGAGAGGCTGGACCGGAACGCGGCGGCGGTGCGGCTTCGATCATGGTGGGCTGCCGGGTGTCGGGCTGGGACGGAGGGGCACGGTGTCGAGGGGGTGGTCAGCGGCTGGACGGTCCGCCATATAGCCTGCTTATGTCCCAGCCTGTCATCAAAGTCGATCACCTGACCAAACGGTTCGGCGCCATCACGGCGGTCGACGGCATCGGCTTCGCCGTGCCGGCCGGCACCGTCGCCGGCCTGCTCGGCGGCAACGGCGCCGGCAAGACCACCACCATCTCCATGCTGCTGGGCCTGCTGCTGCCCACGTCGGGCACCATCGAGGTGCTGGGCGAGGACATGCTGCGCCACCGCCACCGGGTGCTGCCGCGGATGAACTTCTCGTCGCCCTATGTCGACTTGCCGCACCGCCTGACCGTCGCCGAGAACCTGACGGTCTACGGCCATCTCTACGGGCTGTCGGGCGTCCGCCGCCGGGTCGCCGAGATCGCGGAGGCGCTCGACGTCGCGCGCTTCCTGAAGAAGCCGACGGGGCAGCTCTCCGCCGGGCAGAAAACCCGCGTGGCGCTCGCCAAGGCCCTGCTCAACCGCCCCGACGTGCTGCTGCTGGACGAGCCGACGGCCTCGCTCGACCCCGACACCGCCGACTGGATCCGGACCTACCTGGAGACCTACCGCCGCGAGACCGGCGCCACGATCCTGCTGGCGTCGCACAACATGCCGGAGGTCGAGCGGCTCTGCGGGCTGGTGCTGATGATGCGCGGCGGCGCGATCGTCGACCGAGGCACCCCGGCCGAGCTGCTGGAACGCTACGGCCGCGACACGCTGGAGGACGTCTTCCTGGACATCGCGCGCGACCGCCGACCGGGCGGCGTCGCGGACGCGGCGGAGTGAGCGCCATGGCAGGTTCCGTCCGCCGGGTATCGGCCATGGTGCTGCGCTACTGGTACCTGCTGCGCGGATCCTGGCCGCGCCTGCTGGAGCTGGCCTACTGGCCGACCGTGCAGATGATCCTGTGGGGCTTCATCAGCCAGTTCATGGCGACCAACAGCACCTGGGTGGCGCAGGCCGCGGGCGTGCTGATCGCCGCCGTGCTGCTGTGGGACGTGCTGTTCCGCGGCCAGCTCGGCGTATCGGTGTCGTTCCTGGAGGAGATGTGGTCGCGCAACCTGGGCCACCTGTTCGTCAGCCCGCTGAGGCCGGGCGAGTGGGTCGCCGCACTGATGACCATGAGCCTGATCCGGACGCTGCTGGGCACCATCCCCGCCGGCCTGCTGGCGATCCCGGTCTTCGGCTATTCGATCTTCGACATGGGACTGCCGCTGGTCGGGTTCTTCGCCAACCTGATCGTCATGGGCTGGTGGCTCGGGCTGCTGATCGTGGCGCTGATCCTGCGGCACGGGCTGGGCGCCGAGAGCCTGGCCTGGGTCGCGGTCTTCCTGCTGGCGCCGGTCAGCGCGGTCTACTACCCGGTCGCTGTGCTGCCCGGCTGGCTCCAGGCGGTGGCCTGGGCGCTCCCCTCGGCCCACGTCTTCGAAGGCATGCGGGCGCTGATGTTCGAAGACGCGATGCGCTGGGACCATCTGGCCTGGGCGGTCGGGCTGAACGCCGCCTACATGGCCGCGGCGGCGTTCGTCTTCCTGCACTACTTCAACGTCGCCCGGGTGCGCGGTTCCCTGCTCCAGACCGGGGAGTAGCGGCGTTTCTCACTCCCGCCAGAACGGCTTGGAGACCTCCGCCAGGGCCTGTTGCTCGGTCAGGCCGATGTCGGACAGCAGGTGTCGGTCCATGCGGGCGAGATCGCGGCGGGTCAGCGCGCGGCGGCGCCACAGGGCCGGCAGCCCGGCAAGGCTGGCCAACGGCATTGCGGGGAACGCGACGGGCAGCGCCGGCGCATGCCTGGTTTGAGTTCTGATCATGGCAGCCTCCTCGGCGTGCGGTGTGCGATGTTTTCGATAAGCCTGATCTATGATGCCGGGTGCTTGCGCACAAACCATGAGTTCTCATAGTCTGCATGAGCGAAACTCATGCATAGGCCGCCATGTCCCGCCGCCTGCCGCCGCTCAACTCGCTGCGCGCCTTCGAGGCCGCGGCCCGCCATCTCAGCTTCACGGTCGCGGCGGAGGAGCTGCACGTGACCCAGGGCGCGGTCAGCCGGGCGGTCAAGGGGCTGGAGGACCATCTGGGCGTGACGCTGTTCCAGCGCCTGCCCCGCGCCCTGGCCCTGACCGACGAGGGCAAGGTGCTGCTGGCGGGGGTGACCGAGGGGCTGGATCGGATCGCCCAGGCGGCGGCGCGGGTCGAGGCGCGGGCCCACGACCTCCAGGTCAAGGTGCCGCCGACCTTCACGATCCGCTGGCTGATGCGCCGGCTGATCCGGTTCCAGACCAGCCGTCCCGACATCCGGGTCAGGCTGAACACCGGCTGGGAATGGGTCGATTTCGACCGCGACGATTTCGACGCCGGCATCGTGTTCGGGGTCGGCCCCTGGCCGGGGCTGCGCGCCGACCCGCTGTTCGAGGAACGGCTGACCGCGCTGTGCGCGCCGTCCCTGCTGGACCGGCTGAAGGCTCCCGCCGACTTGGCGCGCTGCACGATCCTCCACCCCGACCCGCACCAGAGCGAGTGGCGGGCCTGGCTGGAGCTGGCGGGCACCCCCGACCTGGACGTGGACCGCAACTGCCAGATCTTCGACACCCAGGACCTGGCGATCCAGGCCGCGGCCGACGGGCACGGCGTCACGGTGGCCGACCTGTCGCTGGTCCAGGACGACATCGCGGCCGGCCGGCTCGCGGTGCCCTTCCCCGGCCTTGAGGCGCGGCTCGGCAGCTACCAGCTCGTCAGCCCGAAGCACCTGGCCGACCGGCCGGCGCTGGCCGCGTTCCGCGACTGGCTGCTGGAGGAGGCGCGCCGAAGCTGAGGATCAGCGGCGCAGGGTGACCGAGGTCTCCACGGTCCCGGCGCCCACGGTGACGGCCATGTCGGCGAAGTCGGGCGGCGCGAAGTTCACCTTCGCGTCGTTGCCGAAGCCGAAGGGCTCGGTCGGGACCCCCAGCAGGTTCGAGTCGAGCTTGCCGTTGCCGTTGATGTCGTGGATCGCGGCGATGCCGTAGCGGCCCGGCGCCAGGTCGCGGAACACCACCACCACATCGCCCGCCCTGGCGGGAGCCGCCTCCCCGAAGGTCCGCTCCCGTTTCTCGAAGGCTTCCGGCGTGGCGTAGAGCCCGACCTTGACGTCGCCGTCGGCGGACGGAACGCCGCGGACCGTGACCCGCAGCTCGGAAGCCGATGCGCCCGCGGCCCACAGGGTCGCGGCCGCGACCGCCAGCAGGGCGGCTTTTCCCATGGTCAGTGGACCTGGCCGGCCGACGGCCCGGACGATTGCCCGCTCACCCCGGCCTCGGCGAAGGTGGCCATGCCGGTATGGCACTCCACCGCCGCCTTCAGGATGGGGATCGCCAGGGCGGCGCCGGATCCCTCGCCCAGGCGCATGCCGAAGTCGAACAGGGGCTGCTTGCCCAGCTTCTCGATCAGCAGGGCGTGCCCCGGCTCGGCCGAGCGGTGTGCGATCAGGCAGTGGTCGAGGGCGCGCGGGTCGAGCTTCGCCAGGACGGCCGCCGCCGCAGTGCAGGCGTAGCCGTCCAGGACCACCGGCGTGCGGGCCAGCCGGGCCGCGGCGACGGCGCCGGCGACGGCGGCCAGCTCGTAGCCGCCCAGGCAGCGCAGCGCCTCCAGCGGATCGGCGGAGGCGCCGGGATTGGCAGCGAGGCCGGCGGCCACCGTCTCGACCTTGAGCGCCAGACCGGTGGCGTCCACGCCGGTGCCGGGGCCGACCCAGTCGGCCGGGTCGCCGCCGAACAGCGCGGTGCAGAGCGCCGCGGCGGAGGTGGTGTTGGCGATGCCCATCTCCCCCAGGCAGAGCAGGTGGAGCCCCTGCTCCACCGCCATCATGCCGTAGGCCATGGCGCGGGCGCAGCCTTCCTCCGACATGGCGGGGCCGGCGGTGAAGTCCTGGGTCGGGCGCTCCAGGTCCAGCTCGTAGACGCGCAGGTCGGCGTCGGCCACCTCCGACAGCTGGTTCACGGCGCCGCCGCCGTCGATGAAGTTCTGCACCATCTGGGCGGTGACCTCCGCCGGATAGGCCGAGACCCCGCGCGCCGCGATGCCGTGGTTGCCGGCGAAGACGCTGACCCGAGGCCGGCGCAGCTCGGGCGGGTGCTTGCCCTGCCACGTCGCCATCCACTGGGCCAGTTCCTCCAGCCGGCCGAGCGAGCCGCGCGGCTTGGTGAGCTGGTTCTGCCGGGCCAGCGCCGCCGTGCCCGCTTCCAGGTCGGGGCCCGGCAGGTCGCGGATCAGGGCGCGGATCTCGTCGAAGGTGACGGCGGGTTGCGGATTGGCCATGGCGCTGTCTCGGCTTTGCGGAAACGGGGTGCGGGAGAGGTATGGGGCACGATTCGGGCGGCACCTTGGCAGGAAAGACCGGGCCGGTCAAAAGCCTTCCGAACGGACCTGCCCTGCCTTATACCGCATCCATGTCAGAGAGTTCCCAAACCAAGGCGTCCGCCCGGCCGGGCGACGAAATCGCCGCCGCCCTCATCTTCCTGACCCGGCTGCCGGTCCGGTTCGACGGCCCCATGCCGACGGACCTGCACGGGCGGGCGCTGGGCTGGTATCCCGTGGTCGGCGCGGGACTCGGGCTGGCGGCGGGCGCCGTCTATGCCGCCGCGACCCTGCTGGGCCTGACATCCATGGCGGCGGCACTGCTGGCCCTGGGCTTCCAGATCGCCGTCACGGGGGCGCTGCACGAGGACGGGCTGGCCGACGTGGCGGACGGCTTCGGCGGGGGGCGCGACAAAATGGCCAAGCTCGCCATCATGCGCGACAGCCGCCTGGGCAGCTACGGCGTGCTGGCGCTGCTGTTCTCGGTCGGGCTGCGCTGGTCGGCGCTGGCGGCGCTGGCCGACCCGCTGGCCGTCGCGGCGGCGCTGATCGGGGCCGGCGCGCTGTCGCGGGCGATGGTGCCGGCCGTCTACGGCTATCTGGACCCGGCCCGGACCGACGGGCTGGCCGCCGGGCTGGGAGCGCCGCCGGGCACCCGGATCGCCATGGCGCTGGCGCTGGGAACCTGCCTGGCGGGGTTGGCCCTGGGACCTGCAGCGCTCCCGGTCCTGGCGGCGGCGATCGTCGCGGCGCTGGCCCTGGCCGAACTGGCGCGGGCCCAGGTCGGCGGCCATACCGGCGACGTTCTGGGCGCCTGCCAGCAGGGGGTGGAGATCACCGTGCTGCTGGTCCTGGCGGCGGTGCTGCCATGAACCCTGTCACCCGCTGGTGGCTGGTGCGGCATGCCCCGGTGATCAACCCGGAAGGCAGGATCCACGGCCAGCTCGATTTGGAAGCGGACTGCGGCGACGCCCCGGCTTTCGAGGCGCTTGCCCGGCTGCTGCCGGCCGGCGCGGTGCGGATGGTGACGACGCTGTCCCGCACTTGGCGTACCGCCGAGGCGATCTGGGGCGCCGCGACGGACATGACCGTCGAGGCGGGGCTGCTGGAGCAGGATTTCGGCGCGTGGCAGGGGTTCAGCCACGACGAGCTGGCCGCCATGGACGAGGACGGGCGGGTCGCCCGGTTCTGGGAGGCTCCCGCGACCACCCGGCCGCCGGGCGGCGAGAGCTTCGAGCAGGTGGTGGGCCGGGTCGCCCTGGCGCTGGAGCGGAACTCGGAACTCCATGCCGGGCGGGACGTCGTGGCGATCTGCCACGCCGGCGCGATCCGGGCGGCGCTGGCGGTGGCGCTGGGCATCCCCCCGGCGGCGGCCTTGATGTTTCAGGTCGATCCCCTGTCGGTGACCCGGATCGACCATATCCCGCTGGACCGGGCGAAGCCCGCCTGGCGGATCGTCGGCGTCAACCGGCCGGCCCTTTAGAGCGCGTATGCAGTGCGGCTTCGTAGGTCGGCCAGCATTACAAGCCGTTGGCATAGTGCAGCGCGGCGGCGCCGGCCGCTGCGAGGCCGGCCAGCAGGAGGCACGCGACGGCGTAGAGCGCCAGGGCGGGCCTGATGTCGGCCGGGATGGCGCGGGCGCGGCCCTCGCCGATCCAGGGAGCGCGGACCATCACCTCGCCTTCCCGGCGGGGACCGCCGAGCGACAGGTCCAGCGCGCCGGCGATCGCGGCGACCGGGGCCGGCGCGGCGGCGGCGAGGGTGCGGGCCGCCTCGCCGGTGCGGGTCCGGGGCACGAACGGGCAGGCCAGAACCAGCAGCAGGCCGGTCAGGCGGGTCGGAATCCAACCGAGCGCCGCGTGCAGGCGCGCGGTCGCCCAGCCGAACCGGTCGTGCCGCGGCCCGCGGTCGCCGATCGCCCGGTCCAGGGCGTCCAGCGCCGTCCACAGCAGAATGCCGGGCAGTCCGGCCAGGGCGTACCAGACGGCGGGCGCCACCACCCGACCGTCCAGCGCGCGGGCCGCCCCCTCGACCGCGGCCCGGACGACGCCGTGCTCGTCCAGGCCGAGGGCGTGGCGGTCGGTCAGGTCGCGGACGGCGTCGCGCCCCGCCGACAGCCCCTTCCATTCCAGCGCCCGCATCGTGGTCCGCAGCCGGTTCCACGGCCGCCGGACCTGGAGCGCGCCGGCGACGAGGGCCAGTTCCACCGCGTATCCGTAGGGCAGCAAACGGAGCGCCACCGTCAGGGCCAGCCCGGCGGCGACAGCCAGGACGGCGAACAGGACGGTGACCAGCAGGCCGCGGACGAGTCGGTTCCGGGGGCTCCGGTTCAGGCGGTTGAGCCGCCGGTCGAGCCAGCCGGCCGATCCCAGGGCCAGCCGGCGCGGCAGGCCGAGCACCCCGTCCACCACCGGCCAGTCGCCGGCCAGCGCCGCGAGCGCCAGCGCGATCGGCAGGAGGAGCAGCGACTCGGCGCCACCGGGCATCGGCCCGAAGGTCGGGAAAGGCATGGCGGGCCGGCGGCGTTCTATGGAGCCGCGGAGGTCAGCGGGCGCCGGCCTGGCGCAGCGCCGCGACGACGCGCTGGTTGCGCCCGTCCTGTGCCCAGTCCAGCGCGTTGCGCCCGGTGAAGTCCGCCTGGTCCGCCTTCGCCCCGGCGGCGAGCAGCTTCTGGACCGCCTCCAGCTTGCCGGTGCGGGCCGCTTCCATCAGCGGAGTGGCGCCCTGCCGGTTCTCCTGGTCGATCCGGGCGCCGCCCTTGATCAGCAGGTCGATCACGATCGGGTCGCCCTGCCCCGCCGCCCAGAACAGCGCGCCGTTGCCGCTCTTGTCGGCCATGTTGGGGTTCGCCTTGTTCTCCAGCAGGAGCTGGACCATGTCGGCGTTGGATGCCGCGACCGCGTAGATCAGCGGGGTCTTGCCGTTGCCGTCGGCGGTGTTGGCGCTGGTGCCCTTGACCAGCAGCGAGCGCATGGCCTCGTAGTTGTTCTCGACCGCCGCCTTGATGATCGGCGGCGCCTGGAACAGCACGGTCTGCGCACCCGCCGGGGCGGGAAACGCGAAAGCGAAAGCGAGCAGGCACGCGGCCAGTATCTTCCTCATGGCGTGTTCTTCCATTGCTGAAGGGCGCTGAAGGGGTACCGCTGTGCGGCCGGTGCCGAGTGTAGCCAATCCGCCCGGCGGTCCGCCACCACCGATCGGCCGAGGATATAAGCGAACCCTATCGGCGGATCAGGAACCGGTAGGAGGCCGCGGCCGCCAGCGCGCCCGCGCAGACCGAGGCCATCATGGGGACCTGGGTCCCGTCCTGGAGGGACCCGACCAGGATGCCGGACACCGCAGCCAGTCCCATCTGGGTGAAGCCCATCAGGGCCGAGGCCGTCCCGGCCATGGTCGGGAACGGCCCCAGCCCGCCGGCCTGGGCGTTGGGCATCAGCAGCCCGGCCCCGATCATGAAGCCGAACATGGGCGCCAGGATCGCCGCCGTGTGGTCCACCCGTGCCACCGCCAGCGCCAGCCCGGCGAGGCCGCACAGGCCCGACAGGGTCGAGCCGGCCCCGATCAGCCGGTCCACCCCGAGCCGCCGGGTCAGCCGGCCGGCGCTGAAGGTGCCGATCATGAAGCCCACGACGATCACCCCGAAGGCCATGCCGTAGCGTTCCGGCGACAGGCCGAACTGCTCGATCAGGACGAAGGACGAACCGGAGATGAAGGCGAACATCCCGCTGTAGATCGCCGCCAGGCACAGGGTATAGCCGGCGAAGGTCCGGCTGCGCGCCAGCGACGCGTAGTTGGAGACGAGCCGGCGGGGCATCAGCGCCGTGGCATCGCGCCGGCTGTTGGTCTCCTCCAGCATCGTCCAGACGGCGGCCAGGATCGCGACTCCGAAGACGGTCAGGAACACGAAATTGGCCCGCCAGCCGAACAGCCCGGTCAGGTAGCCGCCGGCCGCCGGCCCGATCGCCGGGGCGAGCGCCATGGCCATCGCCATGTAGGCCAGGACGGAGGCCGCCCGCTCCCGCCCGTAGACGTCGCGCACCACGGCGCGCCCCAGGACCGGGCCGCAGCACGATCCCAGCGCCTGGAAGAAGCGCGCCGCGATCAGCTGTTCGATCGAGCCGGCCAGGGTGCAGGCGGCACTGGCGACCACGAAGACGGCGATGCCGCCGATCAGGACCGGGCGCCGGCCGAACCGGTCGGACAGCGGCCCGTAGACGAGCTGGGACACCGCGAAGCCGACGAGGAAGACGCTGAGCGTCAGCTGGACCGTCGCGATGTCGCTGCCGAACACGCGGACCAGCGTCGGCAGCGACGGCAGGTAGAGGTCGGTGGAGAGCGGCCCGAACGCGACCAGCAGGGTCAGCAGGACGGCGATCGCTCGGCTGTCGGGGCGGGGCATGGCGGCCTTGGGGTCGGGAATCGGGAATCGGGGATCAGCCGAAGCGCAGCAGCGAGGCGCCGTTGGCCTTGAGCCAGGCGCGCGGGCCTTCGACCTCGGGCGTCAGGGTCGCGACCAGCGCCCAGAAGCGGCTGCCGTGGTTCATCTCCCGCAGATGGGCGACCTCGTGGGCCACGACATAGTCGAACACGGCTTCGGGCGTCAGGATCAGCCGCCAGGAGAAGGACAGCCGGCCGGAGGAGGCGCAGCTTCCCCAGCGGCTGCGGGTGTCGCGCACGGTCACCGCGGCGACCCGCTTGCCGATGGTCGCGGCCTTGGCCCGCGAGCGGCGCGCCAGCTCGGTCCGGGCCTCCTGCATCAGGAAGTCGCGCACCCGGCGGGCGACGAACTCGGGCTCGCCTCCGACCCGGATCTCCCCCGAGGCCCGGTGCGTGGCGCCACGGTAGCCGGCGGCGTGGCGGATCACGTGGTCGGTGCCCAGCACCGGGACGACCGAGCCCTCGGCGAAGGGGCGGCGCGGCGGCATCGCGGCGAGGCGGCCGCGCACCCATTCGGCGTGCCGCCCGACGAAGCGCGCGGCCTCCGCCTCGCTGACGCCAACCGGGACGACGACCTGGATCACGTCCCGGCCGGGATCGACGCGGAGCGTCAGCCGGGTCGCCCGTGCGCTCTCCCGCAGTTCCAGCGCCGCGGCCGGCAGGCCGGTGACCGCCAGCGGGCGCGCCCGGGCGGTCATGGCGTTCCTCCCGGCCGGGTCCCGGAGGAACCGCGGCGGCACCAGACCAGCCGCCAATAGAGTCCGTAGCCGACCAGGGCGAAGGCCAGTAGCGCCAGCGCCGGGGCCAGCGCGGTCCCGTCGCTGAGTCGGGCGACCGCGATGCTGCCGGCCGTCCCGACCGCCATCTGCATGAAGCCCATCAGGGCGGACGCGGCCCCCGCGATCCGGGGGAACGGGCTCATGGCGCCGGCCATGGAGTTGGGCAGCGCGAGGCCCATTCCCATGGTCCAGAGCGCCATGGGGCCGATCACGCTGGCGACGGTGACGATATGGGCGAGGCTGAAGGCCAGCATCAGCCCGGACCCGCCGAGGACCAGAATCGTGCTGATCATGATCATGCGGTCGATGCCCAGGCGCCCGACCAGCCGGTTGGCGGCGACCCCGCCGATCAGGTAGCCCACGACGGTGATGCTGGTGGTCCAGCCGTACTGTTCCGGCGACAGGCCGATCAGGTCGATGAAGATGAAGGGCGCCACGGCGTAGAAGGTGAACAGCCCGCCCAGCGTCACGGCGCCGACCGCCATGTAGCCGACATAGCCGCCGTGCCGCATCAGGTCGGTGTAGTTGGAGGCCATGCGGGACGGGCGCAGGGCCTGGTAATCGGGCACGGGGTTGGTTTCCGGCATGCGGAAGGCGACGACCACCAGCAGCGTCAGCCCGAAAGCGCCGAGCACGGCGAAGATCGCGTGCCAGTCGAACCAGACCTGGAGGTAGCCGCCGAGCACCGGCCCGATCGCCGGCGCCACCGCGAGCGCCATGCCGATGAAGGACAGCACCCGCGCCGCCTGTTCCCGGGTATAGATGTCGCGGACCATGGCGCGGCCCAGCGCGGGACCGGCGGCGGCGCCCAGCGCCTGGACCAGCCGGGCCGCGATCAGCGTCTCGATGTCGCCGGCGAGGCCGCAGCCGACCGAGCCCGCGATGAACACCACGAGCCCGAGCAGCAGCACGCGTCGGCGGCCGAACCGGTCCGACAGCGGGCCGTAGACGAGCTGGCCGACCGCGAACCCGGTGAGATAGATGCTGAGGGTCACCTGGACCATGCCCGCCGTGGTGTCAAGCGCCTGGGCGATCGTCGGCATGGACGGCGCGTACATGGACATGGTGAGGGGGCCGAGCGCGGTGATCGCGGTCACCAGCAGCGTCATGGCGGAGGATCGGGTATCGGGCATGGAGGCTGTTATAGAGGGGCCGGCGCGTTTTACCAATGGCCGTGCCGGTCGCCGCCGGACGGGGCAGGCATGCCGGAAAACCCTCTGAGGCGCGAGGCCAGCTCGGCCCAGGACAGGCCGGCGATCTCCTCCGGAAGGTCATCCAGCAGGTCGGCCGGAATTCCGTCCAGGAACCCGGCGAGGATGTCGGGCGGAAGCTCGGCCTTCAGGGCCTCGACGAAGCCGGCGGGCAGGCAGTCCGGGTCACTGTCCGCAGGTGGCGAAAGGTCATCATCGGTCACTGCGGCGTCGGTCACTGCGGTATCGGGGGCTGCGGCGTCCTGGGGTGCGGGGGTGGGTGTGGGTTCCGGGGCGGAGTCGATGCCGTCCATCCACTCCGCGGGGTCGGGAGCCAGGGTCTCCACGTCGGCATCCGGGGAGAAACGGTGATCGTGGAAGTGATGGGCGATGCGCCGGTCCTGGATCACGCCGAGCAGCTTCAGGCGGAACTGGATCGCCCGCAGCGCCAGCGCCGACCGCCCCTTCTCCATCGCGTCGGCAATGATGGTGTCGACCAGGCCGGCGGCGCGGTCGAGTTCGGCTTGGTGCATCGCGCGTCGTCCGGCGCGGATCCGGTCGATGCGGACGCGGATCTCCGGCTGGGTCATCAGGAAATGGCCGCGCTGCTTCGCCCCCTTCGACGAATAACCCGCCCGCCGGGCCGCCTCCGCCGCCGCGGTCCCGGCTGCCATGGCTTGGCAGAAGAGTTCCTGGCGGTGGCCGAGACGGATGGCGGGAGGGGAAGCGGCGAGTTGGGTCACGGCGGCGCGCCTTTGAGGGAGGGGGCAGGTAAAGGATATTTATCCTATAATTCAGCAGTTATCAAGGTTTTTGAGGGGTTTTGCGCGGACAATGCGCCTAGCGGCCATGAATGACAGTATTGACGAACTGTGGATATGGGCCGTTGGTGCGGACGAGGGATATCGGGGTCAGACCACCATTTCCCAACGGCTTTCCATAGATTCAACCTTCGGAGGAAATGTTGGCCTGACCCCGATATCCCGGCTTCGGCCGACCTGCGATGCATGCGGGCGCATTGGCCGAGCGCCGTGAGAAGGTCTTGACACCACCACTCCCGATACGCCTTCTGTGAGCGAGGTGGCCTTATGCCGTCCCGGGGTGTGAGAACCCCTATTATAGCGACAGGCATCGGCCGGAACGATGCCGCTTCCCGTCATGTTATGACCGGGAGGCGGCACTGCATGTCCAGGCCTTAACCGGTCAATAGCCTGGCCTTGCCCGCCCCGGGACGGGCCGGCGACGGTGCCGACGACGGGACGGACGCCGCCCCGGCACTGCGGCGCCCCCTTGACTCGCGGGCGACCGCGATCCGCTGTTGGCAGAACGGCATGCCGATCTTCGACGAGACCGGGATCGCGTCCATGCGCCGTTTCGAAGGCGGCATCCAGATCGACAAGCCGGACGGCACCACCATCAGCGTCGTGAACGGCGGCCTGGGCGGGGGCATGCGGACGGAGGCTTCGTCTGCGTCACGCGGTACGGGCCGCTATCCGCCCTGACCCCTTAAGCGCGCACGGTACGCAGGTATTCCTTCACCCGAACGTCGCGCCAGCCTTGGTCCCGGTCACAGCCGGAGGCGCGAGCCCACCGGCAGGCTTCGAGCGACTCGGCCCTGCCGTCGGCAGTCCGGGCGCGCAGGTCGGGGGGGACGGATGCCAGAACCGCCGAGGCGATCTCCGCCGGTGGGGCCGGGCCGTCGCGGAGCCAGTCCTCCGCCTGCCGGAACCCGTCGAGGCACATCAGGGCGATCATGTAGTCGCAGGCCGACTGCATTCCCGGCCGCAGACGGCCCGGGCTGGCCGAGATCATCGGCAGCAGCGGGGCGAGCGACGGCACCAGATGGTTGGCGTAGATCGCCGCTCCCCAGTAGGACTCCGCCGTGGCCCGGAAATGCGCGAGGTCGCGCACCGGGACCAGCCCGGACTCCGCAATCGGCAGGATCTCGACTTTGGGCTTGGTCAACACGACGGTGTCGTTGGAGACATCGACGTAGAGGCCGCCGAACTGGATGGCGTTCTGGAAATACTGGCCGCGCAGGACGCCCCAGACCGTTCGGACGATTCCCCCCTGCGAAACGAAGTCACGAAGGGTCCGATCAACGTCCGTGGCCGGTTCCTTGACGCGCCGAGCCAGCCGGGTGAAGAGGTCGCTGTTGATTTCCGCGCACCGCCCGTACGGGTAAGGCTTTCCGGCCGCCGCCCCGAGCCGGGGCGCCAGGGCCGCGTCGGTTTCCGCCCTCAGCGCCAGGAAATAGTCCATCAGCGCGCCGGTGTGGCCCGAAAGGCAGCCATCGGTCAGCGCGGCCTGCCGTTCGTCCACGGGAGCGATCTGCTGGGGGAGGAGCGGCATGGAGTTCCGTTGAAACCTGGAATGGGGCGTTCGGGCGCGAGGATAGCGCGATGCCGGCGGCGGCGATACGCCGGAACCCTTCTTTCCGTGTGCATGTTGGCGGACCACACGATTTTTCACAACGGAACGCAGCATCGGACGGAACCATGGGAATCCTCGGAAAGACTGAACGGTCCTTCATGCCTCGCAGCGTCTGGACAGAAGTGGCCCCGCTCGGAATCAGCATGCATTCGCGCATGTGGACCGACAACCCGGCGGGACGGATCCGACCACCGATCGTGTTGGTGCATGGGCTGGGCCTGTCGAGCCGGTACATGGTCCCGTTGGGCCGCCGCCTCGCGGCGATCGGTCATGACGTTCTGGCGCCCGACTTGCCGGGTTTCGGCCGCTCGCCCATACCGGCCGGAGCACGGTGGCCGGCCGGACCGGACGTCCTCGAACAGGCGGAGCAACTGATCGCCTGGATGGACGCCTGCGGCGTCGACAAGGCGGTGCTGTTCGGCAACTCCATCGGGGTTCAGGTCGCCGTGGAAGTCGCGGTGCGCTTCCCCGACCGCGTGGACCGGCTCGTCCTGGCCGGCCCGACGCCCGATCCGGCATACCGCACGCCGATGAAGCAGTACCCGCGCGTCGTCATGAACATGCCGTTCGAGACGCCGTCGCTCAATTCGCTGTTCCAGGTCGAGTACGCGTCGGCCGGAATCCCCCGCATGGCCCAGCAGCTCCGCCGCACCGTGGACGACCCGATCGAGAAAAGGCTCCCGAAGGTGCGGGCTTCGGCGCTGGTGATCCGCGGGCAGTACGACCAGACGCTGTCGCAGCCCTGGGCGGAAGATTTCACGCGGCTGCTGCCCGACGGGCGGCTGGTGGTGGTCGAGGGGGCGGCGCACAATGTCCATTACACCGCCGCGTATGTCACGGCCCGGCTGATCCATTCCTTCCTGGACGGTGAACTGGACGGGCGGCCGGCCGCCGAAAGCAACCGGATCGTCGTTCCGGGATCCGACTACGAGCACGACCCGCTCGCCCCGCCGCAGCCGATCAGCACACGAACCCACGGGATGCTGGACTATGCGACGGCCGCCCTGTGCCTCGCCCTGCCCCACGCGCTGGCGTGCGGCCCCCGGACGCGAAAGCTGCTGACCCTGACCGCCATGTCGGCATCGGCATACAGCCTGTTCACCGACTACGAACTCGGGGCCGTCCGGAAGATCCCGATGACGGTCCACCTCAATATCGACGCATCCAGCGGCATGGAGTTGCTGCTGGCATCGGCGACGCGGCTCCGGAAAGAGCCGGCCGCGGGCCGGTGGGCGGTTGCGGCGCTGGGGGCGTTCCATCTGTTCGCGGTGGCGGCCACGCGCCTGCCGATGGGTCCGGCGCGCCTCGTCCGCGTGCGCGACCGGGAGGTGCCGGCGCTGGCTCCGGCACCCGCGGCCCGGCAGGCGGCAGCCTCTCAGGCCGACAGGCTGGACGAACTGGCCCGCTGATCCGGGATTGCAGGTGGCGATGGGATGTCGGGAGGAACCGCCTGCCCTGTTCACGACCACGATCTGAAGCGTTCTGGGGTCCGTCGGACCGATCCAGGGCAGCCGAAACGGTGTGCCACGGCTCAAGCTATCGCGTCGTGTGGAACGGTTTGCATGCACCCGCCGGAGGCGGAGCCGGTCTTCGCAACCTCATGGAGTTTGCCGGATCCCGCTTTGTCGGATAGCTTCCGGCCGTCGGCAATTCAAAGGTGCAGAAACGCCGACTGGCAGCATCGATGCGGTATGGAGTGCGGTATGCGGTTGACGGTGACGCGGCGCGGCTTTTCGGCGATGGTCGGTTCCCTGCTGGCTGGAGGCGCGATCTTGCGTCCGGGCATTGTCCTGGCGGCGCCGGAGTCCGGCGAAGACCTGGCCGGAAAGCTGGTCGAAGTCGAACGGAGGCTCGGCGCCCGGTTGGGGGCGGCCATCCTGGATACCGAATCGGGGCGCCGCTGGAGCCATCGCGCGGACGAGCGCTTTCCCCTGTGCAGCACCTTCAAGGCGATCGCCTGCGGGGCCGTGCTTGCGAAGGTGGATGCCGGCCGGGAGGACCTGGAGCGGCGCATCCGGTTCGAGGCCGCCGACGTCGTGACATACTCTCCCGTGACCCAGGACAGGGTCGGCGGCGCCGGGATGACGCTCGCGGAAATCTGCGAGGCGGCGATGACCCGGAGCGACAACACGGCCGGCAACATCATCCTGGACAGCCTCGGCGGGCCTTCCGGCGTCACGGAGTTCGCGCGGTCCCTCGGGGACGACGTGACCCGGCTGGACCGGCGGGAGACCGACCTGAACGAGGCGACGCCCGGCGATCCCCGCGACACCACGTCGCCGGCCGCCATGGTCGCCAACCTGGAGTCGCTCGTCCTGGGAAATACCCTGTCCCCGCAGTCGCGCGACCGGCTGACGGCGTGGCTCGTGTCCAACAAGACGGGGGACGCGAAGCTTCGCGCGGGCCTGCCGAAGGACTGGCGCATCGGCGACAAGACGGGCGGAGGCGATTACGGAACGATGAACGACGTTGCCGTGATCTGGCCGCCGAACCGCAAGCCGACCATCGTGAGCATCTACATGACGGAGACGAAAGCCTCCTTCGACGACCGAAACGCGGCCATCGCGGAGATCGGCAGGGCGTTGAAGACCGCGCTGGGGGCTTGAGCCTCCCTTCGCCGGGTCGGGGTCAGTCGTCGTCCGGTTCGGTGCCGGTCAGCAGGGCGTGGATGCGGCGACCCAGGGCGGTCAGGTCGTTGCCCTTGGCGTCGAACAGGGCGTGCAGCCGCGCCATGCCCGTTTCGTCCGGGGTGAAGGCCGCGACGCCGCCGGGCAGCGACTCCGAGTAGTTCCAGGTGAAGGCAGGGGCCGCGGGGTCCCAGACCTCGGTGCGCTCGGGGCCGTGCGGCCGGGCCACCCAGGCGCGGGAGCCGGCCGCTTCGGCCTTGTAGCGGACGCCGAAGAAGCGGCTGCCGGACAGGGCGCCGACGGCGGCGATGGCGAAGGGTAGATCGGCCGCGTCGGGAAAACGCTCGGCGGTCATGCGGGAGATCGTTTCGGCGAACCGGCGGCGCTTTTCCTCCGCCGGCATACCGTCGAGGACGGGCATGACCGTTGCTCCTTGTTCGCGGGCGCGCCGTCAGGGGCACCCCGGTGGGCTTTCGGCATGAGCCCCGTGCAAGGATAAGTCAATGCGGCACCTTGGCAGTGAGCACATAGGCCACGAATTTATACCATTGCTTTCGAGTTTGACCGGCCGCAGGCATGAAACAGTAGGTCGGCCAAAGCGAAGCGGCATCCGACAAAGCCGGCGCGTTGGTGTCGGCTGCCGCTTCGCTTTGGCCGACCTACGAACACGTCATGACTTGATCGATGATTGTTGCTAAATCACGCTGGCATTACTCGATTCCAGCCGCCTTCTTCAAAGCCTCGTCGATCCTTGTCTGCCAGCCCGGCCCACCGGCCCTGGAATGGCGCAGGACGGCGGCGGAAAGGCAGTTATTCACATGCTCTTGGGGTCCGCATGGTTTGGCTGCCCGGCACGCTTGACCGTAACGGAAGCGGCACGGACCACCTCGCCGCCGATGGTCACCTCCGCACGGTCGAACATCTCGTCCGTGAACTCCGGAGCATCGTCGGGATCTACCCAGCCGGGTCCGGAATCGTGCCTGTTCGCGGTCATTGGCCCTCCCCATCGGAATTACCCGGCGCCTCTAGGGCGTCGGTAGCTACGGCCCAAGGCTTTACCGTGGATACCCGTAGGACGCACACCACGAAAAAGCCCCGCGGCTTGACGCCGCGGGGCCTTTCCAAGTCGATGCTTCGGTCGAAGCCGGAGGCTTACGCCGCCTGCTTCATCATGCTGCGCAGCACGTACTGAAGGATGCCGCCGTTCTTGTAGTACTCGACCTCGTCCAGGGTGTCGATGCGCAGGGTCACCTGGATCGTCTCGGACGTGCCGTCGGCGCGGGTGATCTTGACGTCGATGTCCTTGCGCGGGGTCAGGCCCGCCTCGACGCCGGTGATGTCGAAGATCTCCGTGCCGTCCAGCTTCAGGCTCTGGCGCGACATGCCGTCCTTGAACTGCAGGGCGAGGATGCCCATGCCGATCAGGTTGGAGCGGTGGATGCGCTCGAAGCTCTCGGCGAGCACGGCCTTGACGCCCAGCAGGCGGGTGCCCTTGGCCGCCCAGTCGCGGGACGAGCCGGTGCCGTACTCCTTGCCGGCCACCACGACCAGGGGCGTGCCCTCGTCGGCGTAGCGCATGGCGGCGGTGTAGATCGGCATCACCTCGCCCGAGGGGATGTGCCTGGTGACGCCGCCCTCGGTGCCGGGGACCATCTCGTTCTTGATGCGGATGTTGGCGAAGGTGCCGCGCATCATGACTTCGTGATTGCCGCGGCGGGCGCCGTAGCTGTTGAAGTCGGTCGGCCGCACCTGGTAGCCCAGCAGGTATTCGCCGGCGGGGCTGTCCTTCTTGATCGAACCGGCCGGGGAGATGTGGTCGGTCGTGATCGAGTCGCCGAGGAGCGCCAGCGGACGGGCGTTGTGCACGTCGGAGACCGGCTGCGGCTCCGGCTGCATGTCCTCGAACAGCGGCGGCAGCTTGACGTAGGTCGAGCCCTCGGTCCAGCTATAGGTCTGGCCGGTCGCGGTGGCGATGCTGCGCCACTCCTCCGGGCCGGCGAACACGTCGCTGTAGCGGCGGCGGAACATCTCCGGCGTCAGGGACGCCTGCATCAGGTCCGCGATCTCCTTGTTGGACGGCCAGATGTCCTTCAGGTAGACCGGCTGGCCGTCGCTGCCCGTGCCGATCGGGTCGTTGACCAGGTCGACCTTGACGTTGCCGGCCAGCGCGTAGGCGACGCAGAGCGGCGGCGACGCGAGGTAGTTGGCGCGGGTGTGCGGGTTGACGCGGCCCTCGAAGTTGCGGTTGCCCGAGAGCACCGCGGCGACCACGAGGTCACCCTCCTCCACCGCGGATGAGATCGCCTCCGGCAGCGGGCCGGAGTTGCCGATGCAGGTGGTGCAGCCGTAGCCGACCAGGTTGAAGCCCAGCGCGTCCAGGTGCGTCTGCAGGCCGGCGGCCTGGAGATAGTCGGTCACCACCTGACTGCCCGGGGCCAGCGAGGTCTTGACCCACGGCTTGGTCGTCAGGCCCTTCTCGACCGCCTTCTTGGCGACCAGGCCGGCGGCGATCAGCACGCTGGGGTTGGACGTGTTGGTGCAGGACGTGATGGCCGAGATCACGACGTCGCCCTGTTTCAAGCTGTAGTCGGCGCCCTTGACCGGGGTCGCCTTGTCGATGTCGGAGGCCGGGACCTTGAAGGCGGTGGTCAGGTCGCTGGTGAAGGCCTTGGACAGGGCCGACAGCAGCACCTTGTCCTGCGGGCGCTTCGGGCCGGCGAGCGACGGCTCGACCGAGGCGAGGTCCAGTTCCAGCACGTCGGTGAAGACCGGCTCCGGCGAGCCCGGCTCGGCCCACATGCCCTGAGCCTTGGCATAGGCCTCGACCAGCGCCACGCGGTCGGCGTCGCGGCCGGTGAAGGTCAGGAACTTGATGGTCTCGGCGTCGATCGGGAAGATGCCGCAGGTGGCGCCGTATTCCGGGGCCATGTTGGCGATCGTGGCGCGGTCGGCGAGCGGCAGGTCGGCGAGGCCGGGGCCGAAGAACTCGACGAACTTGCCGACGACGCCCTTCTTGCGCAGCATCTGGGTGACGGTCAGCACCAGGTCGGTCGCGGTGGTGCCTTCCTTCAGCTTGCCGGTCAGCTTGAAGCCGACGACCTCGGGGATCAGCATGGAGATGGGCTGGCCGAGCATGGCCGCCTCCGCCTCGATGCCGCCGACGCCCCAGCCCAGCACCGCGAGACCGTTCACCATGGTGGTGTGACTGTCGGTGCCGACGAGGGTATCGGGGTAGGCCACGGTCTTGCCGGTGCCCTGGTCGGTGTCGGTCCAGACGGTCTGGGCCAGGTACTCGACGTTGACCTGGTGGCAGATGCCGGTGCCGGGCGGCACGACGCGGAAATTGTTGAACGCGGTCTGGCCCCAGCGCAGGAAGGCGTAACGCTCCTGGTTGCGCTCGAACTCCAGCTCGACGTTCTTCTTGAAGGCGCCGGGGCTGCCGAACTCGTCCACCGTGACCGAGTGGTCGATCACGAGGTCGACCGCGCAGAGCGGGTTGATCCGCGATACTTCGCCGCCCAGCGTCTTCACCGCCTCGCGCATGGCGGCGAGGTCCGCCACGGCGGGGACGCCGGTGAAGTCCTGCATCAGGACGCGGGCCGGACGGTAGGCGATCTCGGTGTCGCTGCGCCGGGTCTTCAGCCACTCCGCCACCGCCTTGACGTCGTCGACCGACACCGTGCGCCCGTCCTCGAAGCGCAGCAGGTTCTCGAGCAGGACCTTGAGCGAGAAGGGAAGCGTGGAGAGATCGCCGAGGCCGGCCTGCTCGGCCGCCTTCAGGCTGAAGTAATCGTACGACTTGCCACCCACGTCGAGGGTGCGGCGCGTCTTCAGCGTGTCATGACCGGTGAATGTTGTCACGGGAACTCCTCCATTGCTTTGCAACCGGCGGAGGTTTGGATCGACATGTGACCGAAACCTTATTTTGCGCTGCGATGATTTAGCGCAGAATCAGCACGCTGGCAAACGGCAGCGGTGTGCGAGTGGTATTACCAGCGGACCGACGGCAAGGGTTTCCGCGCTTGGGGACGCGGCGGCCCATGCCTGCGCGCTCCCGAAAAAAGAAATCCCCCGCCGGTTTCCCGGCGGGGGCTGTTGCGCGCGTATCCGATCCGGTCAGGCGACCGCGACCGTGTCCGCGATCTCGCGGAAGGCGGGGATCTGGTCGAAGTTCATGTAGCGGTAGATGTCGGCGGCCTTCTGGTTGACGATGCTGACCTGCTCCATGTACTCGGCCACGGTCGGGATCCTGCCCATCAGCGCGCACACCGCGGCAAGCTCGGCCGAGCCGAGATAGACGCGGGTGTCGATGCCCAGGCGGTTCGGGAAATTGCGGGTCGAGGTGGACATGGCCGTCGAGCCCTTGCGGATCTGCGCCTGGTTGCCCATGCACAGCGAGCAGCCCGGCATCTCCATCCGCGCGCCCGACTTGCCGAGGACGCTGTAATAGCCCTCCTCGTTCAGGATCATGGCGTCCATCTTGGTCGGCGGCGCGATCCACAGCCGGGTCGGGATGTCGGACTTGCCGTCCAGCACCTTGCCGGCGGCGCGGAAGTGGCCGATGTTGGTCATGCACGAGCCGATGAAGACCTCGTCGATCACGTCGCCCGCGACCTCCGACAGCGGCTTGACGTCGTCCGGATCGTTCGGGCAGGCGACGATCGGCTCCCGGATGTCGGCCAGGTCGATCTCGATGACGGCGGCGTACTCGGCGTCGGCGTCGGGTTGCAGGAGCTGCGGATCGGCGATCCAGGCCTCCATCGACCTGATGCGGCGCTCCAGCGTGCGGCGATCCTGGTAACCGTTGGCGATCATCCAGCGCATCAGCGTGATGTTGGAGCGCATGTACTCGATGATCGGCTCCTCGTTCAGGCGCACCGTGCAGGCGGCGGCGGACCGTTCGGCCGATGCGTCGCTCAGCTCGAACGCCTGCTCGACCTTCAGGTCGGGCAGCCCCTCGATCTCCAGGATGCGGCCGGAGAAGATGTTCTTCTTGCCCTTCTTCTCGACCGTCAGCAGGCCCTGGCGGATGGCGTAGAGGGGAATCGCGTTGACCAGGTCGCGCAGCGTGACGCCCGGCTGCATGGTGCCGGTGAAGCGCACCAGCACGCTTTCCGGCATGTCCAGCGGCATCACGCCGGTGGCGGCGGCGAAGGCGACCAGGCCGGAGCCGGCCGGGAAGGAGATGCCGATCGGGAAGCGCGTGTGGCTGTCGCCGCCGGTGCCGACGGTGTCGGGCATCAGCAGGCGGTTAAGCCAGGAGTGGATGACGCCGTCGCCCGGCCGCAGGGACACGCCGCCGCGGGTGGCGATGAAGGCCGGCAGTTCGTGGTGCATCTTCACGTCCACCAGCTTGGGATATGCCGCGGTATGGCAGAAGGACTGCATCACGAGATCGGCGGAGAAGCCCAGGCAGGCCAGGTCCTTCAGCTCGTCCCGGGTCATCGGGCCGGTGGTGTCCTGCGAGCCGACGGTGGTCATCCTCGGCTCGCAATAGGTGCCGGGGCGGATGCCCTGTCCGTCCGGCACGCCGCAGGCGCGGCCGACCATCTTCTGGGCCAGCGAGAAGCCCTTGCCGCTGTCGGCCGGGGCCGACGGCAGCCGGAACAGGGTGGACGGCTCCAGGCCCAGCGCCTCGCGGGCGCGGGCCGTCAGGCCGCGGCCGATGATCAGCGGGATGCGGCCGCCGGCCCGGACCTCGTCGAAGATCACGTCGGACTTGACCTTGAACTCGGCGATCACCTCGCCGTCCTTCAGGGCCTTGCCTTCATAGGGGCGCAACTCGACGACGTCGCCCATCTCCATCCGGGAGACGTCCAGCTCGATCGGCAGCGCGCCCGCGTCCTCCATGGTGTTGTAGAAGATCGGCGCGATCTTGCTGCCCAGGCAGACGCCGCCGAAACGCTTGTTCGGGACATAGGCGATGTCCTCGCCGGTCCACCAGAGCACGGAGTTGGTGGCGGACTTGCGCGACGAGCCGGTGCCGACCACGTCGCCGACATAGGCCACCAGATTGCCCTTGGCCTTCAGCGACTCGAGCTGCCTCACCGGGCCGCGGGCGCCGGGCTCGTCCGGCTCGATGCCGGGGCGGGGGTTCTTCAGCATGGCGAGCGCATGCAGCGGGATGTCCGGGCGCGACCAGGCATCGGGGGCCGGCGACAGATCGTCGGTGTTGGTCTCCCCGGTCACCTTGAAGATGGTCAGGGTGAGGCTTTCCGGAACCTCCGGGCGCGAGGTGAACCACTCGGCATCGGCCCAGGACCGCATCACCGCCCTGGCGTTGGCGTTGCCCTGGTCGGCCAGTTCCTTGACGTCGTGGAAATAGTCGAACATGAGGAGGGTCGTCTTCAGCCCCTCCGCCGCGGCCGCGCCGCATTCGGCGTCGGCCAGCAGGCCGATCAGCGGACCGATGTTGAAGCCCCCGAGCATGGTGCCGAGCAGTTCCGTCGCCTTGACCCTGGAGATCAGCGCGCAGGACTCCTCCCCCTTGGCGACCTGGGCCAGGAAGGCGGCCTTGACCTTGGCGGCATCGTCGACGCCCGCCGGCACGCGGTAGGTCACCAGATCGACCAGGAACCGCTCCTCGCCCGCGGGAGGCGTCTTCAGCAGGCCGATCAGTTCCTCGGTCTGCCTGGCGGACAGCGGCAGCGGCGAAATCCCGAGCGCGGCACGCTCAGCGACATGCTGGCGATAGGCTTCAAGCACGGCTAGATCCTCTCTTTTAGGTTTATTGCCAGGTTTATTGCAGGACTTCAGCCCCTTGGACTCGATGCCTGCCGACTGTTTTGGCCTGCCGGCAGTTTTGCCGGGCTCTTGCCTGATGCGCGATGAGGCTCTTTGCCGCTGCGCCTCATTGTCCCAAACCAGGCAGGCGCGGTTTTTCGGCGGGGACTCTCTGCGCCCGTACCGGGAACTTACGGGTGCAAGCTATTCATCTTGAATTTACGAAGCCGGTATCGCACCTTGCTGCGCAAGGGTCGTACGAACGAAAAAGGTACGCCCAATAAGAACGTGACAGGGAGGACGCGCGGTGAAAGCCGATACGCCCATTTTCGAAGCCCGACATGTGTCGCTGCGGTTCGGCGGTGTCCGCGCCTTGACGGATGTGAGCTTCAGCATCGACAAGGGCGAGCTGTTCTCGATCATCGGTCCCAACGGGGCCGGCAAGACCTCCATGGTCAATTGCATTTCCGGCCGGTACAGCCCGACCGAGGGCCAGATCCTGTTCAAGGGACGGGATATCACGCGGATGACGCCCAACCACCGGGCCGAGATCGGCATCGGCCGCACGTTCCAGAACCTGGCGCTGTTCGGGCACATGACGGTGCTGGACAACATCATGGTCGGGCGCCACCACCTGATGAAGAACAACTTCCTGACCGGCGCGCTGTACTGGTTCACCGGCGCGCGGAAGGAGGAGCTGGAGCACCGCCGCGAGATCGAGGAGATCATCGACTTCCTGGACATCCAGCATGTCCGCAAGGCGGTCGCCGGCACGCTTTCCTACGGGTTGCGCAAGCGGGTCGAGCTGGCCCGCGCCATGGCGCTGAAGCCGGACCTGATCCTGCTGGACGAGCCGATGGCCGGCATGAACCTGGAGGAGAAGGAGGACATGGCCCGCTACATCGTCGACCTGAACGAGGAGTACGGCATGACCGTCGTGATGATCGAGCACGACATGGGCGTGGTCATGGACATCTCCCACCGGGTCATGGTGCTGGATTTCGGCAAGAAGATCGCCGAGGGCTATCCGGAGGAGGTCCTGGCGAACGCCCATGTCAAGCGGGCCTACCTGGGCGAGGCCGACGACGTGCTGAGCGACGAGGACGACGTGGCCGTGCCGGCCGGGAAGGTGGCGTGATGGACGCCGGAACCGTCAACGGGCTGCCCGACCTGTCGCTGTTCGACACCTTCCCGAAGCTGCTCCAGGTCCACGCGCGCAACCACCCGGACGAGGTGGCGCTCCGGGTCAAGGACCTGGGCATCTGGCACAGCCTGAGCTGGAGCCAGTACCAGGCGCGGGTCAAGGGTTTCGCGCTGGGGCTGCACCATTACGGCGTCGGCCGGGGCGACGTGGTCGGGATCGTGGGCGACAACCGGCCGGACTGGGTCTGCGCCGAGATCGCCGCCCATGCCGTGGGCGCCATGAGCCTGGGCATGTACCGGGACGCGCTGGACGAGGAGATCGCGTATCTCGTGACCTACAGCGACGCCAAGGTGGTGTTCGCCGAGGACGAGGAGCAGGTCGACAAGCTGCTGGAGCTGGGCGACCGGATCGCCACCGTGAAGCTGATCGTCTACAGCGACCCGCGCGGCATGCGGAAGCATTCAGACCCGCGGTTGGTCTCCGTGACCGAGCTGATGCATCACGGCGACGCGGTCGCGTCGGAGTTTCCCGCCCTGTACGACGAGATGGTGGCGGCGGGACGGGGCGAGGACGTGGCGGTGCTGTGCACCACCTCGGGCACGACGGCCAACCCCAAGCTGGCGATGCTGCCGGCCGGCCGGGTGATCCGGCACTGCGCCTCGTACCTGGACGTCGATGCCAAGGGGCCGCGGGACGAGTATGTCTCGGTGCTGCCGCTGCCCTGGATCATGGAGCAGGTCTATGTGCTGGGAAAGGCGCTGCTGAGCCGGATGACCGTGAACTTCGTCGAGGAACCCGAGACGATGATGCACGATTTCCGGGAGGTCGGGCCGACCTTCGTGCTGTTCGCCCCGCGGGTGTGGGAGCAGATCGCGGCCGACGTCCGCGCCCGGATCATGGACGCCTCGCCGCTCAAGCGGCGCCTGTACGAGTACGGGATGAAGGTGGGGCTGGAGGCGCTGGACAAGGGCAAGCGGTCCTGGCTGGCCGACCTGCTGCTGTTCCGCGCGCTGCGCGACCGGCTGGGATTCTCCAACCTGCGCTCGGCCGCGACCGGCGGGGCGGCGCTGGGGCCGGAGACCTTCCGCTTCTTCATGGCGATGGGCGTGCCGCTGCGCCAGCTCTACGGCCAGACCGAGACGCTGGGGGCCTATACGATCCATGCCCAGGGCGACGTGGATTTCGACACCGTCGGCAAGCCGTTCGGCAAGGACATCGAGGTCCGGATCGACAACCCCGACCACAACGGCGTCGGCGAGATCGTGACCCGGCACCCCAACATGTTCGCGGGCTATTTCCGCAACGAGGCGGCGGGGGCGGCGGACATCCGCGACGGCTGGATGCATACCGGCGATGCCGGCTATTTCGACAAGCGCGGGCATCTGGTGGTGATCGACCGGATCAAGGACATCGCCACCACCGGGCGGGGCGACCGGTTCTCGCCGCAATACATCGAGAACAAGCTGAAGTTCAGCCCCTATGTCGCCGAGGCGGTGATCCTGGGCGACCAGCGCGACTATCTCGCCGCGATGATCTGCATCCGCTTCCCGATCGTGTCCAAATGGGCGGAGAAGAACCGGATCTCCTTCACGACCTACACCGACCTGTCGAGCCGGCCGGAGGTCTACGAGATGATCCGGCGCGAAGTGGAGACGGTCAACGCGACCCTGCCCGAGGCCCAGCGCATCGCCAAGTTCCTGCTGCTCTACAAGGAGCTGGACGCCGACGACGGCGAACTGACCCGGACCCGCAAGGTGCGCCGCGGCGTGATCGCGGAGAAGTACGGGACGATCATCGACGCGATCTATGCCGGCCGGCCCAGCATCGACGTGGACACCACCATCGCCTTCCAGGACGGCACCAGGCAGCGCATCCGGACGGTCCTGAAGGTGGTCGACCTGGTGCCGGGGAGCAGCGCGCCGGCCTCTCCGAAGCGGGCGGCGTGATGGGGAGGCGATTGCAATTTCGGGGGGGCCGGGGTAAAAAGAGGCTGCCGGGAGGTGCTTGTCTCACCCCCCGGCGCCTCCTAGGCCCGGGTCACGAGAAGGCGGATGGAAATCCGCCAGATCCTGACGTCGAGCCACAGGAGAATGGATGCCTTTCTCATCCTTCTACTCCTGAGTTGGCCGGCCGGGCCCATTCCCGGCCGGCACCTCGGACCGTACCCCATACGATAGAGTTCTTCGATAGCGCGTGTGCGGCGATAGTGTCGCAACCGTTTGTCAATGATTCCAAGAACAAGAACGCGGCTTGGGAGGGAACCTCGCCATGAACTGGGACCTGCTGTTCCAGCTCGTCGTCAACGGCATCATCGTCGGCGCGCTGTACGGCGTCGTGGCCATGTCGTTCGTGCTGATCTACAAGGCGAGCCAGGTGGTCAACTTCGCCCAGGGCGAGTTCCTGCTGATCGGCGCCTGGGCCTGCTGGTGGCTGCTGACGACATACCAGATCCCCTTCGTCTGGGGCTTCCTGATCACGCTGGCCTTCATGATGGCGTTCGGAGTCATCCTCCAGATCGTCGTGCTCCGGCCCATGATCGGGGAGCCGATCATCTCGGTGATCATGGTCACGATCGGGCTGTCGATCTTCTTCCAGGCGCTGATGAAGTGGATGTTCGGCGTGTTCGCCAAGCCCTTCCCGCCGATCTTCGAGACCGAGTCGGTCAGCGTCTTCGGGCTCCAGGTGCAGACGGTCTACCTGATGAGCCTGATCATCTCTGTAATCATCATGGCCGGGTTCGGGTACTTCTTCAAATTCTCGAAGATGGGCCTCGCCATGCGGGCGACCGCGTTCAACCAGCAGGTGGCGCAGTCGCTGGGCATCTCGGTGCGCAACGTCTTCGCGCTGAGCTGGGCGATCTCGGCCATGGTGTCGGCGGTGGCCGGCGTGGTGGTCGGCACGGTCAACGGCGTGTCGTCGGCCCTGTCCTTCTTCGGCATCAAGGTGTTCCCGGCGGTCATCCTGGGCGGGCTGGACAGCATCGTGGGCGCGGTGATCGGCGGTCTGATCGTCGGGCTGCTGGAGAACGTGGCGCACTTCTTCGACAGCCAGTTCCTCAACTGGGGAAACATGTACGAGATCGCGCCCTTCTACGTCCTGATCATCATCCTGATGATCAAGCCCTACGGGCTGTTCGGCACCAAAGACATCGAACGCGTCTGAGCGGAGCGCCCGAGACATGACCACGCTGATTCCCTGCGGCGACTTCAAGACGACCTACTCCGCCGACACGACCATCTTCCCGACCACCACCAGCCGCAACATGGTGATCCTGGGCATCGCGGTGCTGTGCCTTGCGCCGCTGGTGATGGACCGGTACCTGCTGAGCCTGCTGATCCAGATCGGATACCTGGGCATCGCGGCGCTGGGGCTGAACATCCTGGTCGGGTTCACCGGCCAGATCTCGATCGGGCACGCGGCCTTCTTCGGGTTCGGGGCCTTCAGCTCCGCCTGGCTGGTGTCGAACTTCGGCGTGCCGGTGTTCTTCGCGATCCCGCTGGCAGGGGTCATGACGACGGCGGTCGGCATGGTGTTCGGCCTGCCGGCGGCCCGTCTGAAGGGGCTCTACCTGGCGATCGCCACGCTGGCGGCGCAGTTCATCCTCCAGGACTTCTTCGCCCGGGCCTCCTGGTTCTCGGGCGGGGTGGCCGGCACGCTGACCGAGCCCTTCTCGATCTTCGGAGTCACCTTCGACACCGACGAGAGCTATTTCTACGTGGTGCTGGCCTATGTGGTCGTGATGTACATCCTCGGCACCAACCTGATGCGCACCCGCGACGGGCGGGCGCTGGTGGCGGTGCGGGACCATTACCTCTCGGCGGAGATGATGGGCATCAACCTGACCAAGTACCGGACCCTGTCGTTCGGCATCTCGGCCTTCTATGCCGGGATCGGCGGCGCGCTCTACGCCCACTACCTCCAGTTCGTCTCGGTCGAGGGCTTCACGATCCTGTTCTCGATCCAGTTCCTGGGCATGATCATCATCGGCGGGCTGGGCTCCATCATGGGATCGCTGATGGGCACGGCCTTCATGGTGCTGCTTCCGGAAAGCATGCAGTGGCTGACCGACGCGCTGGCCGGAAGCGCCATAGACCGGGCGCTGGACCTGAGCAACAGCCTCGCCTTCCTGCGCGAGATGGCGATCGGCGCCGTGATCATCCTGTTCCTGATCTTCGAGCCGGACGGGCTGGCCCACCGGTGGCACCAGGTCAAGGCGTACTGGAAGCTCTACCCGTTCTCCCACTGACCGGGCCCGGACAACCAAAATCAACAACCACAAGAAGAGTATGAGGAGGCTGACCCCATGAACATGAAGAGCGTCATCCTGGCCGCGACCGCGGCGATCGCCCTGGCTTCCCCGGCCCTGGCCCAGGTCAAGGTCGGGCACTTGGCCGACTACAGCGGCGCCACGTCCGACGTGGGCGTCCCGTTCGGCCAAGGCGTGGCCGATGCGCTGGCCTACATCAACAAGACCGGCGGCGCCGGCGGGACCCAGATGGGCGTCGAGACCTTCGACTACGGCTATCAGGTCCCGCGCGCCATCTCGCAGTACAAGAAATGGTCCGGCCGCGACAAGGTCGTGGCGATCCAGGGCTGGGGCACGGCCGACACCGAGGCGCTGATCACCTTCATCGCCAAGGACGAGATCCCCTACTTCTCCGGCTCCTACGCCGGGCAGCTGACCGACCCGAACGGGTCGGGCGAGAAATCGACCAAGGCGGCGCCGTACAACTTCTTCTACGGCCCGTCCTATTCGGACTCGCTGCGCGCCATGCTGCAATGGGCGGCGGAGGACTGGAAGGCCAAGGGCGGTTCGGGCAAGCCGAAATACGTCCACATGGGCGCCAATCACCCCTACCCCAACGCGCCCAAGGAAGCCGGCGAGGAGTTGGCGAAGGAGCTGGGCTTCGACGTGCTTCCCGCCGTGCAGTTCGCGCTGACGCCGGGCGACTATACCGCCCAGTGCCTGACGCTGAAGGACAGCGGCGCCAACTATGCCTATCTGGGCAATACGGCGGGGTCGAACATCTCGGTGCTGCGGGCCTGCGACACGGTCGGCGCCAAGGTGCAGTTCATGGGCAATGTCTGGGGCATGGACGAGAACGCCATGAAGGCCGCCGGCAAGGCCGCCGACGGCGTGGTCTTCCCGGTCCGCACCGGCGTGGTGTGGGGCGGCGAGGCGCCGGGCATGCAGACGGTCCGGGAAATCTCCAAAATCTCCGACGCGTCGGGCACCGCCTACCGCCCGGTCCACTACATCAGCGGCATCTGCTCCGCCTTCTACATGAAGGAGGCGATGGAGTGGGCCGCCAAGAACGGCGGCATCACCGGCGCCAACATCAAGCAGGGCATGTACCAGAAGAAGGACTGGGTGCCGGCCGGCATGGAAGGGGTCTGCGTCCCCTCGACCTGGACGCCGGACGACCACCGCGGCACCACCACCGTGGCGATCTACCGCGCCAAGGTCGGCGGCGCCACCGAGGCCTCGGTGGACGAACTGGTGAAGGCGGGGACGATCAAGCTGGAGAAGGTCACCAGCGTCGACCTGCCGCGCAAGAAGGAATGGCTGGGCTGGTAAGCGGCATCCGGCACGACCTGCGCCGGGACGGTCCGCCCGTCCCGGCCTCCTTCACTACTGGATTGAGGCCATGACCGCCGTCATCGACGCCAACGCCGCCCCCGCGCCGGCCGCAGCCGCGGGCAAGCCGGCCCTGCTTTCCGTCAACAATATCGAGGTCGTCTACAACGATGTCATCCTGGTCCTGCGCGGCCTGAGCCTCCAGGTGCCGGAAGGCGAGATCGTGGCCCTGCTGGGCGCCAACGGGGCCGGCAAATCGACGACGCTGAAGGCCATCTCCGGCCTGTTGAAGACCGAGGACGGCGCGGTCACGCGGGGCGACATCAGCTTCAGGGGCGAACGGATCAACGGAATCGATCCGGACCAGATCGTCCGCCGCGGCATCTTCCAGGTGATGGAAGGCCGCCGCATCGTCTCCGACATGACCTGCCTGGAAAACCTCCGCCTGGGCGCCTTCACCCGGCGCGACAAAGGGGTCAAGCAGGACATCGAGATGGTCTACGAGTATTTCCCGCGCCTGAAGGAGCGGACGGGCCTCGCGGGCTATCTCTCGGGCGGCGAGCAGCAGATGCTGGCGATCGGCCGCGCGCTGATGGCCAGGCCCAAGCTGATCCTGATGGACGAGCCTTCCATGGGCCTGTCGCCGCTGCTGGTGAAGGAGGTCTTCTCGATCATCCGCCAGATCAACCGCGACCTGGGCGTGACCATCCTGCTGGTCGAGCAGAACGCCCGCATGGCGCTCCAGGCCGCCAGCTACGGCTACATCATGGAGTCCGGCAAGGTCGTGCTCGACGGCACGGCGGAGGAACTGGTCAACAACGAGGACGTAAAGGAATTCTACCTCGGCGGCGGGGGCGAGGAACGGCGCAGCTTCAAGAACCTGAAAAGCTACAAGCGCCGCAAGAGATGGCTGTAGCGTGACGACACGGCACAAGCCCTTGATGACGGCACCCCCACATGCTATACCTCTTTCGATTTTGCGGCCCGCGATTCGCGGGCCGCGACTCTTGATGGAACGACCGACGTGATACCGGACAACCCTACGCTGGAAGAAGCCTTGCGCGACTTCGACGACGGCCTTGAGAATCCGGAACTCAACGCGGTCTGGGACTGGCGTTTGCCCAACGATGCGCCTGCGTTCAGCATCGATGAGTATCGGGAATTCCTTGAGTCGTCATCGACCGAGTATGGCAAGTTGATCCGCACCGCCATCGAACAGATGGGCAAGCGCGGAGCGGCCCGTTGAGCGATGGGGAAGGCATCCTACGCCGGCCCGACGAGGTCATGCGGGACAAGTTCACGGCCATCAAGCTGACCTACGACTTCCTGCGGGAGCAGATCTGGCTTCCCCATGGGCTGACGGGATTGTCGCTTAACCATACGATCCTGATCGATGTCGTCAGGCTCTATTGGGAGGACCTGAGCCGCTTCAAGGAGTTTCACCGGATCAAGCGCGCAGAGGAACCGAAGCAGGCGAGCTTTTCCCTGAAATGGATCATCAAGCTGCGCCCGGTTGTCTTCCTGAGAACGCCGAACAAGGCGGCGCACCGCGATTACCTGCTCCTGAACGAAATGCTGGGGCTGACCGTGGCGCTGCAGGTTCTGAAGATTCCCGGGCCGCGGATCTCACCGGACACTTACGAAGCGACACTGTACACCCTCAGGCACGGCAGCTTCGAGGAGGACCATTTCCTCCTCTGGTGCGACCTGCTGTGGCGGCTGCAAAGCATGAAGGTTCCGCTTCAGAAGCCCCTCTGAACCATTCAGTCGGCGCATCCTTGCTCTTCGCAAAGCTCCTGCCCGGCCAGCCAGCGGCGCTGGAAACTGGCGGCGTCGTCGGGGTGCTGGAACTCCAGGCCGAACTTTCGGCGGCCCAGCCCGTCGGTCGTGTTGAAGCTGAGGAAACGGCCGGTGATGCTCTGCTCGGCCCATTGCAGGATGGCCTTGCGGGTCGGAAGGTCGGGGACTTCCGAAAACTGAACCGTCGTCCAATCTCCCATGGCACCCTCCGGCACGTGACCACAACCTGTTGTAGAACCATACGATCAACCCGGGATCATGGTAAAGAGAAAACAGGTGCGACTTTATGAATAGTATGCGACACCCCGGTAATAGGCAGCGCTCGTAAAGCTTTCATCGAATAAGAGGGCACCCGATGGCCAACAACTTCTATGACGATCTGGAGACCCGCTCGGCCGACGAAAGGGAGGCGTCGCTGCTGGCGGCCTTGCCGGAACAGATCCACCTGGCCCAGCGGCGTGCCCCCGCCTATGGCCGCATCCTGCGCGGCATCGACGCCATGGCGGTGACGACCTGGGAAAGCCTGGCGGCCCTGCCGGTCACCCGCAAGTCGGACCTGACCGACCTTCAGGGGCGGGAGCCGCCGTTCGGCGGGTTCAGCGCGGTAGCGCCGGGCGAACTCGCCCGGATCTTCGCCTCGCCCGGCCCGATCTTCGATCCGGAAGCCCGCCGGACGGATTACTGGCGCTTCGCGCGGGCGCTGTTCGCCACAGGGTTCCGCGCCGGCGACGTGCTGCACAACTGCTTCTCCTATCACTTCACCCCGGCCGGCTCGATGTTCGAGAGTGGCGCCCACGCGCTCGGCTGCGCGGTGTTTCCCGCCGGCACCGGCAATACGGAACTGCAGGTCCAGGCGATCGCCGGCGTCCGGCCTGCGGGCTACGCCGGTACGCCCGACTACCTGAAGGTCATCCTGGAGAAGGCGGACGAGCAGGGCGTCGACCTGTCGTTCCTGCGGCTCGGCCATGTCACCGGCGGCGCCTTCATGCCTGACGTGAAGCGCTTCTACCGGGATCGCGGCCTGGAGGTCTTCCAGAGCTACGGCACCGCCGACCTGGGCCTTGTGGCCTACGAGACCGCCGCCCGCGACGGACTGGTCCTGGACGAGCATGTGATCGTCGAGATCGTGCGCCCCGGCACCGGCGACCCGGTCTCCGAGGGCGAGGTCGGGGAGATCGTCGTGACGGTGCTCAACCGCGACTATCCGCTGGTGCGCTTCGCGACGGGCGACCTGTCCGCCTTCATGCCCGGCACCAGCCCGTGCGGGCGGACGAACCGGCGCATCCGCGGCTGGATGGGCCGCGCCGACCAGACCACCAAGGTCAAGGGCATGTTCGTCCATGCCGGGCAGGTCGCCGAGGTCCTGAAGCGGCACCCGGAATGCCGCCGCGGGCGCCTGGTGGTCGATCGGGCGGAGGGGACCGACATCATGACCTTGAAGGTGGAGGCGCCGTCCGATGCCGACGCCGGCGCGCTGGCGGCCAGCCTCGCGGCCGTGACCAAGCTGAAGGGCGCCGTGGAGATCGTGGCGCCCGGCAGCCTGCCCAACGACGGCAAGATGATCGACGACCTGCGCAAGTACGAGGGGTAGGCCTTTGGGCAGAGCAGGCGCCTTGACCTGAACATGGCGGCATGCGGCGTGTTATTGTAAATCGCGCTTAGAACCCTGTCCGGATGAGCATGTACTCCTCTCACCGTCCTGAAGCTTCCGGTGCCGCCAGCCGGCCTTCCCCTGAACTCGACCGGAACGGAGCCCGTACCCTGGTCGAACGGCTGGCATCCGCAGAGGGCGTCGACCTGACCCCATGCGAACGCGAGCCGATCCACATTCCAGGCGCGATCCAGCCGCACGGTGCCCTGCTGGCGCTGAACCCCGCGGACCTGTCGCTGGCCGTCTACAGCGCCAACGCGCCGGACCTGTTCGGCGTGACGCCGGGCGAGCTGCGCCGCCGGCCGCTGGCGGAACTGGCCGGCGCCGATCTGGTGGACCGGATCCGCGAAGCCCAGGCTGCGGGCGACCTGGACGGAGCGAACCCCCTGCGCCTGGCCGCGACCCTGCCGGCGGGCGGTGCTCCCCTGGACTATGCGGTCCATGCCCACGACGGGTTCGTCATCGTCGAGGCGGAGCCGGCCGGCGATCGCGACGCGGTCCCCGCCATGCTGCCGCGCACCATGGTGCGCCTGCGCGACGTCCGGTCGCTCGCGGAACTGGGCCGGCTGACGGTGACGGCGATCCGCGACCTGACCGGACTGGGGCGGGTGCTGATCTACCGGTTCGACCCGGAATGGAACGGGGAGGCCATCGCCGAGGACAAGGCCGCGGATCTGGAGCACTCCCTGCTGGGCCTGCATTTCCCGGAATCCGACATCCCCCGCCAGGCGCGCGAGCTCTATGCGCGGAACCACAGCCGCTTCGTTCCGGACCGCGACGCCGACCGGGTGCCGCTGCTGTCGGTGGGGTCGCGCGACGGGGCGCAACCGCTGGACCTGACCTTCGCCCGCCTGCGCGCGCTGTCGCCGGTCCACCTGGAGTATCACCGGAACCTGGGCGTCAACGGCTCCATGTCGGTTTCGGTGATGAAGCACGGGCGGCTCTGGGGGCTGGTGATCGGGCACCACCGCGAGCCGCTGCTGATACCGCCGGGCGTCCGGACCGCGGTCACCCTGCTGGTCGACGCCTTCGCCATGCGGCTGACCGAGGTGGAAACGACCGCCGACTGGGACGAACGCCAGGCCCATGTGGAGATCCATGCCCGGCTGTTGGAGCAGATGGCCGGAGCGGACGATTTCACGGCGGCGCTGACCCATGGCCCGGTGACCCTGGCCCGCCTGTTCGACGCGGGCGGCGCCGCAGTGATCCGCGACGGGCAGGTCCAACTCGTCGGCGAAACGCCGCCGCCCGAAACCGTCCTGGAGATGGCCGAGGCGCTGCGCCGGCGATCGGACGCCGGGCACCCGGTCGGGACCGACCATATGGCCGGCATTTCTCCCCGGTTCGCGGAGCATTCGACCATCGCCAGCGGCGCGCTGGCGGTTTTCCTGGGGCCCGACCAGGCGAACGCGCTGATGTGGTTCCGGCCGGAGGTGACCAGGACGATCACCTGGGGCGGCGACCCGAACAAGCCCGTCAGCACGGACTCGGAAAAGACCCGCATCCTGCCGCGCCGCTCCTTCGAGCGCTGGACCGAGCGGATGCGGTGCTATTCCCAGCCATGGCCATCCTGGACGCTGGAGATCGCCCACAGCCTGGGCCATGCGATCGACGAGGTGATCGTCCGCCACCAGCGCAAGCTGGCCGAACTCAGCGCCAAGCTTCGCGAGATCGAGGCCCTGGCGGCCGAGAAGGACGGGCTGCTGGTCCAGAAGGACATGCTGATGCGGGAGGTCAACCACCGCGTCAAGAACAGCCTCCACATGATCGCCAGCCTGCTGTCGCTCCAGGGCGACGGGATCGACGACCCGGATACCCGGCGCCAGTTCGCCGACGCCCACAACCGGGTTTCCACGGTCGCCCAGCTGCACCAGCGGCTCTATCAGACGGACAAGCTGCAAAGCGTCGAGTTCGACCAGTACCTGTACGGGCTGTGCGACGACCTGTCGAACTTCATGCTGTCGGAAGGCGAGGAATATCATCTGGAGGTCAAGGCGGACCCGGCCGAGCTGTCGACCGACCGCGCGATCCCCCTGGCCCTGATCGTGAACGAACTGGTCACCAACGCCTTCAAGTACGCCTATCCGCCCGGAGCGGACGGCACCATCCGGGTTTCCTTCGTCCGGCAGGAGGGGGGCGGATATGTCCTGACCGTGGCCGACCACGGTGTCGGACTGCCCGACGATTTCGAGCCGTTGAACGGTGGCCTGGGAATGACCATAGTCAGTTCACTATCGCTCCAGTTGGCGGCCAAGTTCTCCTACGGTGCGACCGACGAGGCGGGAGGCGCTCGATTTACCGTCTCCCTGCCGCCTACTTGACATGATACGTGAGCGTAACTTGGCAACCACACGCTTCCAGCGGGGGTTCGAACTGATGCAGCCGGCGATCGACTATCGGGTCAGCGGACTGGGCAGCCTGGGCGGCGGCTCCACGCCGCCCGTTGCCGGGCGGAACGACGGCAACCGGAAAGCCGGCACGGGGCTCCAGTTGCTGCTGGTCGAGGACGAGGCGATAACGGCGCTGGCCCTGAAGCGCCTGGTGGCGCGGCTGGGCTATGGCGTGTGCGGCGTGACGGCGACGGCCGAGGACGCCATCCGGCTTGCCGGGGAAGTCCTGCCCGACATGGTCCTGATGGACATCCGGCTGGCCGGAGAGATGGACGGCATCTGGGCGGCGCGGGAGATCAGGACCCGGTTCGGCATCGGATCGATCTTCATGACCGCCAACAACGATCCGGCGACCCGCGCGCGGGCCGAGGGAGCCCTGCCGCTGGGCTTCATGGACAAGCCCTATTCGCCCATGACGGTGAAGACCACGCTGCGCACCGCGGCCGAGCATCTGGGGCCGATGACCCGGAACTGATGCTCCGGTATCGACGGTCGGCGCCGACGAGGGATATCGGGGTCAGGCCACCATTTCCCTTCGACGTCGAAACTCTGGAGAGCTTGCGGGAAATGGTGGCCTGACCCCGATATCCCGCCCCCGGCCGATCAACGTCCGAAACTCCGCGACTTCCGGCGCTTCAGGATGTGGGGAACAGGTTCCGCAGTCCCTCGCGTGATGCCGGGCAGACGCCGCGTTCGGTGATCAGCCCGGTGACGAGCCGCGCCGGGGTGACGTCGAAGGCGTAGTTGGCGACGGGGCTGCCTTCCGGCGTGACGGTGACCGTCTCGATCCGTCCGTCCGCCGTGCGGCCGGTCAGGGCCGAGACTTCGGACCCTTCCCGTTGCTCGATCGGGATCTCCCTGACGCCGTCCTCGATGGTCCAGTCTATGGTCGGGGACGGCAGCGCCACGTAGAACGGCACGCCGTTGTCATGCGCCGCGAGGGCCTTCAGGTAGGTCCCGATCTTGTTGCAGACGTCGCCGCTCGCGGTGGTCCGGTCGGTTCCGGTGATGCACAGATCGACCATGCCGTGCTGCATCAGGTGTCCGCCGACATTGTCGACCACCACCGTGTGCGGCACGCCGTGATGATTCAATTCCCAGGCGGTGAGGCTGGCGCCCTGGTTGCGCGGCCGGGTCTCGTCGACCCAGACATGCAGGCGGATGCCTTCCTCGAACGCCTTGTAGATGGGAGACAGCGCCGTGCCCCAGTCCACCGTGGCGAGCCATCCGGCGTTGCAGTGGGTCAGGACGTTGACCACCCTGCCCCCGGCCTTCTCCGACGCTTGCCGGATCAGGTCGGCGCCGTGGGTGCCGATCGATTCGTTGAACGCCACATCCTCGTCGCACAGCGCCTCGGCCTCCGCGTAGGCGGCCGCGGCACGGTCGGCGGGAGCCAGTTCGGCCAGGCGCCTTCGCATCCGCTCCAGCGCCCAGCGCAGGTTGACGGCGGTGGGGCGGGTCGCCAGCAGGCGGTCGGATGCCTGCGACAAGGACTGGTCGTCCGGCGCCTCGCGGGCCGCCAGAGCCATGCCGTAGGCCGCGGTCGCCCCGATCAGCGGCGCGCCGCGCACCAGCATCGCGCGGATCGCGTGCGCCGCCTCCTCGACCGTCGTCAGGCGGGCGATCGCGAAATCATGGGGGAGGCGCGTCTGGTCGATGATCTCCACCGACCAGCCGTCGTCGGCGAGCCAGATCGTCCGGTATGGTCTGCCGTCGATTTTCATGTGCGTCCCCTCCCCCGTGACTTCACGCCATTCCGACCAGAGGTCAGGCGTCGATCAACCCGCGGTCCCGGGCCAGCAGCATGATGCCCACGTCCCGCCAGCACCCGACAAGCTCGGTCTTGCCGTTGGTGCCGCTGCCCGGGGTGCGGCGGACATCGTAGCCGCGCTCCAGGCAGAATTCGACGACCTTTTCGCGGCCGACCTGACTGTCGAAATCGTCGGCCGCTTCTTCCCAGGCGTCGCTGGCGCAGTCCGGACAGGCCGAGAAGAGGCCTTTCAGGACCCGCTCCAGCCGCTCCTCGTAGGCCGCGCTGAACCGGTCCAGACCGGGCTCTTCAAGCTCCTGGGTATGTTCCGCAACCCGTATGACCTGCATTCGTTCTTTCCTCGTGCCATCAACAAAGCTCGGATCACCGGCAAGAACGGGGCGGGGTCGGATTTGTTTCCTCAGACTTTGTGCGGCTGGGCCGAACGCAGTTCATGATAGCGCCTGATGAAGGCGGCCATGGCATCGTCGGGACCGAGGGGCACGATGGGATCGGGGGCCGGGGCGGGAAGGTCCCGCCAGTTGACCCGATGGGGAGCGCAGAGGTCGCGCAGCTCGGTCGCCAGGCTGCGCTGGTCGGCGAGCTTCACCGCGTCGTGCTGGGGATGGCTGAAGCCGAAGCGGGCGGCGAGCGCCGCCTTCAGTGGCTCGATGGCGGCCTTGATGGCGTCTCGGCCGATCCGGACCTTCCACGGCGTCGGCCAGTCGCCGGTGAACGCCTCCTCGCTGTCGTGCATCAGGGCCTCGTACTCGAACCCTTGGGGCGCCAGCTCGCTCGCCAGGACGCAGTGCTGGGCGACGCTGTAGAAGGCCCGGGTATTGCCGACGAACCGGCACTGGTAGGCCAGCGGCCGGGCGATGTCCTCGATCTCGAAACGGCTGAAATCCGGTTTCTCGAGATCCAGGGTGCGGCCTGAATATGTGAGCATCACCGCCGTGGCTTCGGGAATGTCGAGCAGGTCGAGCTGGTCGGGATCGGATGAGCGTCTCGGACGGCGCGTCGTCATGACATGAACCTTCAACGGATGAATGCCCCAGGCTAGCCGTTCGGGGTTTCCAGGCCAACGGTGGATGGGAGCCATTCCGAACCGTGAAGCCTGGGCCGAAAACGGAATATTTGTGAAAAATGCCCTCGTGGTTCCGACAGTCGGCGTGACAGCAGGCTCCCGGACACCAAAAGGATAATTTTCTGGTTTCCGGTGAATAGCCACTCACGGCAAGTCTATATAAATCGATATATTAACATATGAGCCCAGTTTGTCACACGAGGACTGCTCCAATATTCTCTTCGATCTGCGCGAGTCATGATAGTCTGGCGCCGCCTCCCGGATACGGCCGCGTATACCGGGCCGCCAATGCCCAAGAAACGTAGATAATCAACCGGCTAAGGAGTGAGGAGATGGCTGCGGATAAGGAAAGCGCTGCGACCGTCGCAGAGGCCGAAGAGACAAGGATGATCGAGGCATCGAGGGACACGCTCCGATCCATGAGGGATGCGGGGAAGGAAGCGGGTGACAAGTCGATGGACTCGGCGATCCAACTGGTCGAGGAATCGACCGCCCGGATCGGCAGGATGCTCGATTTTTCACTGCGGGTGTCCGAGGAAGCCACGAAGCACGCCACCTTCAACATGGACGTGCTGATGAGATGCGGGACCATCATGACGGAGGGGTGGCAAGCCATCCTGCACGAATGGATCAACACGACGCGCGAGACCGCCCAGAAGAACATGAGCGACCTCCAGGAGCTGATGAACTGCCGGTCGGTCGATGCGCTTCTGTCATGCCAGAGCAGCATCCTCCGGAACCGGATCGAAACCCTGCATGACAGCAATGTCCGGATCTCGGAAGTGTCCACGCAGGTCGCGAGCGACACGGCGAAACGGATCAGCGAGCTGACGAGCAGCATCGGCAACGGCCTGTCCGTGATGGACGAAGCCGGCCGGAACCTGCGCAAGGCCGGCGAGGAAATGGCCCGGATCGACCAAAGCGCGGATTGACCCGGCAACCCCAATCCTCGAACGACATCAGCGCCGCCCGGGTAACCGGGCGGCGCTGAGCGTATCCGCATGGGAGAATTCGTGACGGTTCGTTTGCCTTGAAGCGCACGGGCGATTGGTGGACCTGGCGGCGACCTACTCTCCCACGTCTTGAGACGCAGTACCATTGGCGCGGAGGGTTTTCACGGCCGAGTTCGGGATGGGATCGGGTGCGGGCCCCTCGCTATGACCACCAGGTCGACCAAGCGCCCGGGTGCTTCGAGGTGTGAGGATGTGATGCGTCTTCGACGGATGCTTGTCGTGCTGGCTTTCTGCTGCGCGGGACGCGCCCGCGTTGGGATCAAGCCGATCGAGCGATTAGTAAGGCTTAGCTTCACGCGTTGCCGCGCTTCCACACGCCTCCTATCGACGGGATGGTCTATCCCGGCTCTAAGGGGAGTGCTTGTTTTGAGGGGGGTTTCCCGCTTAGATGCTTTCAGCGGTTATCCCGTCCGCACTTAGCTACCCGGCGATGCGGCTGGCGCCACAACCGGTACACCAGAGGTGCGTCCATCCCGGTCCTCTCGTACTAGGGACAGCGCCTCTCAGCACTCCGACACCCACGGCAGATAGGGACCGAACTGTCTCACGACGTTCTAAACCCAGCTCACGTACCACTTTAATCGGCGAACAGCCGAACCCTTGGGACCTGCTCCAGCCCCAGGATGTGATGAGCCGACATCGAGGTGCCAAACCTCCCCGTCGATGTGGACTCTTGGGGGAGATCAGCCTGTTATCCCCGGCGTACCTTTTATCCGTTGAGCGATGGCCCTTCCACGCGGGACCACCGGATCACTATGGCCGACTTTCGTCTCTGCTCGACTTGTCGGTCTCGCAGTCAGGCTGGCTTATGCCATTGCACTCGTCGAGCGATTTCCGACCGCTCTGAGCCAACCTTCGCGCGCCTCCGTTACTCTTTGGGAGGCGACCGCCCCAGTCAAACTCCCCGCCATGCAGGGTCCCGGCTCCCGGTTCAGGGAGCGCGGTTAGATGCCAGAGATCCCAAGGGTGGTATTTCAAGGATGGCTCCGCGCAAGCTGGCGCCTGCGTTTCATAGCCTCCCACCTATCCTACACATGGGAACCCTGGCACCACTGCAAAGCTGGAGTAAAGGTGCACGGGGTCTTTCCGTCTGACCGCGGGTACTCCGCATCTTCACGGAGAATTCAATTTCGCTGAGTTGGTGTTGGAGACAGCGGGGAAGTCGTTACGCCATTCGTGCAGGTCGGAACTTACCCGACAAGGAATTTCGCTACCTTAGGACCGTTATAGTTACGGCCGCCGTTTACCGGGGCTTCAGTTCGGAGCTTGCACCCCTCCCTTTAACCTTCCGGCACCGGGCAGGCGTCAGACCCTATACGTCGTCATGCCAGACTTCGCAGAGCCCTGTGTTTTTAGTAAACAGTCGCCACCCCCTGGTCTGTGCCCCCCGCCCCTGCTTGCGCAGGAACGGGGCCCTCTTCTCCCGAAGTTACGAGGGCAATTTGCCGAGTTCCTTCAACACCATTCTCTCAAGCGCCTGGGTATGCTCTACCTGTCCACCTGTGTCGGTTTCGGGTACGGTCTGTATGGCAGGGCTGTTTCCAGGAACCCCTCCAGCGCACGGCCAATCCGATAAGGCCGCACGCACTTCGGGATTCGTCACCTCTGCCAGGCCCTGGAATATTAACCAGGTTCCCATCGACTACGCCTTTCGGCCTCGCCTTAGGGGCCGGCTCACCCTGCGCGGATTAACCGTGCGCAGGAACCCTTGGACTTCCGGCGAGAGTGTTTCTCACACTCTTTGTCGCTACTCATGTCAGCATTCTCACTTGCCATACCTCCAGGTGACCTCACGGGCACCCTTCATCGGCCTAGGCAACGCTCCGCTACCGCGCACTTGCGTGCACCCGCAGCTTCGGTGGGTGGCTTGAGCCCCGGTACATTTTCGGCGCAGGCCGGCTTGTCTAGACCAGTGAGCTATTACGCTTTCTTTAAAGGATGGCTGCTTCTAAGCCAACCTCCTGGTTGTCATGGCCTTCCCACATCCTTTCCCACTTAGCCACCACTTGGGGACCTTAGCTGGCGGTCTGGGCTGTTTCCCTCTTGACGATCGACCTTAGCACCGACCGTCTGTCTGCCGGACTGTGCTCCACGGTATTCGGAGTTTGGTTAGGTTTGGTAAGCGGTGAGGCCCCCTAGCCCATCCAGTGCTCTACCCCCGTGGGCAACCATCCGACGCGCTACCTAAATAGCTTTCGCGGAGAACCAGCTATTTCCTGATTTGATTGGCCTTTCACCCCTAGCCACAGGTCATCTCCGACTTTTTCAACAGGCGTGAGTTCGGTCCTCCAGTGCGTGTTACCGCACCTTCAACCTGCCCATGGCTAGATCATCAGGTTTCGGGTCTAGAGCATGCAACTCAAGCGCCCTGTTCAGACTCGCTTTCGCTGCGCCTCCACCTACCGTCTTAAGCTCGCTGCATACTCTAAGTCGCTGACCCATTATACAAAAGGTACGCCGTCAC